>JBCCQM010000058.1:0-39402 GCA_039024335.1 Myxococcota bacterium
CCTCGAGGCCGGCAGGATCCACCGCCAGCCTTCGTGGGCCCTCCCCACGCCTCTCGACACGCGCACAAACCACGAGCGAAGCGAGAGGCGCCCCACCGGGCGCCCTTGGAAGGGTGAAACGAAGGCAGCTTCGCTGCCGAAGTGAGGGAAACCGAGAGGTTTCCCTCGAAGGCTAAAACGCGATGTTGTCCTCAACCTCGGCGTCGACCAAGTTGTCCCACCTCGGGAACTCGCCGCGGTACATCAGGCTGTACGCAGCGGACACCTCGGTGACGCGCTTTGCGTAGCGGTAGCTCTCGCGGAAGGCGATCTCTTCGATGAAGACGTCGCGCTCGAGCGGGACTTTGGCTTCACCGTTGGCCTTGGCTTCGACCCAGCGCTGCACGTTCGAGGGGCCGCCGTTGTAGCTGGCGTAGGCCATCGGGGCCTGGCCGTGGAACTTCTTGAGCAGCTCGGCGACGTAGTAGCCGGCGAGGTGGGCGTTGGTGTCGATGTCGAAGAGACCGTCGTCGTTGAACGAGCCGCCAGGCTCGAGCTCGCCCAGGCGCTCGGCGAGCTGCTGCGCGGTCCAGGGCATGATCTGCAGAGCACCGCGGGCGCCGACGGGAGAGACGACGAACCGACGGAACCGCGACTCGGTGTACATCAGCGACCACATGTGGATGGGGTCGACGTCCTGCAGTCGGGCCTCGCGCTCCACGGCGGCCCGGAAGGCGCGCGGATGCCAGCGGGCCTTGAACGCGCCGTCGGCCGAGCTACTCATCTTGGCGAAGCGGTACGGCTCGTCGAGGCCGCGGGCCAGCTCGCGGAGGTCTTCTTTGAGCTGCGCGGCGCTCTCCTTGCTGCGGAGGGTCTTGAGGCCATCGCGCGTGGGGCGAATGCGGGGGTAGCTCCAATCGGGCTTCCAGCCGAGGCCGACGATGAACGACTCGTTCCGCGGGCCGCCCGACTTGCCGCCGCGGGTCTCGTACGCCTGCACGGTGACCCGCAACTCGCGGCGCGCCTCCTCGAGATAGCCGGCCGTGTAGAGCTGACGCGCGCGCCTCAGCGTGGGCCAGGCGTCGCCGAAGGTCTCGTCGACCCGGGCGAGCGTGGCGGAGACCTCGGCGCGCGTGGGGTGAACCGCTTCACCGCGCGCGGGCTCGAGCGCGGGCAGCTCGGGGACGGGGCGCTCGGCGTCGAGCAGCCGCTGCCGGGCCATCAGGCTGTAGTACGACAGCGGGTTCTTCTCGATGGTCTCGTTCAGCAGGTCGACGCCCTGCAGCTGCTTGGCCGGGTCGTCCGTGCTCAACAGCAGCTTGCCCCGAAAATAGCGCGCACGTAGACGGTCGCTGCTGTAGCGCTCGACCGCCTCGAAGCCCGCGATGGCTTCGTCGACCCGGCCCAGCCGCATCGGCAGCCAGGCGTGCAGCCACGTTCGGCTCTGTCGGTTGCCGGCGGAGAGCTTCTCGTACTTGGCGAGGTAGTCCTCGGCGCGCGCGTACAAGCCCGCCCGCACGGCGAGGTTCGTGGCGTTCCAGTAGGCGTTGGCGCGGGTGCCCTTGCGCTTGCTCTTGGCGACCTCGTCGTAGATCGACAGCGCTTCGTCGTACATCGCCCCGCGCTCGAGACAGCGCAGCAAGCGGTCGCGCGTTTCGATGTAGCCGGTGGCCTCGTAGCCCGGCCGCAGGTCATCGGCGCAGCGCGCGAAGTCTCGCTGCTTGTAGGCGGTGTAGGCCCTCGAGGAGCGCGCCTGGGTCCGCAGCGACTTGGACGACGTGGTGTCGATGACCTCGTCGAGGATCTCCCTCGACAGCTCGACCCACCGCAGCCGGCGCGCCGCCATGGCGCGCTCGAGCTTCTCGGTGGTGGAAAGCTCGCCCGCGCGCACCCGCGTGCTCGCCTCGGCGAGTGCTTCAAGTTCCGCCCAGGCAGCGTCGGCTTCGGGCTCGCCCGCGCGCTGGATGAAAATCGTGCGGAACTGTTCGGCGGCCCCTTTCGGGTCGCCACCGCGCGCCATCGCCTTGCCCTGCTCGAGCCAGAGCTCGCCCACCCGCGGGTGGTTGGGATAGTCGCGAAAGATCCGCTGCAGCGCCGTCGCGGCCTTGCGACCGGCCAGCGTCGTCTCGCGCGCCGTCGTGCCTTGGATCTGCGCGAGCGCCTCGGACTGCAGCACGCGGACCTCGGCCAGGTTTCGGATCGGAGAGAGCTTGCGAACCTTGCCGAGAATGCTGACGGCCTCGCGGCGCTGGGTATCGGCTTCGGCGACGGGCAGCGCCCCGCTGGCCGCCCACGCGAGCTTGGCCTGCGCCAGCTCGAAGCCGAGGATCTCAGGCGGAAAGTGGTCGCCTCTTTTCTTCTCGGCCCAGAGCGGGGCCAGCGTTGCGACGGCGTCGGCCGCCTGCTCGGCGCGAAGCTGCGCCCGGCCCCGCAGTGCAGCGCGGGCGTACCAAGCGTCGCTGCCGACCTCATCGCTGCCTGCGCTCAGCCGCAGCGCGGCCGCGTGGTCTCGAATGGCGAGGGCGGTTGCGGCGCCCGCCATGCCGACGAGCGGGCCGGACCCGTCGTTCGCGACCGCATCGGCGTCGACCGGCGCGGCGGCAGGTCCCACCGGATCGGGCAGGTCCGCCCCGTTCGCGACCGCGGCGGCGTCTTCGGGCTGCCCGTCCGTCTGGGCGTCGGAATGCTGGGGCGACGCGGTGAGGGTCAACCCCAACACGCTGAGTAATCCCAGGCTGCGTAGACGCAGCCGCTGCGTCGTCCGACGGTCCATCGGTTCTAGTCTTTCACGGTAGCACCGCTCGCCCAAATTGCATGTGATTCCGATGTGGTGCGCTTGCGAGCGCCGGGGCGATCCGCCCCGCTGCAAAACGGCAGCCCGAAGGTGCCCCATTCCCACTAGAGGTGGATGTGGTTGCAGGGATAACCTCCGCGCCGTGAGTCTCAACCGACCCCCGCACGAGCTGGTCGCGACCGTGATCGGCGCTGGCACGATGGGCGCTCAGATCGCAGCCCAGTTCGCCAACGCCGGCATCCGCACCCACCTGTTGGACATCGTTCCCAAAGGCGTCGAGTCGGACGCCCCCGCGGCCAAGCGCAACGCGTTGGCCCTGGGCGCGATGAAGCAGATGCTCAAGACCAAGCCGGCGCCGTACATGAACAAGGCGTTCGCGTCGCGCATCACCGCGGGCAACATCGACGACGACCTCGAAACGGCCGTCGGCGAATCCGACCTCGTGCTCGAGGCGGTCATCGAGCGGCTCGACATCAAAAAGCCCCTCTTCGACCGCATCGCCAAGGCGGCTCCGGCTCACGCCGTGCTCGCGACGAACACCTCGGGTCTGCCCGTCGGCTCCATCGCCGAGGACCTGCCCGAGGACGCCCGCAAGCGCGTCGTCGGCATGCACTTCTTCAACCCGCCTCGCTACATGCACCTGCTCGAGGTGGTGAGCTCGCAGTACACCGACCCGGCGATCGCACAGCAGCTGTCCACATTCGGTGACCACGTGCTCGGCAAGGGCATCGTGCCCTGTCGGGACACCCCGAACTTCATCGGCAACCGCATCGGCATCGGCGAGATGCTGCTCACCTTCGGGACCACGTTCGACGGCGGGTACACGGTCGAAGAAGTCGACCTGCTCAACGGCAAGCTCATGTGCCGCCCCAAGATGGGCAGCTTCCGCCTGGGCGACCTGGTCGGCATCGACGTCGCCGCACTCGTCATCGGCAACCTCAAGAAGGCCACCAGCGCCGACAAGTCGGCCGCCAACTACGACGAGATGCACGACCAGATGGTCGTACACCCCAAGATCGAGCAGATGTTCGAAAAGGGGATGAAGGGCGACAAGACCAAGCAGGGCTTCTACAAGAAGACCAAGGACGAGAACGGCAAGCGCAAGGTCTTGGCGCTGGACCTGAACACGCTCGAGTACCGCGACAAGGAGAAGGCGAAGTTCCCCGAGGTCGACAAGATCAGGAAGCTCAAGTGGCAAGAGCGCCTGCACGCCGCGCTTCGCCTCGAGGGCCGCGCCGGCGACTTCCTGCGCAAGGTGTACCTGCCGCTGTTCAACTACTCGGCCAACCGCCTGGGTGAGATCAGCGACGGCCCCAAGGAAATCGACGATGCGATGAAGTGGGGCTACGGCTGGGACCAGGGTCCCTTCGCCATGTGGGACGCCATCGGCGTCAAGTGGGCCGTGGAGCAGCTCGAGTCGATGGGTCACGAGGTCGCGCCCGCGGCCAAGGCTCTGCTCGCCGCCAAGGGTGACGACGCCACCTGGTACGCCGGACCCGAAGCCGAGCGCACGATGTTCATCGCCGAGCGGAAGGCGCACGAGCCCGTGCCCGCGCCCGAGGGCATCATCATCCTCTCGGCGCTCAAAGAGCAGAACAAGGTCATCGAGAGCAACGCTTCGGCCAGCCTCGTCGACCTCGGCGACGGCATCGCCTGCGTCGAGTTCCACTCCAAGATGAACGCCCTCGACGACGGCATCGGCAAGATGATGGTCAGCGCCGTCACCGAGCCCGAGAAGCGCGGCATCCGAGGCGTGGTCATCGGCAACAACGGCGAGAACTTCTGCGTCGGTGCCAACATCTTCACGATCCTCGCGCTCGCGGGGCAGTCGAAGTGGGAAGAGCTGGAGAAGGCCGTCGACGCGCTGCAGCAGGGTCTGATGACCGTGCGCCACAGCAACATCCCTGTGGTCACCGCACCGCACGGCATGGCGTTGGGCGGCGGCTGCGAGACCGTCATGCACGGCAACGCAACCGTGGCCGCGGCCGAGAGCTACGTCGGCCTGGTCGAGATCGGCGTCGGCGTGCTGCCGGCCGGTGGTGGCCTCAAGGAGATCGTCCGTCGCGCCAGCCGCTGGGCGAGCCAAGTCCCCGACGGCGACCCCTACCCCTGGGTGCGCCGCGGATTCGAAGCGGCAGCGGCCGCCACGGTGGCGACCAGCGCCGACGAGGCGAAGGCACAGGGCTTCCTCGGTCAGAACCAAAAGGTGGTGTTCAACAAGCACCGCGTCATCGCCGAGGCCAAGAAGAAGGCGATTGGCATGGCCGAAGCCGGCTTCGTGCCGCCCAACCGCAACGAGCCCCTCAAGGTCATCGGGGCCTCGCGCGGCGCCAGCTTCCTGATGGGCGCGCAGATGTTCGCCTGGGGCGGCTACGCCTCCGAGCACGACCAGCTGGTCGCGCAGAAGATCGCCCACGTCCTTTCGGGCGGCATGGAGTCCTCGGGCGCCACCAAGACCGCCCAGGACATCCTCGACCTCGAGCGCGAAGCGTTCGTCAGCCTCTGCGGCACGCAGAAAACGAAAGACCGGATGGCGCACATGCTCTCCACCGGCAAGCCTCTGCGTAACTGAGTTTTCCGAAGGGGCCTCGCGCCCCTTCCCCCGGACTGGCCAAGCCAGCTCCGGGGCCCCCAACCCCGCGGGCCGCCGCCGTGCGTCGGCCTTCACCGCGAACAAAGGATTTTTCAAGTGCCTCAATTCCAAGAAGCCGTTCTCGTCGCCACCCGTCGCACCGCCGTCGGCAAAGCCGGCAAAGGCGTGCTGCGCAACACTCGGCCCGATGACTTCTCGATCGAGATGCTCAAGGGCGTGCTCGACAGCCTCGGGGACACGTTCCCCAAGGAAATCGTCGATGACGTGGTCATGGGCTGCGCCATGCCCGAGGCCGAGCAGGGCCTCAACGTCGCCCGCATGATCGGCCTGGGCGCCGGCCTGCCCGAGTCCAGCTCGGCCATCACCATCAACCGCTTCTGCAGCTCCGGTCTGCAGGCGATCGCCACCGTGGCCGAGCGCGTCCAGCTGGGCGCCATCGAATGCGGTATCGGGGGCGGCGTCGAGTCGATGAGCATGGTGCCGATGGGCGGCAACAAGGCCACGCTCAGCCTCGAGATCGTCAAGAACCATCCCGACTACTACATCTCGATGGGCCTCACGGCGGAGAACGTCGCGCAGCGCTTCGAGATCAGCCGCGCAGACCAAGACGCCTTCTCGCTGCAGAGCCACAAGCGGGCGGTCGCAGCCATCGAGGGCGGCAAGTTCAAGGACGAGATCATTCCGATCACCACCGCCGAAGGCAAGACGCACACGGTCGACGAAGGACCGCGCGCCGACACCAGCATCGAAGCGCTCGGCAAGCTGCGCCCCGCCTTCCACGTCAAGGGCAGCGTCACCGCGGGCAACAGCTCGCAGATGAACGACGGCGCCGCGGCGGCGGTCGTGATGAGCCAAGCCAAGGCGGAAGCGCTGGGTCTGACGCCGCTGGCTCGCTTCGTCGGGTTCGCGGTCGCCGGCGTCGCGCCTGACGTCATGGGCATCGGCCCGATCGAGGCCATTCCCAAGGTGCTCAAGCAGACCGGCCTCAAGCTCGAGGACATCGACCTGTTCGAGCTCAACGAGGCGTTCGCGGCCCAGTCGCTCGCGGTCATCCGCAAGCTCGGCCTCGACCAGGACAAGGTCAACCCCAACGGCGGCGCCATTGCGCTGGGCCACCCGCTGGGCTGCACCGGCGCCAAGCTGACCGCCACGGCGATTCACGAGCTGCACCGCCGCCAGGGTCGCTACGCGATGGTCACGATGTGCATCGGCGGCGGCATGGGTGCTGCAGGCATCTTCGAGCGCATGTAGCCGAGCTGGCCTCGGCCGTTCACGGCGGCTCTCCCGGTCTCAGGGAGAGCCGCTTTTTCAATGGGGCCGCGTCATGTGCGGCCGAGAGGCTTGGTCTACACGTACAGCACCTTGGCTCCAGTCTGCACGCTCGCCCCCGAAGCCGGCCCTTCCGCCGCCCCGCGCACTTGGTACAACCGCGGCATGCCACGGTACTCCCTTGCCCTCGTTCTGTGCGCCGTCGGTCTGGCCGGCTGCGACCAGGTCACCGAGCTGCTCGAAAAAGGCGCCGAAATGGCGGGCGACGCCAGCAACGCGGCCGCCGGCATGACCGAGGACGACAAGCTCGGCATGAAGCTCGACGGCTACATCGGCTGCATCAACGGCGCGTCGGGCTCGGTCCTCGACTCGGCCGACCGCTACGCCAGCTGGGTCGACATCGAGGCGGGCGTCACCGGAAAAGAAAAGAACGTGTACGGGCTGTACGACCACGAGCTCGACCAGAGCTGCCTCGACGGCATCAACAACTCGAACAACGCCGACCCCGACGATCCGGCGCTCGAGGAGGCTGCGAGCACGTGGATGGCCGCCTACCAGGCGATCCAGCCCAAGATCCACGAGGCGTACGAGTACTACGACCACGACGACTACAAGGACGACCAGTTCGCCAAGGGCAAGGAGATGCACGAGGGCCTCGCCTCGGGTTTTGCGGCGTTCCAGACCGCCGACCAAGCCTTCCGCAAAGTCGTGAGTGACGCGAACGACGGCCTACAGGAGCGCCGGCTCGCCCAGCTCGAAAAAGAGATGGGGCGGAAGCTGCAGTTCCAAAACGCCAACGTGATGGCCAAGGCCAAGCACCTCATGGAGATCGGCGACGTGCACGGGCTGGAAAATCTGGACCTCGCCGAGTTCGAAAAGGTCCTGGAGGCCTACGACAAGGCCGTCACCGAGGCCGACGACTACATGAAGGCCAACAAGGCCGAGGCCGACTCGGTCATGATGTTCGACAGCTTCATCGACAGCGCCGAGGACTACCTCAAGGCCGCAAAGGAGCTGAAGCGCCGCAAGCGGGACAACAAGCCCTACTCCGACTTCGAGCAGCGGCAGCTGGGGGGATCCTCCGCGTGGATGGTCGAAGGCTCGGTCGGCAAGATGAGCCGCGCGTACAACGACCTGGTGGGCCGTAGCAACCGGCTGAGCTGGAGCGGCTACAAGCCCAACGGGTAGCGCACACGGCTCCCAAACAGCGTCGCGCCCGCCGCGGACCTCCGCCGGGGAAGCAAAGCCGCGCCAGCGGCGATATATTCGGGCCGCGTGCCGACTTCGACCCGCGACACTCGTGACTCCGCGCTGCCCTGGCCGTGCGGAGTCCTCGGCGCCTTGCTGTTCGGCTGTGCCCTCCTCCCGATCGACACCGACAGCGGCTTCAGCATCGTCGACGTCGTTTTGCTCGTGCTCCGAGACGACATCGTCGCCGGCCTGCTCATCGCGCTCACGCTCGGCCTGCCATTTGGTTTCGGCCTGCTCGTCGCAGTCCACGTGGCGACCCGGCGGACCTTCGGCGCGATGGCCATCCGCGGCGCCTCGATGCTGCTGCTCATCGAGGTCACGCTTTTGGCGATGAGCATCGCCAACCAGGGCGAGGGCATCGCGCCGTGGGCCCTGCTCGGCGTCAGCGGCTCGGCACTGCTGGGCATGCTCGGCGAGGCCATGCGCGCCCGCGTCGACGGCGTCCCGACCGCACCTGCCTTCCACGTTCGCTGGGGCGCGGTGCTCATCGCGGCGACCTTCGGCTGGCTCCGCCTCCAGTTCATCGGCCACGAGCCCCCCGGACTCGCCATCATCGCCACCGGCATCTGTGCCGCCCTGCTCGCCGGCGCAGCCGCACGCCCCCGCGTTCGCATCGACCCGGATGCACTCGACCCCCGCGCCGCATGAGTGACCTCGACCTCGACCTCGCGGCCCTGTCGCGACAGTTCGATTCAACCACCTGGGAGCGTGGCCTCGAGCTCGCGCGGGAAGGCGCGGTGCAGTCGTGTGCCGAAGCCGACGGCATGCGTGGCTGGTACACGGCCAAGGTCGGCACCAACCGGGTCGAGACGGTCGAGTTTCAGCTCGGCCGCACGGTCGTCCACGGCCAATGCACCTGCGACGTCCGCTACGACTGCCAACACCTCGCCGCGGCTCTGCACACGCTCGCCGACCCCAACCTCACCGTCGAGGTGGAAGCTCGCAAGGTGATGCATGAGCTGCTCGGACTGCTCGAGCACCCCCCCGAGCCCTCTCCGCCGCGGATTCTTCCGCGCCTGCCGGCCCCCGTGCTGCCGGAGGCGAGCGACCGAGAAGTTCGCTACCTGATCAGCCTCGCCGAGAGCCCCGAAGGTGCGCTTCGGCTTCGCATCCAGCCGCGGGTCGGGCCCAAGGCAGGGCGTGGCAAGCCCCGCGTGGCCCGACTCGTCGTCGGCTCCGCGCAGTCCGTGGTTCCAGCGGGGGTGCAGCACGACGACCTCGACCTGTGGCACACGCTGCGCGTCGCGAGCCCCCGGGATGACGAGTCCCTGCCGACCACGCCCGGATCGGCCGCAATGCTCCGGCGGTTCTTGGAGACGGGCCGAGCGCGCTGGCAGCACTGGGACGGGCCGACGCTGCGATGGAGCGACGACGTCACCGACGCCTGCAGCGTACGCTGGCACCCCAAACCCGACGCGAGCCAGCGGCTGATGCTGGAGGTCGACGCGCCCGCGCGCATCGTCGTGCCCTGCGAGCCCCCGGTGTTCCTCGATACCGAAGACGGCACGGTCGGTGACGCGCCGAACCCCCTGCCTGCCGCACTGCGCCGCACGCTGTTCGACGCGCCGAGCCTCTCGGTCGAGGTGGCGTACGAGTCGACGTTCCTCGAGCGACTGACGGCGCTCGCCCTGCCCCTGCCCCTGCACGGCAGCGTGGTTCGGCCCGAGGTCGAGGTCACCCCGACGCTTCACCTGCACACCGACGACGCGGGGCCGCACGCCACGGTCGGCCTGCGATACGGCCCCGTCGGGGTGCCACTGCACGGTGGGGGTTCGGAGCTGTCGCACTGGGACGGCGCGACGCTGCAGATCATGCGGCGCGACCGCGAATCCGAGCGCGAGGCCCTGGCGATGCTCCGCGAGCTCGGTCTACCCGACCCCGACGAGCAGGGGCGCCTGCTTCTCGACGCAGACGGCTGGCTGGGGCTACTCGACCTCGTACCCGTCCTCGAGTCGCGCGGATGGTCGCGCAGCGGAACGCCTCCGGAGGCGGTCGCCCCCGTCGAACCCTCGGCCTGGTACCTCGACGTCGACGACGACGAGGGCGAACCCGGCGGCGGATGGTTCTCGTTCGAGCTCGGCGTCGACATCGACGGTCCCGAGGGCATCAAGCGCGTCAACCTACTGCCCGTTCTGCTGCGAGCGATCGACGACGGCCGGCTGCAGCACGACCGCATCGTCGTGGGCGCCTCGATCACGCTACGCCTCGACGACGGCTCCCTGCTGCGCGTCGACGCCGAGAAGGTCCAGCGCATCCTCGACGGGCTCGTCGCGATGAGCACGTCGAGCCGAGGTCCGAACATGCGGCTGCGCGCCTCGACCTACGACGCGGCGTGGCTCACCCAGCTCGAGGTCGACCGATGGCGGGGCAACGCGTCCCTCCGCGAGCTCGGCGAAGCGCTGCGCGCAGGCGTGGGGCCCGACGACGCCATGGTGCCCGCGGGGTTCGACGGTGAGCTGCGCGACTACCAGAAGGTGGGCGTGGCGTGGATGCAGCTGCTGCACCGGACCGGGTGTGGCGGCGTCCTGGCGGACGACATGGGCCTGGGCAAGACCGTGCAGGTGCTCGTGCACGTCCTCTCCGAGCGCGATGCGGGCCGCCTCGACCGCCCGTGCCTCGTCGTGGCGCCGGTGAGCGTCTTGGGCACCTGGGCCCAGCAGTCTGCCACCTTCACGCCGCAGCTGCGGGTTGGCATGGCCCACGGTCCCGACCGCGCGGAGACGGTCGATCGGCTCGAGGACTTCGACATCGTGCTGACCAGCTATGCGACGCTGCTGCGAGACGACGGGCTGCGCGACGCCGCCTACCACCTCGTGGCGCTCGACGAGGCGCAAGCGATCAAGAACCCTCGCGCCAAGATTGCCCAGGCGACACGAGCCCTCCGCGCGCGGCAGCGGCTCGCGCTGACGGGTACGCCGGTCGAGAACAACCTGCTCGAGCTGTGGTCGATCTTCCGCTTCGTGGCCCCGGGCTTGCTCGGCTCGCAGGCCCAGTTCAACCGCGCCTACGCGCGACCGGTCGAGCGCAGCGGTGACGTCGATGCCGGGGCGGGTCTACGGCGTCGGACCGCGCCCTTCCTGCTGCGTCGGACCAAAGACGCGGTCCTCTCGGAGCTGCCGCCCAAGACCGAGGTCGTACGAACGGTCGTGCTCACCGAAGAGGAGCGCGAGCTGTACGAGACGGTCCGCCGGGCGGTCAGCGACGACGTTCGGGAAGCGCTGCGACGCAAAGGGCTTTCGCTCAGCCGCATCGTGGTGCTCGAGGCACTCCTGCGCCTGCGGCAGATCTGCTGCGACGCGCGGCTCGCCCCCGTCGAACCGCCCGAGCCCCGCACGACGTCGGCCAAGCTCGACGAGCTGCTCGCGTTGCTCGAGCCCCTGCTCGCCTCGGGCCACCGCGTGCTGGTCTTCTCGCAGTTCACCAGCATGCTCGACCTCATCGCACAGCGGCTCAACGCCAGCGGTCAGCCGCACCTGATGCTGACCGGCAAGACGCGGAACCGTCAGGCGCTGGTCGATCGCTTTCAGGCGCACGAGGTTCCTCTGTTCCTGGTCTCGCTCAAGGCCGGTGGAACGGGCCTGAACCTCACCGCTGCCGACACGGTCATCCTTTATGACCCCTGGTGGAACCCGGCGGTCGAACAGCAGGCGATCGACCGGACCCATCGCATCGGCCAAGAGCGGCCGGTCACGGTCTACCGTCTGGTCTGCGAAGGCAGCGTCGAGGAGCGCATCCTGGCGCTCCAGGCCCACAAGCGCGAACTCGCGCAAACCGTCCACGGCTCGACCGGCGCAGACCGGCCGACCCGCGGCGGCTTTGCGCTCGACGAAGAAGACGTCGAAACGCTGCTGGCCCCCCTCGAACGGCGCTAGCCGACCGGGCAACCGTCTGCGATCACGCCGGCATGGTGTGTTCCCTGATCATTTTCAGGATCAAGGAATGCTGGCGTACATCAATTACACAGACTGTTTGCGACAGTGGGGTCCTGCAACCCCGAACGACTCAGGATGGAACGGCCCGCCAGCTTGCTGGCGTCACACCGTCACACCTGCCGTGAATTGTCACGAATCCGCTCATGCACCCTCGCACCCCAGCCCGCGCGCACCCGGTCGCCCACCGAGCACGCCGCACGCCCGTCGCCGGGGTCCCGACCGCTGTCTGTGAGGACCGGGTCTGTCCGCTGCCCCGCAACAAGGCGGCACTGCCCTCGGGCACGCGAATCGGCCGCTACGTCGTGCACCGGGCGATCGGGCGTGGGGGTATGGGCGTCGTCTATGGAGCCGTCGACCCGCAGCTGGGACGACGCGTCGCGCTGAAGCTGGTTCGTCACGACGGGCGGCCGAGCCAGCGGTTCCAAGCTCGACTGCGGCGCGAGGCGGTCGCGCTTGCACGGTTGTCCCATCCCAACATCGTCTCGATCTTCGACTACGGCACGACCGCCTTCGGCACGTACGTCGCAATGGAGTACGTCCGCGGCATCAACCTCCGGAGGTGGCTGCGGCTGCAGCCGCGCTCCGTGGAGGAGATCCTCTCGGTGTTTCGCACCGCCGGACAGGGGCTCGCTGCGGCCCATGAAGCGGGCTTGGTCCATCGAGACTTCAAGCCGAGCAACGTGATGGTCACGACCGACCGCCGGGTGAAGGTCCTCGACTTCGGCCTCGCCCGCGGCGTTCCCAGCGACGACCCCTGGCTGGCCAACACCGACGAGGCATTGCTTGCGCGCCGCATGACCCGAGCAGACACCGTCGTCGGGACGACCGGCTACATGCCACCCGAGCAGCTGCTCGGCGCCGACGTGTCCGCGGCCTCGGACCAGTTCGCGTTCTGCGTAGCGCTCTTCGAAGCGCTGCACGGCGTGCGCCCCTTCCCCGGCAAGACGCCCGTGGAGCAGGCGCGGACCTACGCGGCCAAGCGACGAAACGAGGTCTCGCCGCGTCGCGACGTGCCCGCTCCAGTGCTCGAGGCGATCGAACGTGGCATGAGCCTGGCCGCCGAAGATCGCTTCGACTCGGTGCGCGACCTGCTCAGCGAGCTCCATCCGCCGCCACCCCGCCCGCAGCGAGCACGCGCCGCGCTGGGGGCCGCATTGCTGGTCGCCACCGCCGTGGCCTCGTCCGCGCTGACGCGTTGGCTCCAGCCCGTCGCCTCCGCGGAGGCCTGCGTGACGGATCCCGGAGTCGCGACCGCCGATGTTTCGCGCCACTGAGGTGCAACATCGGGCCGTCTCGGTTTACATACGGGCATGCTCTACCGCGCGTTGACGTTGGGGATTCTCATGGCTGCGGCCGGCTGTGCGGGCGCTGAGGATGTGATGTCGCCCGGCGACACGGCGGGCGTCGCAACGACCGAGGCCGCCGGCAGCACGAGCACCTCGGGCGCGATGACCGGCGCCACGACGACCGCCGTCACTGACGACACCCGCGGTGCCACGATGTCGACGACCGAGCCCGACCCCACGGACCCCGAGACCACTGCGGCGGACACCGGCTCGACCAGCGGCGAAGATCTGCAGCCCGTCGGCTGCAGCGGCGGCGTTCAGGACCTGACCGCAACGGGCGTCGTCATGGCCTCGACCGAGTTCAGCGAAGAATTTCCCGCCGCGCTGGGCGTCGACGGGAGTCGGAACACGTCCTGGTTCTCGTCGGGCCCCGGCGACGACGACACCTCCCTGTATACCTGGACGCTGCCCGAGACCCGCTGCCTCAGCACGCTCGAGCTCGCCGGCAACGGCATGCACACCGAGACCTCGTTCCAAGAGAACTTCGGCTTCGCCGACGTGATGGTGCGGGTCTTCGACAGCGACGCCACCTTGGTGTTCGAAGAGATGCACGACCTGCCGGGCACACCCGACCCGCAGATCACCGTGGACTTCGGGGACATCGAGGGCGCCTCGGTCGAGCTGGAGTTCCGTGGTCACGAAGATCCGAGCTGCGGTGGCTTCAGCGAGCTCGCGGTGCTCGGCGCCTGAGTCCGGGCCGCGTTGACACCATCACCGCGGCCGTCCCAGACTCTCGCCATGCGCTCGACGCTGCTTGTCGCCCTGCTGCTCCCCGCGTGTGCGTCCGCGTCCGCGACAGCGACGCCGGCCGAGGCCTCGGCTGCGCCCCTTCCCGACCGAGATCCAGCGCTGGCCAAGCGCCTCGTCGAAGAGGAGGGCGGCATCTTGCTCGACGTGCGTACCGCGGAGGAATTTGCCGAGGGACATCTCGACGGCGCCGTCAACGTCTCGCATGACGAGATCGAGTCCCGCCTGGCCGAGATCGAGGCCCTCACGGGGGGCGACACCTCCACGCCGATCGTGACCTACTGCCGCTCGGGCAACCGGGCAGGCCAGGCGCGGGCCACGTTGGAGGCCGCGGGATACACCCGCGTGACCAATGTCGGCGGTCTGGCAGACTACCCGACCGAATGAGTCCCCCCTCGTGCCGCGGCGCGTCGCGTGGCATCATCCCCGAAGCGTTCGCATGCAGCCCGAGTCGCAGACGCACTGTCCCAACTGTGGTGCACCCGCGCCGTTCCGCGGCACCGCCGTGTCGCTGGTCTGCGAGTACTGCAACTCGACGATCGTGCGCACCGGCGTCGACGTGAAGCTCATCGGCCAGGTCTCCGCCATCGTCGACAACGGCTCCCCGGTCATCTTGGGCAGCCGAGGCCGCTTCAAGGGCACCCCGTTCGAGGTCGCCGGCCGCCTGCAGGTCGCGTACGGCCGCGGCACCTGGAACGAGTGGTTCATCAACTTCGCCGACGGCACGATCGGCTGGCTCGCCGACGCGCTGGGCCAGTTCGCGATCACCCGCCCACGCAATCAGCAGGCCGTCGCCGGTCGCGTGCCGCCCTACAGCGCCATCGCGATCAACAGCACAATCACCGTCGACGGCATCCCCGCCGTCGTCGTCGACCGACGTGCCGCCAGCTACAAGGGCGCCGAGGGCATCCTGCCGTTCGAAGCTGAGCCCGGCATGCTCTTCCACGGCGTCGATCTGCGCGGCCATGCCGGGGAGTTCATCTCCTTGGACTACGGCACCAACCCCAACCACAACAGCCCCGTCCCCTACTTGGGCGAGGCCATCACCCTGCAGGACGTCGGCATGCACCCGCTGCGCACGTTCAAAGGCTGGCGCCGTCCCGCCCCCGCGGGCGCTCGTTCGGCCTGAGCCGGCCCTACGCACGAACCATGGCAGCCCAAGCACCCTCCGCGCCGCGCAAGCTGTTCCGCGAAGAGGCCCAAACGGGGGCCACGAACTGCCTCGCCTGCGGCGGCCCGATCGAGCTGCGAGGCTTCGGTGCCGTCGAGCAGGTCAGCTGCCCCTACTGCGGCACCGAGCTGACGCCCGAAGCCAGCGGCGAGCTGGCCATCGTGCAGAAGGCCGAGCGTGCGCGTCGTCAGTCGGCCCTGCCGCTTCATGCCCGCGGCACCCTCGACGGCGACGACTTCGAGATCATCGGCATCATGTGGCGCGAGGTCCGGGTCGACGGCGTCGTCTACCCGTGGCAGGAGTTCCTGCTCCACAACCCGTACGTCGGCTACCGCTACCTCATGTTCACCATGACCGACGGGTCGTGGGCGATCGGTGAGGTTCTGGGCGGTGCGCCGCGGCTCGAGACCGGATTCGGGCACCGCAAGGTCACCTTCGAGAAGACCAAGTACAAGCACTTCCAGACCTCCGTCGCGAGCGTGAGCTACGTCGAGGGCGAGTTTCCGTGGCAGGTGCGGGTCGGCGACCAAGCGGTCGCCCACGACTTCATCGAGCCGCCCTTCTGCATGTCGATCGAAGAGGCAAGCAGCGAGGACGGCCAAGACGTCAACTTCACCAAGATGAAGCACCTCGACGGCGCGCAGGTGTGGTCCGCGTTCAAGCTGCCGGGCAGCCCGCCGAAGACCTCCGGCGTCGCGATGCTGCAGCCCAACCCGTACAAGAAGGGGCGCGCGATCACTTGGATCCTCCTGGCGGTCATGCTGCTCGCGTGGCTCGTCGCGGCCATCGCCTACGTCGACGGGCGCAGCAACACGGTGGTCTACAACGACAGCGGCGTCCGGACCCTCGACCCCATCACCAAAGAGGTCGAGATCGGCGTCAAGGGCGAGATGACGACCCTCGAGTTCGAGTTCCGGGCTGGCGGGCTCTCCAATGCCTGGGCCTACGCCGAGGTGATGCTCATCGCGCAAGAGTCCGAAGAGGCCATCGGCTTCGGTGCCACCGCCGAGGAGTGGCACGGGGTCTCGGGCGGCGAGTCCTGGAACGAGGGAAACCAGTCGCCCACCGTCACCCTGGGCAAGGTGCCTGGTGGCAAATACCTGCTGCAGATCACCCCCAGCGCCGGTCAACAAGGCTCGCTGGCCAACACGCCCCCCACGGGCTTGTCGCTGAACTACACGCTCAAGCAGAACGTGGTGCTCGGCCGGTACATCGTGCTGCCGTTCTTCATCATCTTGGGCTTCCCGATCTTCTTCTGGCTGCTCGGCCGCGTCTTCGAAGGACGCCGCTGGGCCAACAGCGACTACGTCACCTCATCCAACGGCTGATCGGACGTCGAGACATGATTCGCAACATCATCTACGGAGTTTGTGGCGTCGGCTCGCTGTCGATGCTGCTGTTCGCAGCGCCCACCGGGGCGCTTTTGACCGGTGCCCCAGAGAAGGGCAAGGTCACCACCGACGCCAGCGGAAAACGAACGGTGCGGGGCGGCCCCACCTTCATCTGGCTCGGCGGCGGATACCACGGAGGCAAATGACATGACAGCGCAGTTCAACTCGTTCCTGGTCGCCGAAATGCTCGACGTTCAGCAGCTCCTCGGAGCCCTGATCTACTCGCTCATCGGTATCGGCCTCTTCGGCCTGGCGTTCTTCATCATCGTGAAGGTCGCGCCCTTTTCGATCCGTAAAGAGATCGAAGAGGACCAGAACACCGCGCTGGGCATCATCATCGGCGCCGTGATCATCGGCATCGCGCTCATCATCAGCGCGGCCGTGCAGGGCTGATCCCCGCCCTGCGGATTCGTTCGAGGGGCGTCGCACGTGTCGAAAGCCGAGACGCCCACGGCCAAGTCTGCTGACAAGTCTGCTGACAAGGCTGCTGGCGGGTCCGCTGGCGAGACGGTCGCATCGCTTCCGGACTTCGGCCCGGCGCCACTGCAGCCCATCCCCGTCAAGCCGCGCTTCGTCCTCCTGTCCGTGCTCGTCGTCGCGACGTGCGGACTGGTCTACGAGCTCATCAGCGGTACGATGGCGTCGTATCTGCTGGGTGACTCGGTCACCCAGTGGAGTCTGGTCATCGGCGTGTATCTCAGCGCGATGGGTCTGGGCTCGTGGCTCAGCAAGTACGTCGAAAAAGACGTCCACGCCCGCTTCATCCAGATTCAGCTGATCATCGCGCTGGTCGGAGGCTTCTCGGCGGCGTCGCTGTTTCTGGGCTTTGCGTACCTCGCCTCGGTCCGGCCGCTGCTCTTCGGCATCCTCATCACGGTCGGCACGATGGTCGGCCTCGAGATTCCGCTCCTGATGCGGATCCTCGCCGGCGACGACGATGAAGCGCGCCCGGCCTCGCTCAAGGACCTGGTCGCGCGCGTCCTCGCGTTCGACTACCTGGGCTCGCTCGCGGCCAGCGTGCTGTTCCCGATGGCCCTGCTGCCGTACCTGGGCCTGGTTCGCACCAGCCTCTTTTTCGGCCTGCTCAACGGCGCCATCGCGCTGTGGTCGGCGTTTGCGTTCGCCCCCGCGCTGCGGCGAGCGATGGCGCTGAAGGTGCAAGCGGGCATCACCGTACTCGCGCTCGCGGCGGGCTTCTCGGTCGCACCGCAGCTCGAGCAGTTCGGCGAGTCCCAGCTGTACGACTTCCCGGTCATCTTCTCGCAGAAGACCCCGTATCAGCGCCTCACGATCACCCGGTGGCAAACCGACATCCGGCTGTACATCGACGGCAACCTTCAGTTCTCCAGCACCGACGAGCACCGCTACCACGAGGCGCTCGTTCACCCGGCAACGACGGTCGCCGCCCGCCTCGCCGCGGCCGGTGGTGGTGGCGTGCGGGCGCTCGTGCTCGGCGGTGGCGACGGGCTCGGCATCCGCGAGCTGCTCAAGCATCCCGAGGTGCAGCGGATCGATCTGGTCGACCTCGACCCGGCCATGACCAACCTCTTTGGGTCGCATCCGGTGCTCACGCGGCTCAACGCCGACGCATTCTCCGACCCCCGGGTTCACGTCCACAACGCCGACGCGATGGAGTGGCTGCTCGCGCACCGCCGCGAGGGCAAAGAAGCCTTCGACCTCGCCATCGTCGACCTGCCCGACCCGAACAACTTCTCGCTGGGCAAGCTCTACACCCGCGGCTTCTATCGGCTGCTGCGCAGCGTCCTGACCCCCGGTGGCGTCGGCGTCGTCCAGGCCACCTCGCCCTATCTCGCGCCGCGCTCGTACTGGTGCGTGGTGGAGACGCTTCGCTCGGCCCAGCTCAACCCGGTTCCGTACCACACGCTGGTCCCCAGCTTCGGGGACTGGGGCTTCGTGCTGATCAGCCCGCAGAGCGTCGAGCCCCCCAGC
The DNA here is from genome assembly GCA_039024335.1 of Myxococcota bacterium. Classification (GTDB taxonomy): domain Bacteria; phylum Myxococcota_A; class Polyangia; order Nannocystales; family Nannocystaceae; genus CAJXVA01. The sequence goes on from JBCCQM010000058.1 coordinate 18,424, forward strand.
GCCCTGCCGCCCTCGCTCGCGCTTCGCTTCCTCAGCGACGCGATGCTCCCGACGATGTTCGTCTTTCCCGCGGACCAGCAGCCCGTGCCGGTCGAGGTGAACCGGCTCAACGATCAGATGCTGGTCCACTACTACGAAGCGGACCTCGCCGACCCGATCGTGAGCCGCAAGTGAAGCGCCGGACGCTGCTCAAGGGGCTTGCCGCGGCGACCGCTGCAAGCGGATGCGACCGCGGGGGCACCACGCCACCGACGCTCTCGTTCGTGGGGCAGAGCCCTGAACGTGGGCACATGCTCCGCGGGCCCAAGCATGGCGAGGCCGTCGCTGAGCGGCTTCGCGTCAACACGCTCATCGTCGGCGCGGGCGCTGCTGGCACCGCGGCCGCGTGGCGACTGCACCGCGCCGGACTCGAGGACTACCTCGTCGTCGAGCTCGAGGACGCCCCGGGCGGCACGGCGCAGTCGGGACATACGGCGCGTACGGCCTACCCGATGGGTGCGCACTACCTTCCGAGCCCGCACCCCGAGCTTCGCTGGCTGCACGAGCTGCTCCGAGAGTTCGGCGTGGAGCTGGGCACCGACGCCGCCGGCCGCCCCGAGTACGACCCCACCGTGGTGTGTCGTGCGCCCGTCGAACGCCACCGCTACAAGGGGCAGTGGTTCTCCGGCGTGTATCCGGGGCTTGGCGAAACCGACGAGGAGGCCGAGCAGTGGCAACGATGGCTGGACCACCTGCGCGACCTCGATGCCCAGCGCGGACCGGACGGACGCAGGCTGTTCGCCCTACCGGTCGACCACAGCAGCACCCACGTGCGCGAGCTCGACGGGCAGTCGATGGCGGCGTACCTCGACGCGCGCGGCCTCGATAGCTGGCGACTGCGCTGGACCCTCGACTACGCGTGCCGCGACGACTACGGCACGCCGCTGGAGCAGACCTCGGCGTTTGCCGCCCTGCACCACTTCTTGTGCCGCGGGCTCGAAGAGGTGCACGACCGCGTGACCCTGATGTGGCCCGGGGGCAACGGCGAGCTGGTCCAGATGCTCGCGCAGGCGGGCGAGGTCGCCCCGCGGCGCCGGACGGGCCTGGTCGTATTCGACATCGACACCGCCACAGGGACCACCCGGGCCTGGGACGTGTCCACGCAGTCGGTCGTCGAGATTCAGGCCAAGACCGTGCTGTGGGCCGCGCCGCGGTTCATCCTGCCGCACGTCATCGCCGGGGACCCGCTGGCTCGCGGCGCACTCAGCTACGCGCCGTGGCTCGTCGCCAACGTCGAGGTGGACCGCCGCCCCGGCGGCATCGGCGTCCCGCTCGCGTGGGACAACGTCAACATCGAGGCGAACCACCTGGGATACGTGGTCGCAACGCACGGAGAATCGTTGCCGGACGTGAAGACCCAGACCGGCACCGTGCTGTCGTTCTACGACGCCCGCGTTCCGGCTCCCGACCAGACGCTCGACGCGGTCCGCAACGACCTGCTGACCGCATCGCTCGACGACCTCGCCGTCGAAGTGACCGGCGCGCTCGAGGGCATGCATCCGGGCATCACACCGTCGATCCGAAGCATGGCGTTCGCGCGGTGGGGGCACGCGATGGTTCGTCCGGTGCCCGGCTTGCTCTTCGGCGACGCGCTCGCCCGCGCCGCGACCCCGATCGGCGTCGTCCACCCCTGCGCCACCGACGTCGGAGGCGTGCCGCTGTTCGAGCAGGCGTTCAGCAACGGCGTACGGGCGGCCGAGCGCGCCCTGTTGGCCGCCGGGCAGCCGGTCGATACGCTCATTCAGCCCTCGTGAGCCGCTCCTCTCGCATCCCCGCCCTCGTGTCACCTCGACACGACGCCGCGTGGTTCGTGCTCCCCGGACTCCTTGCGGCCGCGGTCGGCCTCGCCGTCGGGCTGACGCCGGCCACCAGCGAAGCACGCGAGGGCGGCGGGCTCGGCCTTTGGATCGTGGGCGTGCTGCTCGTCGACGTCGCGCACGTCTACGCCTCGCTGTACCGCACGTATCTCGACCCCGACGCGCGCGCCCTGCACCGCCGCCGGCTGTGGGTCATCCCGCTGCTGTGCCTGTGGTTCGGCACCCTGCTGCACCTCGAGTCGCCCCTGCTGTTCTGGAGCGTGCTCGCCTACGTCGCGATCTTTCACTTCATCAAGCAGCACCTGGGCTTCGCGCTGCTCTATCTACGCGCGGGGAACGAGGACCCGCTCGACCGCAGGCTGGTCACGGCGGCAGTCTGGGCCGGCACGCTGGGCCCGGTCTTGTACTGGCACGCGCATCTGCCCACCCGATTCACGTGGTTCGTCCAGGGCGACCTCGTTGCCGGCGCGCCGCCGTGGCTGGGTGACCTTGCCCTGTGGGGACAGGTCCCGATATGGCTCGCGTTCCTCGGCCGTCGGCTGCAGCAATGGAGGCGGGGACGGGCCAACCCGCTCTTGATCGCGCTCGTGCTCCTGCCCGCGGTCAACTGGCACCTGGGCATGGTCGTCTTCGACGACGACCGCGTCTTCACGATCACCAACGTGTTCTTTCACGGCATCCCGTACCTCGCCCTCGTGTGGGTCGCCGGCGGCCGGGAGCGCGTGGCGTCGCGGCTGCGCACGGCCGGCCCCATCCTGCTCGCCCTGGCCTTCTACGGGCTGCTCGTCGTCTTGGCCGTCACCGAGGAAGCGCTTTGGGACCGGCTGGTGTGGCACGAGCGGCCTTCGCTGTTCGGCGAGGGGTCCTTGCAGCTCTCCGACTTCGCCCTGGCGTTCGTCGTCGCCCTACTGACGGTGCCGCAGGCGACGCACTACGTGCTCGACCGCTTCATCTGGCGGGCGGGCCCCGACAACCCCCGTCTGGCCGAACAGCTCGGCTTTTCGACGGGCCACGGACGTACGCCCCATGCGTGAGACGCTTCGCAACGCCCTGCAGCGCGGGCCCGTCCTGCTCGACGGCGGCCTCGCGACGCGGCTCGAGGCGATGGGGCACGACCTGCGCGACCCCCTGTGGTCGGCCAAGCTGCTGCTCGAGGATCCCCGCGCCATCGAGACGGCCCACCGCAGCTTCATCGAAGCCGGCGCGCAGGTCCTCACGACTGCGTCCTATCAGGCCTCCCTGCCGGGCCTGCGCGCGCGTGGCCTCGACGCCGCAGCCGCGCTCGCACTGCTCGAGCGGGCGACCACCCTCGCCCGCAGCGCGGCACAGGGACGGGCGTGGGTCGCCGCCTCCGCGGGTCCGTACGGCGCCTACCTTGCCGACGGCTCGGAATATCGCGGTGGATACGACATCGACGACGACGCCCTGTACGCGTTCCATGCGGCGCGCCTGCCCGCGTTCGCGACCGCTGACATCGTCGCGTTCGAGACGATCCCCTGCGCGCGTGAAGCCGAGGCGATCGCCAGCGCCTGCGACACGCTGCCGCCGGGCCTCGACGCCTGGGTGAGTCTGTCGTGTCGCGACGACGCGCACGCGTGCAGTGGAGAGCCCATCGAGACGTGCGTTCGTGCGGCGCTGCAGAGCGACCGCGTGGTGGCCGTGGGGGTGAACTGCACCGACCCCGGCCACGTGCTCGGCCTGCTCTCGCGCATTGCTGCCCTGACCGACCGCCCCCTCGTCGCCTACCCGAACGCGGGGCAGCACTATGCCCAGGGCCGCTGGCGTGGTGATCCACTGACGCCCGCCGCGTTCGCAGCCCGCACCCAGACCTGGATCGACGCCGGCGCGCGGCTCGTCGGCGGATGCTGCCAGACCCACCTGGGGCACCTGCACGCCCTGCACGACGTCTTGTCGCCGTCATGACGCGCAGCGACGGCTCCCGCCGATGGCATACACTGGCGCCGACACATGGCCGACCAGGTTCAAGCCTCCCACATCCTCCTCATGTACGCGGGCTCCATGCGCAGCAGCGCGACCCGCAGCCAAGACGACGCCAAGACCCAGATCGCCGACATCAAGGCCAAGCTCGACGCAGGCGAGTCGTTCGCCGATCTCGCGCGCGCCCACTCCGATTGCCCCTCGAGCGCCAAGGGTGGTGACCTCGGTCGGTTCGGCCGCGGCCAGATGGTCGGCGAGTTCGAGACCGCCGCGTTCGGCCTCGACGTCGGAGGCACCAGCGGCGTCGTCGAGACCCCGTTCGGCTACCACATCATTCAGCGCACGGCGTAAGCCCAACACGTGCCAGCCCAGTTTCAGCTGGCGCTGTTCGGCGCGCTCCCGGCCCTCCTCGCGATGGCCTACGTGGACCGCCTCGACGCCAAGCGCCCCGAGCCCCGACGCACCCTGCGGCTGGTGGCACTTGCGGGCGCGCTGTCGGCGTTGGTGGTGGTCGCCGTGGGCCAGCTGCTCAAGGCCGGCGCGCCCACGCCGGGCACCTACGCCGCCGCGCTGTACGACGCCTTCGTCGTCGCGGCGGCGCCCGAAGAGGCGGCCAAGCTCGCCTGCATGCTCATCGTCGCGTGGCGCCGACCCGAGTTCGACGAGCGCATGGACGGCATCGTCTACGGCGCGCGCGCGGGCCTGGGCTTCGCGCTGATCGAGAACGTCGCGTACCTGCTGCTCATCCCCGCCTCGCTCGGCGAGTTCATCTCGCTGTTCATCGCGCGAGCGGTGCTCGCCGTCCCCGGGCACGCGGCATGGGGCGCGATCATGGGGTACTTCGCCGCCCGACGTCGCTTCGACGGGCGCGGCATCGGCATGCTCGGCGGATACCTGCTCGCCGTCGCGCTGCACGGGGGCTACGACGCGCTGTTGTTCGCGACGCCGGTCGCGGTCGCCCACGGCCACACCGTGCTCACGCTGGGCTTGTTCGGCGTGCCGATCCTCGCCTACTTCGTGCCCGTGCTGATGATCGTCGGCTCGGTCGTCACCATGCGCCTGCTGGCCGCACGCGCGGTCGCGGCCGACGACGCCGACCCGCGCGCACCCGGCTGAGCCGTCGCTCTCCCGGCAGGATGTTGCATCCGGTCTCCGCCGGTCCCTGAGGGGATCCTCGCATACATGGCACACCGTGCCGGGCTATCGACGCCGAATGCAGCGATGGCTCGGCGTGGTGGCGTGTGGACTGATGGCGTGCGATCCGGCTCCGGCGGCCGACACCGACGCGGGCAGTAGTTCGGGCGCGTCCGAGAGCGCTGGCAGCACGACCGACGCGGTCGCGTCCACCGGGTCCACGTCGCTCGACTCGACCTCGGGCTCGAGCACGGGGCCGATCCCCTCGACCGGCGCTGCGGACGAGAGCTCGACGGGTGCGCCAATCGACTGCGACGGTTTCGTCCCCGGCGAGGCGTTCGAGATCGCAGCCGGCTCGTCCAGCACCCGAATCCACCCGCACGTCGCCGGCGACGGCAGCGGCGCGTGGTTCACGTTCGTGCAGCCCGAGCCTGCCGGCAGCCTGTTCGACGTGATGGCCACGCGACTGCGCTGCGCCGGCGTGGCCGACGTGGAGCCGTTCACCGTCAACACTGAACCCAGCAACGACATCGACGGGTCGATCGCCGTCTCGGGCGACCGCGTCATGGTGCTGTGGAACAGCGACGACGGCTCGGGTGGATCGAGCAACCTGCAGGTCCACGCCCGCACGTTCTTCACCGACGGCACGCCGCTCGACGACGCGCAGCGGCGAATCACCACCGCGGTCGATGGCGAAGACATCCTGCAGAACCACACGTTCGGCGTGGTGACGCCGGCGCCCGAGGGCTTCGTCGTGGCCGGCCTGCGGGCGCACCCCGACAGCCCCGCCTTCGTCGCGTTCTCGCAGGCGCTCGACCTCGACGGCGCCCTCGTCGACGAAGCGTTCGGTCCCCCGGTCGAAGATGGCGTCAGCCACCTGCTCGCCTCCGCGACGGGCCCGTGGCTTGCGTTCGGTCGCTCCAGCGACCGCACCGACGCCGTCTGGATGACCGACGGCACGGAAGAAGGCACGCAGCCGCTGTTCGATGGCCAGTCCGGCCAAGGCGCGCACGTGCTGACCCTGCCCGCCGCGCCCGAGCAGCCACTCATCGCCGCCGCCGTCGGCCAGGGGTCGAGCTTCGACATCGCGATCGCCGTCGGCGCGGGTTCGCCGCTCCTGCTTGGCGAGGCCAGCAGTCTCGAGCACAACCCCACGCTCGCCGCAGGTCCCGACGGTCAGCTCGCGGTCGTGTACCACCGCAACCTCGGCGGATTGAACAACGCGGTCGTCCTGCAGCGACTCGCGCTTCGAGGAGAGAGCGTCGTCACCGTCGGCGAACCCGAGGAGCTCGACGTCATGTCGCCGCCGTACCCCCCTTCGTTGACCTGGATTGAGGCCGGCTGGCTCGCAACGTGGTCGAGGGGGTCCAGTCCGGACTTCACAACGTGGGGGCGCGTCCTGAACGCGGACGCGCGCTGAGGAAAAAGTTGCTGCGCGTACCTGGGGTCACCATGGGGAATCATAGAGACGTTCCTCATGCACGCGTACGACTGGACCCAGCAGGAGACCGACGACCCCGCGGTCTCGCTCCCCTCCCGCCCCGCGCTGATCGTCATCGACGGTGGCGGCGCCGCGGAGTCCGGCACCTACGCGGTCGTCCGCGCGCGCAGCCGCATGTTCCGTCAGCAGCTGCGCCAGCTGCTGCCCCTGCTGGGCACCAGCTTCCTCCTCGGGTTCATCGCCGCGTCCGCGACTCTGTGGATCCACCTGCACGGCTGAGCCGGCACGCCGTGGCACCATGAGCCTGCGTGCTCGCGCGAGACCCCACCGTCGTCATCGGAGCTGGCGTCGTCGGCCTGGCAATCGCGCGCCGGCTGGCCCTCGCCGGCCATGACGTCATCGTGCTGGAAGCCGAGTCCACCTTCGGCCTGCACGCCTCCTCGCGGAACAGCGAGGTCATTCACGCCGGGCTCTACTACCCCGCGGGCAGTCTCAAGGCGCGGCTGTGCAACGCCGGCCGGCCCGCGCTGTACGCCTTCTGCGAGGCCCACGACGTTCGGACGCGCCGGGTCGGCAAGCTGATCGTCGCGACCTCCCCCGACGAACGCCCGGTACTCGAACGCATCGCCGACAACGCCGCGGCATCCGGCGGCGGCCCGCTGCGCTGGCTCGATGCCAAAGACGTTCGTCGAAAAGAGCCCGCCCTGCAGACCGTCGGCGCCCTGTGGTCACCGGACACGGGCATCGTCGACAGCCACGGCTACATGCACGCGCTGCTGCGGGACGCCGAGGCGCACGGAGCCATGGTCGCGTGGAACACGGCGGCACGACGCGTTGAAGCCGACGGCAGCGGCTTCATCGTGCACACCGCGAGCGACGCGCTCCGGGTCGGCACGCTCGTCATCACCGCCGGCCATGGAAGCCAGGCGCTGGGCGCAACGATTCCGGGCGTCGACCCACCGAAGCGGTACCTCGCCAAAGGAAGCTACGCCCGCCTTCGGGGACCGAGCCCGTGCAGCACGCTCGTGTACCCGGTCCCCGCGACGGCGTCCCTCGGCGTCCACCTCACCCTCGACCTCGGAGGCGCGGCTCGCTTCGGCCCCGACCAGCAGTGGGTCGACGACCTCGACGTCACGCCCGACCCCGCGCGGCTGGCCTCGTTCTATCCCGCCGTGCGCCGATACTGGCCCGGTCTGCCCGACGACGCGCTGTGCATCGACTACGCCGGCGTGCGGGTGAAGGTGCAAGCGCCCGGGACCCCGATGTCCGACTTCGTGATCGATGACCACGGCCTGCCAGGACTGGTGGCGCTGTACGGCATCGAAAGCCCTGGACTGACCGCCTCGCTGGCGCTGGCCGACGAGGTGCACCGCCGCCTCTGCCCCTGACCATGTCCCTGTACGTCATCTCCATCGGCCTCACCATCCTGGCCAACGTCGGCTACCACCTGCTGCAGCGCGCGATCCGTCCGGACCTCAACCCGCTCATCTCGCTCATCTCGACGTACGCAACCGCCCTGCTCGCGTGCGCCATCGCGCTGCCGTTCTTCCGCGGGGACACGCCCTTGGGCGAACAGTTCGGCAAGCTCGGCTGGCCCAGCGCGGTCTTGGGCCTGGCGATCATCGCCCTCGAGCTCGGGTTTCTTCTAGCCTACCGCGCCGGGTGGAACATCTCGATCGCGGCGCTGTACAGCAACGCCGCCGTCGCGCTGCTGCTGCTGCCGATCGGTCTGATGGCGTTCAGCGAAGGCATGGACCTGCGCAAGGCGGCGGGCTTGGTGTGTGCCTTCATCGGACTTCTCCTCCTCAGCAGCAAGCCCACCTCGTAGGCCGACGTTCGTCGTCGCTACCGGTGCTACGCTGGTGCCATGGGTGGGTTGTGGAGACGGTGGGCGAGCGTGGTGTCCATCGCAGGACTGTGCGCGGGGTGTGCGAGCACGGCCGAGACGCCGGCCGCGGGCGAAAGCTCGACCGGCGCGGCGCAGAGCTCGGGCAGCACCACGTCCGGCGACGATGAGACGCCCGAGAGCACGACGACGGGCGGCATGGAGACGTCGTCGAGCAGCGGCGGCGACTCGAGCACCGGGACCGACCTGCTCGAACCGGCGGGATGGGTCCTGATGGAAAGCGTCGTCTTCTACGACGGCTACGCCAAGCCCGTCGACGAGCCGGTTCCCGACGGCGTGCTTCGGCTGAACAACGCGCTGTATGCCGTCCGGATCACCGACGATCAGCTCGACCAAATCCAGCCCAACCTGCAGATGCAGGTGCTGGTCGGCGCGCTGTGTGACAACTACGACCGACTCGGGCACGTGAACCTCGCCTTCGTTCCCAAGGGCGCCGCGGCCTACGAACCCGGCGACGTCGTGCGCGTCGAGATTGCGCGCTTCGTGACGCCGTTCATGAACAAGAATCGCGAGCCGGACACCGTCCCGTTCGAGTGGGACATTCCCGAGGTCGCGTCCATTCTCACCAACCCAGACCTTCGCGCCGCCCACGACATCTGGCTGGAGCTGAGCGTCTTTGGTGTCCCGTACGCGGCCAACACCGAGGTCTCCGGCTGCGACGGACGCAACGACGTGTTCCGCGGATGGGTCGCGCTTCGCACCGACAGCGAAGAGGAGGGTCAGGCGTTCGACGCCATGACCCCGCTGGCGATCAACGAGCGGTTCAACAGCTACCAGGAGGGTGCCAGCGACGCGCTCGGCCTGACCCGCAAAACCGTTCCCTTCGAGCTTTCCACCGACGCTGCCGCGGCCCAGCTGGTGCTCATCACCTCGAACCACGGGGCGAACGCCGGCGGCGAGGAGTACAACCGCCGAGACCACCACGTGTATGTCGACGGTGCGCTCGTGCTCGAGTACAAGCCTGGCCGCGAGACCTGCGAGCCGTTCCGCGAGTACAACACCCAAGGCAACGGCATCTACGGGCCGACGCCCAAAACGGACGAAGAGTGGCAGTCGTTCAGCAACTGGTGCCCGGGCGATGTGATCGACACCCGTATCCTCGAGCTCGGCCCGCTCTCCGCCGGCACGCACGAGTTCATGATCGAGATCCCCGACGCGGTCTTCGCCGATGACCAGGGCGACGTGCCGTTCTCGCTGTACCTGCAGACGCGCGAAGACTGAGTCTCAGCGCGCGTCCGGGTGGGTCGCGGCCCCCCAAAATCGATGTTCGGTGCGCCCGATCGACTCGAGTCCCTCGGGCCCCAGCCGCAGGATTTCCCCGGCGTCGGTCACCGCCCACACGACCTGTTCATAGGTCGTCAGGCCGTACGTGTTGAACGGCGCGTCGGCGATCGGCTCGAAGACCTCCCCGCTGCGAACGTCGAACGGCAGCAAGACGTCGCCCACACCAAAGGGGGATGGACTCGACAGGAGCATCTGCGTGTCGCCGTACGCCGTGACGTCTCCGCTGGAGCTCCACACGCCCAGGTCGAACAGCACGGTCGGCTCAGCGCGTCCGTCGACGACATCGACGCGTCGGACCTCGCTGTCGGCGACGACGACGAGGGTGTCGTCGTCCTCCTCGAGCGCGCTGAACGAGGTGAACCCCGCCGAGTCTGCGTCCTCGGGGCCTAGCGGCGTACACACCACGCTCACCGGGTCGCACACGTACAGCGTGCCGGTCGACACCGCATACAGCAGACCGAACCGATCGATCGCGATGTCGGTGACCGACGCCGCGGTCCCGTCGTCGAGGACGAACGGCCCCAGCCGCTCGAGCGTGTTCGTCGCGGGGTCGAACCGAAACAGCGCCTCGGGCGAGTTGAAGTACATCCGGCTGACTTCGACCGGGCCCGGCCCATCGGGATCGTCGGGGACCGGGTCTTCGACGTCGGGCACCCCATCGCCGTCGCAGTCATCCCTATCGGCGCAGTCCTGCGCATCATCATCGTCGGGCATGCCCCGCTCGTCGCCGCTGTCGAACCCCGCGCCTGCATCACGCTCGACGATGAGTCGTTCGACGCACCCCGAGCCCAGCAGCAGGGTGAGACAGACCATCGCTCGCATGCACCGAGCGTAGGAGCATGCTCGGCACGGCGCCAGCGCGGTCGGCGGTGCAGCGGCGAACCGCGACGGCTCAGCGGTTCTCGTTGCGCTCGAGATGTGCTCGAAGCACTTCAGCAAGCGCGCCTGGATGCGTTGCAGGGGCATCATGCGCCGCCCCCGTGAGTTCGACCCGCTGCAGCTCCGCGAACGACTCGACCAACGCATCGGCGATCCCCGAGAACGTCGAAAGACTCGCGGTACCCGTGACGAGCGTGGCGCGCCGCCCAAGCGCTGCGAGGCCTTCCGGGCTGGCCTGCAACCGCTGCGGGTCCCGAGCCTGGTCGAGCCACGTGTCCACGTTTGCCAGCATGCGCGCGCGCGACTCGGCATCCATCCGCGTCCGCCAGGCACCGGGCCCAAAGGCGACGCGGTCGATGAACGTCTCCAGTCCGACGTCCAGCTCTCCGCGTTCGAGCTGCGCGACGGCATCGGCGATTGCAGCCTTGGCAGAGGCAAGGGCGGCGGCGTACTGGGGCCGGTCGCGCAGCAGCCCGAACAGTGGGGGCTCGACCAAGAATGCGCTTTCGACGATCTCCGGCGCCAACCGGCTGGCTTCGAGCACGATGGTCGCGCCGTACGAGTGCCCGACGAGGTGCGCCCGTCCCGTGCCGAGTTGCTGCACCACGCCCACCAGGTCTTCGACGTCTTCGCGCAGCACCCCCTGGCCAGGCGGAACCGTACTCGCACCATGTCCTCGTCGGTCATACGTCAGGAGGGGCGCAGGGACGCCGCTGGCGCGCAGGGTCGAGAGAAGCGCACGCCAGCCGTTGTGGTCTTCGAGTGACCCGTGCACGAACACGACCGGCGTGCCGACACCCTGGAAGGCTCGAAACGCGAGGGAGACCGGGCCCAGCGAAACGCGCCGCAGGGGCGCCTGGGTGATGAGGGACGATGAGGAGGGGGTCGACGTGGACATGGTTCGAATCCGACAGCTGAGCAAAGCGGGGGCGACCACGATGCCTTCGAGCACGCGTCGCCGGAGCATGGGAGGTCTCATCAGCGAAGGCTCCGTCGCGGTGGCTGCAGGAGCGCGCACGCCACGAAGGCAAGGGGAAGCGTGAGAAGCAGCGCGTGCACGAGCGAGGCGGACGCAGACGGGAGCACCGCAGCACACCCCGCACCGGCGGCAAGCTGCATGGCGCGCGCTCGACCCATGCGGTACGGGTCCACGGGCATCGCGTCGCCAACCCCCACCGCGTGAACGTTCGCCAGCGACAGCGCAGCCGTCGACGTCGCGACGAGCCCCACGCTCGCGGCCCACCCGGCGGTGGCGCTCGTGCCCAAAACGAACGCCGTCGAGACAGAACACAAACCGAGCCCGAACATCGTGGCCACCACGCGTGGCGCACCACGGTCGGAGCACGCGGTGACCGCGAGTTTGAGGCCGACCGCCGCGGCGGCTCCCACCGCGAAGATCGATGCGGCCTGATCGTCGACCAGACCCCACCGAGAACTCGCGAGCGCGGGGAGGCTGAGCACCACCCCATAACGAAGCGCTCCAGCGATCACCGACACGCCCACACCAGAGCATCCATGCTGCGAACGACCGAAGTTCGAGGGCCCGTCCAGGCCTCGCAGGGTGAGTGCGAGCCCCAGACACAGCGTTGCGACGACGACGAATGCGACGCCCGACGGTGCCGCCCATCGCAGCGCGCCCGCACCGGCGACGCCCGCACTCGCCGCGACCCCGTGCACCCCAATGGCCAGGCCACGCCGCCTCGAAGACGCAAGGCGAGCCCCCCACGCCATCGCAGCGGGTTGCGCCATACCAACGCCCAGGCCCACTGTGCCGGCCACCAGCGTATGCACCGCTTCCGCGAAGCACCACGCGAGGCCGAGGCTACCCAACGCCGCCAGGAGCAGCGCCGCCGGCACGAGCCTCGACACGCACCGGCGCGCAACATGCCCGCCCAGCCACGCACCCAATCCGGCGCCTGCGACGATCCATCCCGGATGCGCCACCGACAGCGCTGCGAGGGTCTCGAGTGCGACCGTCGCGCTGGTCACCGCGACGAGCTTCCGCCCGGTGGCTTTGCAGCCCTGCACGAACGTACGATGCATCGGGTGCGGCAGGCCCGCTGTCATCGACCGGCCACCACGCTGTCATCCTGCAGCCGCGCGCCGGGAACCTCGTGCGTCGAGCTCGGCACCGGCCGAGGCCGATGCGCCCTGCTACGCTCCTCCCGTGGATCGGCACGTCGACGGCGTGGCACAGCGGACGCAGGACGGCGTCTACCTGCTGCCGTCCGCACTGGGTCGGGGCCGGGTCGTCCGCGCCCCTCTGAGCCGTGGCGCCGTCTCGACGATCGACCTGAAGCTCCGCGATGACCTTCATAGTGCCCCCTCGATGCGATCAGCCGCTGCGCAGACCGTCATCGTATCCCTCGAGGGTCACCTCGAGTTCGATGCGGCCGGAAGAACGTCGCGAATCGTACCGGGCTGCATGCACTGCGTCGACGGGCTCGTCGACCACCATCGGACCGTGGCTGGACTCCGCGCTCGACGCATCGTCTTCCACCTCGACCGACCGCTGTGTCCCGTCGAGTCAGGCTCCTTGGATGCCCGGTCCCTGGGCCTTGCCCTCGCGCTCGTCGAATGCGACGACGGACCTGCTGGGCTGACGCGAGAAGCCCTCGCGCTGCGCCTGCTGGAGCGGCTGGTCAGAGCGCCGAGTCCCGAACGGGAGCTGGCCGAGCGAGCCCAATCGATCCTGCGCGCAACCTTGGCAGCACCGCCATCCCACACCGCCCTCGCCGCGACGCTCGGCGTCAGTCCGCGAACCCTCAGCCGCGCCGTTCGCCGCCGCTTCGATACGTCGGTCTTCGACCTGCTGATCAGCGAGCGAATCGACCGCGCGAAGTTTCTGCTCCGCACCCGGACGACGCCGATCGGCGCGCTCGGGCTCGAGCTGGGCTTTTCGAGCGCAAGCCACTTCTCGAGCGTGTTCCGGGAGCGGGTCGGCCTCACGCCATCAGCGTTCCGCGCGGACGCCGGGCGGTGAGCCCGCGCGCATGAAAAAACCCCGCAGCCGAAGCTGCGGGGTGAGTGGAGGATATCGGGATCGAACCGATGACTTTCGGCTTGCAAAGCCGACGCTCTCCCAGCTGAGCTAATCCCCCGGGAGGGTTGTGCCCCGAAGCCTATCGCAGAAGCGAGGTGGCCTCATCTGTTTGGGGCTCGGTGGTGGGCGTGGGAGGACTTGAACCTCCGACCTCTGCCTTATCAGGGCAGCGCTCTAACCAGCTGAGCTACACGCCCGAGCGGACGCGCTTTGTACTCGGGCCCGAGCCCGACGTCAAGAACCCGCGCGCGGAAAAAAACCATCGTGGGAAATCCGGCGGCTCGCGTGCGCCCAGACGCGCTGGCGCAGGTCCCGCGACTCACTCGGCCGCACCATCATCGTCCGTCGGGGCCTCCTTGCGCTTCTTGCGACGCTTCCGCGCCTTGCGCCCGGAGGGGATCGCTCCATCGGCGTTGAGATAGCCCTGGTCCTTGGCGTCCGCGATCATCGCCTGGATCACCTCCAGCAGCGCGTCGTCGGCCGGCATGAGGTGGTGGTGATACGAGGGGGTCTCCTCGGGTGCCCAGCGCACGAACATGAGCAGCGTGGTGTTGCTGAGGTTCGGCGGCAGGGTGCCCTCCCCCTTGATCACCAAGAGCTGCTCGGCCTCGGTCTCATCGGGCAGCGAGCCCATGAGGATGTCCTGAATCTCGATGGCGATGTATTGGTCCTGCCGGCCCTGGTAGCGGCCCTTGCCGAACACCTCGTTGACGGTGACGGTGGCCAGCACGTTCGAGAAGCCGAGACGCTCGGCGAAGAGCTGCTGGTCGAGCACGTCGTTGGGCGCCCGTCCCTGAAGCTGAACCGCCTGCGCCGTGAAATCGTCGTCGAACGCCTTGCGGTACTTGCTCTCGAACGCCTCCGCGTCAGCGGGCGAGGACAGCTCGCCGGTCCCCACGGGGTCCTTGCAGCCGGGCATCACCGACGCCAGCGTCAGCAGGGCGAGCGCACCGGTCGATCGTCGGAGAAACGAACGCATCGCCGCAACCGTAGCAGCCGCACCACGGCCGGCCCAGGTACCATCGAAGCGATGGCATCGCCCCGCAGCCTCACGGTCCTGCGCGACGAGGTACACGCTCGCGTCGCGGCGATGCAGCGCTCCCACGGCACCTGGCCGTGTGCCGCTGGCTGTGACGCCTGCTGCCGCCGGTTGGGCGCGCTGCCGCAGGTCACGGTCCCAGAGTTCGAACCGCTGCGCACCGCGATCGAAGCGCTTCCCGACGCCGACCGGGTCATCAACGCGATCATCAAGGCGCAACCGAACGAGGCGGGTCACTACACCTGCCCCATGCTCGACGAGGGCAACGGCCAGTGCCGCGTCTACCAAGCCCGCCCGCTCGCGTGCCGGACGTACGGATTCTACGGCGGCCGCGACGGCGACTACTGGTGCGAGCAGGTCACCGCCCATGTTGGAACTCGCCGCGACACGCTCATCGCCGGCAGCCAGCTCGGCCTCGACCAGCGGCGTGATGCCACGCTGGGCCCCTCGTTCGACCTTCGCGTCCTCATGACGCGCACGGACTCCCGATGAAGCGACTCACACTCGTGTCTGCTCTCGCGCTTGCCTGCGCCCCGGCGCTGGCACCCGGTCAGCCGGGGCGCTTTCCCACCGCTGATGCCGACCTCGTCGCCGCCAACGAGGCGCTCGGCGACCCCCATGGGGGCCGCTTTCCGTTCGCGCAGGCGATGGAGGGCCTGGCCGAAGCCGGCCCGCTCGTCGCGACGCTGAGGACCAGCGCCGGTGACGTCCGGTGCACGCTCGACCCCGGGCACGCCCCGCTGGCCGTCGCGAATTTCGTGGGCCTTGCCCGCGGTACCCGGCCGTTCCGCAACGCCGACGGTGCCTGGGTGACCGAGCCCTACTACGTCGACGTGCCGTGGCATCGCGCCGAAGAGGGCCAGTTCGTCCAGACGGGCCGCCGCGCCGGGCTCGCGGACGGCGGGTTTCTGCTGCAGGACGAGATCGGCGTCGGCGACGACTTCGGGCGCGCGGGCGTGATGGGCATGGCGGGCACGGGCGACACCGACACGAGCTCCGTCCAGTTCTTCGTCACGACCGGCCCCGCCAAGCACCTCGAAGGTGCCCACACCGTGTTCGGAGCGTGCGATGGAGAAGCCGCGCTGCGGTCGCTCGAACAGGCCGTGATCCGCGGACGACCGGCGACCCTGCACGCCGTCGAGATCTCACGAGGTTGACGAAGCATCACGCGCGTCGGTATTCGGGGCCCATGATGCTCCGCGCCTGCGTCGCCCTGCCGCTCCTCGTCAGCCTCGCCGCCTGTGACGATGCCAAGCCGGACGAAGCGCCCGCACCAGAGCCCAAGGAAACCAGGGCCGCCACCCCCGACGCCAAGCCGGCCGAAGCCAAGCCTGCGGCGCCGGCGAAGCCGCTGAAGTATCGCAAGGGCCAGATCGCCCCGGGCGGGATGAGCGACGAGGACCTGCAGGAGTACGCCGAGGCGCAGGGAGACCCGAAGAAAGGGGTCTTCACGCTCGAGGACGCCTTCGCTGGCGACGCGATGCTCGCCGACACCAGCAAGGGCACGCTCACGGCGACGCTCACCACGACCATGGGTGCATTCGACTGCGAGCTCTTCGAAGACAAGACGCCGATCACCGTCGCCAACTTCGTCGGCCTCGCCCGCGGTACGCGGCCTTGGTACGACAAGAAGTCCGACAGCTGGAAAGAGAACGAGCCGTACTACGCCGACGTTCTGTGGCACCGCGTCATGAAGGGCTTCATGGCCCAGACGGGCGACCGCTCCGGCTCGGGTTCGGGCGGGCCCGGCTATGTCATCAAGGACGAGATCGACAAGAAGAAGCTCCGCCACAAGTGGAAGGGCACCATGTCGATGGCGAACCGGGAGCTTCCGAACACCGGGAACAGCCAGTTCTTCGTGACGGTGAAGCCCACCCCGCACCTCGACGGCAAGCACGCGGTGTTCGGCAAGTGCGACGCGTCGGTGGTGGCGAAGATCGCCGAGGCCAAGGTCAACCCGGCGCGCAACAACCGGCCCTACGAGCCGATCAAGCTCCAGTCCGTCGCCATCTCGCGCAAGTAAGCGGCGACCCGCTCAGCGGGCGATGCCGACGACCTTGTAGGCACCGAACTTCTTCTCGAGCACGAGCACCACAAAGTCGGTCCCGATCTTCGTGAGCCCGTAGATGCGCCCCTGTCCCTCGCTGACACCGGCGGGGACCGAGCCCAGCACCTTGCGCAATCCAGCGGCGGTGAACATCTTCGGGCGCTTGGGCTTCTGCCCGTTGGCCTCTTCGATCATCGTGCGCAGGATCTCTTTGAGCTCGTTTCGCGTACGCGCGACGACCTGGTCCCCGGCCCGGAACGGCAGCGAGGACTTCGATACGACCCGGTCCACGGCCCCCTTGTTGAAGTAGGCCAGCCACGCGTTGGCGTGCTTGAGCGCCTCGGGGTCCGACGCCATCGCGTCCGGCTCGGGGCGAAGCTGCGGCGGTGCGGGTGCAGGCGCCGCGTGGTTGTGCCCCTCGTGATCGTGGCCTTCGTGGTTGTGCCCTTCGTGACCGCCACCCCCGCCGACGCCTGGCGGACGGGCCGGACCCTCGGGGCCCTTCGCCTTGGGCTTGCGCTTGAGCCGGCGCATGTTCTCGCGGCCCGCTCGCACCACGCGATTGGGGTTGGGTCGGTCCCCGCCCACCGCACCATCGAGAATGAACGGGTCCGCTCCAAAGGTGCCGCACGCTCGCTCGTCGCGGTGAAAGGCCCAGTGAATGTAGATCTTGCCGTTGGGGCTGCGAATCGACTCAGGCGGGTTGGGATACGGCCCCGCCGCGAACACGATCTCGCGTGCGGCGGCATCGAACGCCGTCTTTCCGGAGTGGCGAATCGTGGTGACCTTGTCGATCGTGCCGTCGCCGTTGAGCACGATCTCGACCCGCGTCCAGAGCTTGTAGTCGTTGAGCGGGTGGTTGCGACTGCGCCCGTCGAGCTGGTCGAGAAAGCCCCACGCCCACGCCTCGTGAATGCCGCGGTGAATCTTGGCGATGTACCGCGCGAACGGGTGCTTGCGGCTGCGCAGCGCGGTCTGGTTGCCCGGCTTCACCTCGGGCACGAAGTTCTCGAGCGGCGACTGGTAGCGCTCGCGCTGCTTCTCCCAGATGCCGACCTTGGTGGACTCCTTCGCCGACTCCGTGTTGCGCCGCTTGCTCTTGTCCTTGCCGACCAGTGCCTCGAGCTGGTTTTGGCTGAGCTTGAACTTGTACGCCTTGTCCTTGCGGTCGATCCGAGCCTGCTGCTCCTGCGGCGAGAGCGAGGCTTGCTTCTCCTGATCGGCCTGCATGCTGCCGTCCTCGGCCTCGTCGACCAGCGCCTCGTGCTCTTCCTGCGCCATGATGTGGTCGCGCTTCTCGAGCTCCCGCATCGCCAGCAGGCTTTTGGGCGTGGGGTCCTTCTGCTCGGGCCGCTGCTCTTGCGGCGAGATCTCCTCGCGCGGCGCCTGCCGGTTCAGCTGGCTCTCCTGCGTTCGGTCCTGCGCGATGAGGTCTTCGCTCGCCGTCCCCACGTCTTTTTCAGGGCTGGGCTCGACCTGGGCCGCGTCGGGCTCGACCGCGTTCTTCTCGAGGTTGGTCAGCTCCGACTGGGTGTTCTCGGCCGTGTTGTTGTTGATGTTCGAGAGGAAGTCGGCGTCCTCAGGTTCGGACTCCTCGTCCAAGGAGTCGTCCTGATCGACCATCTTCAGCATCTGAAGCTCGAAGTCGGGCTGCTCCTCTTCCTTTTTCTCTTCTTCAGGCTCCGGTTCCGGCTCGGGCTCGGGTTCCGGCTCAGGCTCGGGCTCGGGCTCGGGCTCGAGCAGCTCCTCGAGTTCGATCTCCGGCTTGGGCTTCTCGGGCTCGGGTGGCTTCGGCTCGGGCGGCTTCGGCGGCTCGGGCTCGGGCTCGGGCTTGTCGTCGGGGCCGGCCTCGGCGTCTTGCAGGTCGATGACCGCAACAACCTCGTCCTCTTTCTCGAGTTCGCGCGGCCGATGTCGCCACCAGTACGCCAACCCCAGCACCAGGGCGGCGTTGAGCCCGAGCGACAGCAAGAAGCAGACTGCCAGCACGAGCGGCGTACTTCGGCGCCGGCGCACCAACCCAATGTACCGGATCCCACCGACCCCCGCCCGTACCCCGGGATCGCCCAACCTCTCCCAAACGCCCCCGCACTGGCTCCAGCCCCCTCACCCCGCACGCTCGGACAAGCACCCGCCAACCGCGCCCCCCCTCGCCCCCCGCGCCCCCAACCGAGCAAGCGAGACGACGCGGACACGCGAGCCAAGCCATGCGAACCGGCCGAGGTCGAACGCCTCCCCACCCACCTGAGCAACCGAGCGAGCGCCCGGGGGCCTGTCGCGCATACGGAGCGAGCGAAGCGATGCGGTCAAACCAACGCAAAACGCCCGCGCGGGGCGAGCGTAGCGAGCAGGAGCCCCGAACGGGGCGTCCTTGGAGGGGTGTGCAACCGCAGCTTTGCTGCGGTTGCGAGGGGAACCGAGAGGTTCCCCGCAAAGCCTAATGCACCCGGCGGTACACGCCGACGACCTTGCCGAGGATGTCGACCGCGCGGAACTCATTGCGGTCCACGTAGATCGGCGACATCGCCTCGTTGGCCGGCTGCAGCCGCACGCGGTCGCCCTCGGGGAAGAACCGCTTGCAGGTGGCCTCGCCCTCGACCATGACGACCACGATTTCGCCGGTCTCGGCGGTGCTCTGCTTGCGCACGAAGATGTAGTCGCCGTCGAAGATGCCGTCTTCGATCATCGACTCGCCCTGCACGACCAGGCCGAAGACTTCGCGCTGCTTCACGGCGCCGAGGAAGTGGCGATCGACCACGACCTTGTCGATGACGTTTTGCTCGGCGAGGATCGGCTCGCCCGCTGCGACCCGACCGACGATGTCGATCTCGAACGAGTCGTTGTTGGCGGCGGCGTTGCGGTTGTCGTTGTAGTCGACGGGGCGCAGCGCGCGGCTCTTGAGCTCCTCGCGGATGAGGTACCCCTTGCGCTCGAGCGCCTTGAGGTGGTCGTTCACGCCGTTCGTCGAGCGAATTCCCATGTGCTCCCCGATCTCGCGAAGCGTGGGGGGATAGCCACGGACGTTCAGGCACTCGGTGATGTAGTCGAGCGCTTGGCGCTGCCGGTCGGTGAGCATGGGCCGCACGGGGCGATCTCCGGAGGTTTGGGGCGGGGTCGAGGTGCTGGACAAGGTGGAGCCGCGCATGATGCGCCTTCCTACTGAACGTGTGTACTGAAAAACGAGATCGGCGTCAAGCGAAAGTGCTCGATCTCGCGGTGATTCGAGGCCGGAGGCGACGAGATCTCGCCGCCGCACTGAAGAGATCTCTCAGGCTGACGATTTGTCCAAGAAAGGCGCGCAAACTGTGGGTCGGTGTCCGGTGCCCCCATGCACAGGTGTACGCGCGCCCACTGAACGTGCTCGGACGTCGCCACAAACGCGAGCGGCGCCCCGCATCCGTGCCAAACTGAACGAGGAACGCCATGCCCGCTCTGTTGCTACGCGCCATCGTCACCGGCTTCGGCTACAAAATCGGAGCCGAGCTGGGTCGTTACGTTGCCGAAAAGGTCGGCCTCAAGAAGCCCGAGCCCAAGCCCGAGGACGACAGCGGCGTCCCCAACGGCATGACCGGCGAACCTGACGACGACCCCGAAGGGGACGACGCCTCCGAGGGCGACGCCGCGGCCTAAACCGGGGCCGTCGCACGACGGAGGCCGTTCACGCAGCCTTGCGCGAACGGCCCCAGACACCCCCTAAGGGCGCTCAATCGCTCGAACTCGTACCTTCGCCCGCGTCGCCGGATTCGTCGACGTGCTCGTCGAGCACGCCGGGCGGCTCTTCTTCGTCGACGGCGGTGCTGACGTTCGCCTCGCTGTGCGTGACCTCGGGCTGCGCGCGGCCTTCATCGTCACGGGAGAACTTCACCGTCATGCTCACGTCGACCTGCAGGCCCGCGATGATCTGCTGGGCCAGGTCCGCGATGTCCATCTTGTCGAGGAAGTTGCGGACCTCTGCCCCGACGATCCGGGTGATCTCGTTCTTCGTCGTCGAGGTGACCCCGCTGACCAAGCCCTGACCCCGTCGCAGCGCAGCCTCGGGATCGAGCAAACCGGAGAGCTGGTCGCCGAACCGCTTGAACCGATTGCGTTCGTCTGGCGCGTCTTCTTCGCTCATCAGCCGCCCTACCGTAGTCATCGCGGCCGGGCCCCGCATCCCCGATCGTCCGGCAATTCCCTCCGCGCACAGGCGGAACTCCCGCCGCTGCGGGGGCCCCGGGGCTCCTGCATTCGGACTCAACAGACTGAGATCGCTTGCATTTCTCGTCCATCGGCCAATAAGCCGGTCGGCGATGCACTGCAGGACGGGAATGTGTTACTCCCCGGCCCGCGTCTGCTGGGTGCCACCACGCCCGCGGCTTTTTGGCGAAGACATCATCCGACAGGTACCTTCTTGTCGTCGCAACACCTACACG
>JBCCQM010000059.1:0-39180 GCA_039024335.1 Myxococcota bacterium
ATCCATGTGGGTGAGGTTCTCAGCGAATCGGGCCTCGAAGGCTTCGCGATGCTCGGGCACGACGCGGATGTGGTTGATCACGTTGTACATGGCCGCGAAGGATAGCGCCGTGTTCGGTGGGGGGGCGGCGACGCGGAGCCGGCGGACCCAGGCTCGTTGCTACGATGGGCCGGTGGGGCGGGGAGACGATGAGGCGCAGGCGATTCCGCGGCCGACGGCGCGTGTGCTCGCACTCGATCCGGACGGGCGGCTGTTGCTCATGCAGGGCCTGACGACGTCTGCCCCGGGGGTGTGGTTCACGCCCGGCGGAGGGGTCGAGTCTGGTGAGTCGCATGAGGACGCGGCGCGCCGGGAGTTTTGGGAGGAGACGTCACATCGACTCCGGACCCTGGGTCCGGTCGTATGGACGCGTTCGCATGCGTGGCGGGCTTCGACAGGGCGTTGGTACCGGTCCGACGAGCGGTTCTTCGTGGCGCGGGTCCCTCGGTTCGATCCGGCGTTTGCGTGTTCGGATGACGCCGAGCAGGTGTCGATTGGCGAGATGCGGTGGTGGGCCATATCGGAGATGGCGTCCAGTGGCGAGACGTTCGCGCCACGACGCCTGGCGGTCCTGTTGGCCCCAATCCTGGCGGGGTCAGAGCCGGATGCGCCCCTTGCGGTGGGTCTGTAGCGCCCTGCGCCAGCGGATGACGGCACGCCGTTGCACAGTGCAACGACCCAGGGTCCGTCCAAACCCTTGAATGGCTGAGGAGTTGGGATGGCACGGGTCGTGCTCCGTCGGACGACATGGGGATGACGACCAAGACGTTGCGCGGCCTGGCGATGGGGACCCTGGGTCTTTCGCTGGCTGCGGGTTGTGATTTGGGAGATCGCGTGACGGGGCAGGAGATGCGCCAGGCGATGGAGGAGATCGTGCTGACGGGGGATGCGCAGAGCCTGGAGGACGGGGTGGTCGAGTTGACGACCAGCTTCACGATCGGCGACGGCGTGGAGTCGATCATCAGCGAGGTCCGCGCGTTCGCGGAGAGCCAGGTGCCGTGTTCGACGGTCGATGCAACGGACCCAGGGTCCGTGAGCATCGACTTTGGGTTGCTCGAAGATGCTTGCACGTACCGCGGCAAGACGTACGCGGGGGTGGTGACGGTGTCCTGGGAGGTCGGGGCCGACGAGGTCGTGGTGACGCATGACTACGAGGGATTGACCAACGGGCGCGTGACGCTGGACGGCGAAGCCACGGTGACGTGGTCGCGCGAGAGTCGGCGGGTTCGGACGGACCTTGCCTTCCAAGGAGAGGCTGCGGACATCGAGGTCGAGTCGGATCGCACCCAGACGCTGATCGGCGGGTTTGGGGACGGTGTCCGCGTGGTCGGCACGCGCGACTGGACCGGGCCGTCGGGGTCCTGGGCGCTCGACATCGACGACGTCGAACTCCGAGCGGTCGACCCGGTTCCGCAAGCCGGCACCTACACGCTGACGACGCCCGCCGACAAGACCCTCACGCTGAGCTTCGCTCGCGTCGATGAAGACACGATCGAGGTGTCGATGGCCGGCGGCTTCCGAGACCGCGTGTTCTTGGTGACGGCGGCGGGCCAGATCTCCGACGGAGACGACTGACGGCCCACGGCGAAACGCGAGCCGACGCCTTGCCGAGGGTTCCGGGCCAGGGACGAGAGCCCGCTGCGCGACGCGGTGACGCTCGCTTGGGGTCCGCGGCGAGACGGAGCGCCTCGCTGCGCAAGCGTTCGACGCGTGCCGCCACCAGACCCAGGGCTTGCGACGGGCGCCGCCGGCGGACAAGCTCCCTTGCGGTGAAGCTGCGCCCGTATCAGGCCGAGGCGATCGACGCGGTCATTGAGGCTCGACGCCGCGGCATACGCCGGATGCTGCTCGCCTTGCCGACCGGTTCGGGCAAGACGGTGATCTTCTCGGAGCTGATCCGCCGGGCGAAACACCCGGTGTTGGTGTTGGCGCATCGTGACGAGCTGGTGCAGCAGGCGAAGAGCAAGATCGAGGCGGCGCTTCGCCGCAACCACGACGACAAGCGCATCGTCGACATCGAAAAAGGTGTTCGTCGCGCCCGGAAGGACGCGGCCATCGTCGTGGCGTCGATCCGAACGCTGCATGAAGGCCGCATCGGCGCGGCGTTGGCCGGCCGCGACCTTCGGCTCGTGATCTACGACGAATGTCACCATGCGGTCGCGGATTCGAACCGACGCGTACTCGAGCAGCTCGGCGCGTTCGCCCACGACTGGCCGGGGACGCTCGTGGGGTTCACAGCAACGACCCGCCGCGCGGACGGTCGCGGACTCGGCGAAGTCTTCGAGGAGATCGTCCATCAACGCTCGCTCCGCGAGATGATCGATGACGGATATCTCCGGCCGCTCCGCGGGCTTCGCTTCGACACGAAGGCGGACCTCGCAGGCGTGGAAATCCGCGGAGAGGACTACGACGAGGAGCAGCTGGAGGAGGCGGTCGACGTCCAAGACCGCAACCTGCTGGTGGCTCGCGCGATTCAAGAGTGCGCTCGCGACCGCCGAACCATCGCGTTCTGTGTCGGTGTTCGGCACGCCGAGAACTTGGCCCGGGCGCTGCGCGAGGTCGGGGTGCCAGCCGCGATGATCTGCGGAGAGATGCCCAAGCCAGACCGCGCCCGCACGCTGCGGCGGTTTCGCGAGGGCGAACTCCGGGTCATCACCAACGTTGGGGTCCTGACCGAGGGATTCGATGACCCGGGCGTGTCCGCCGTCGCGATGGTCCGGCCCACGCGCTCCGAGTCGATGTATCTGCAGTGTGTCGGGCGAGGAATGCGGCTGTCTGCGGATGCGCCGGACTGTCTCGTCCTCGACTTCGTCGACTTGTCCGCGCTGGACATTGTCACCACACCGACGCTCGACGCCGGGCGAACGCCGGGGGAGGGGGCGGAGGTCGGAGCCGCCTACGGAGCCGGCGAGGAGGAGGCGGCCAAGACGGTACCGCTTCCCTTGGACGAGACGGTCGGCGACGAGCCGCCCGCAACGCTCGCCGAGATTCAGGAGCGACTTGCGAGCTTTGACCCGCTGACGATGTCGCAGCGCTCGGAGGTGGCGGCCATCTCGTTGAACGCCTGGTTGAGTCTGGGCGCGCGCGGGATGATGCTGCACTTTCAAAGTGGGGAGGGTGAGCTTCGGTTCTTCGAGCTCAAGCCTGAGGGACGTCGCGGAGCGTCGGTGTGGCTGGGCGACCGCCGTGTGGCGAAGTTCGCAACGATGGCGGAGGCGGTCGCGGCGGTCGACGAGGAGCTGCCGACGTACGGGGAGCCGACTTCGGCGCGTCCGGATGCGGCGTGGCGAACGGCGCCGGTCCCCGATGCGCTGCGGTGCGCGGTGGAGCAGCTTCGCCCTCCGCGGCTCGCACCCGACGTCGGGACCGCGCTGGCCCACCTCGCCCTCGCGCAGGCGCTCGACGCCTCTTGACGCCGCGGTGCCGCCGCGCCCGCCGTAGGTGGCCGTTCGGGGTCCCGCAGACGGCTTGGCGTTGCCGGCGGCCGCGCGTCCTTCACACCAGGGCCGTGGCTAAGGCGCCTCTGATGCTCGCCGCGCTCGCGGTGACCGGCTGCGTTGCGGCGAACCCGGCGTTCGGAGACGACCCACCGGATGTCGTCGGAGGTGCCCGCAGCGAAGGCACGGGCACCGACGGCGAAACCGAGGACGTCGACGATGATGCCGCGAGCGCGGGCGAAGAGAGCAGCGGCGGTTTCGAGGGCTCCTCGGGGGGCGTCGAGCCGCTCGATCCCCCCGACGAACCATCCGGTGACGACGACAACGAAGGCGACCTACCGTTGTTCGCATTGTCGTTCGACGCCCGTGCCTGGCCCGACATCGGCGCGGGTCCAGCAACGGCAGGAGACGACGCGCCGGAGTTGGTCGAAGGCACCGACGACCTCGGCGGGCGCTTCTCCGGCGGCTCGCAGTGGGTGGCGTTTCCGCAGCACGACGGCGAGCGCATCAACGTCGACCATCGCCGAGGCACCATTTCCTTCGACCTGCGCCGCGAGGCGTCGGACTTTCACCTCGAAACGCTCGAGTTCTTCAGCCTCTCGGGCGTGGAGGTCGACGGTGGAGGGTTGCGCTTCGGGGAAGGTGGGTTGCTCGAAGGTGGTCGGCTTCGCGCGGAGTACATCGACGCGCGCGGGACCCGGCACACGACGCGCTTTCCTGGCGGTTTGCTCGAGCGAGACGTATGGGCACACGTGGAGCTCGCGTGGCAGGCCGACGTGGCCGAGGGCGACGCCAACATCTCGCTGTGGCTCGACGGCGAGTTCATTCAGCCCGAGCAGGGCTTCGCGGCGGGCCCCAAAGAGGTCGGCCAGGCGTCACCCGAAGACGTCATCATCTTCGGGTCGTGGTCGCTCGGCGGGGGCTCGGCGCGCTCGAGCCTGGACGAGATCCTCATCCTCGACCGGTCGTGGTGAACGCGAAGCGTCAGGGGTCGATGCAGGCGCGCGCGCGGTCGTAGCGAATCTCGTCCACGCTCGGCAGCATCTCGTAGTTGTCTGCACCCAAGAAGACGGTGCCGGACCAGTCGCGGATGTCGAACTCCATCAGGTAGAACGTCTCGTAGCTGCTGGGGTTGCTGCCCATTTGGAACAACACCTGTCCGCCGTCTTCTCGGATGCGCAGCCACTGCGAAGCGTCGAGATCGAAGGGCGTATAGCCCGCGTCTTCAAAGCCGTTCGCATCCCATCGGCGGGCAAATACGGTGCCGCCGTCGATGACGAGATCGACCGCATCGGTCCCGCCCGTCCGCGTCAGAGAGAGGATGCCCTGAGACGTTTCCAGGTCGGGCAGAGCATCGATGCGCACCTCGAGAAAGATCTCCTCGAAGGGAACGGTCTGCTCGTGCTCCATCCACGTGGGTTGATCTCCGGCGACCGTGGTGATCGTCAGGCGCGCGCTGTTTCCGACCACATCCACGATGCCGGTCCCCAACGTCCCCCAGTGTCCGGGCAACGATTCTCCCGCGAACTCGTCGTCGAACAGGATTTCGCAGCCTTCGGATGGGTTGTCGCCGTCGGTGGTGCTGCCGCTTTCATCCTCGGCCGGCCCGCTCGAACTCCCCGAGGCGGAGGTCAGTGCCGTGGTCGTGGCGTCGGTCGTCGTGCTGGTCGAGTCGGCGGCGGTCGTCAACGTCGTTGCTGGCATGGGGCCCGAGGTCCCAGCCCCGCTCGTACCGGTCACCTCGCCGTCGGTGTCACCCCCGGACGTCTCTTCGTCGAGCGGGACGCAGGCGTTCGCAAAGCCCCCGCCTGCCAGGTCGCCATAGCGCTGCCCGCTCGGACACATCGCGTCGGGGAACGCACAGAACCCGTTGGGCTGGCAGCTGCCGGCGCCGTTGCCCGTACAGTCGGCGTCGGAAGAGCAGGTGAAAACCCCGCTCTCCTGCCGACACGCGGCGACCGAAAACCCGGCGGCGAGCCCGAGCGCCCCGAGCACGCCAAGCATCACCCGCGAACCCATCCACACGACGCTACCACGCCTCCACGACGTCCCGGCCACAGGGCTTCGACCTCCAGCAAGAAGCCCTCGCTGCAGTTTCCGTACGAGTCGACGACGAGGAGCAACGGTTCACCTCGTTTGCCGAGCACGCGGTTCGGGAGGTCGATGCTCGCAAGCCGTCGTCACCATCCGAGCGAGCGACGGACTCCCGCCGCGCGGCGCGCTCCGGTTCGGGCCACGTATACTCGCGCCATGCGCCGGAGCTTCGCTGCACTCGTGCCGCTGCTGGGCCTGCTCGGATGCGAGCCCGAGGTCGAGGGCATTCCCGAGGGGGAGTGCGCGGTCGTGCTCTGGGCTCAGCCGCAGCGATCCTCCGAGGCGTTGTCCGTCCGAGGCTCGTGGAATGTGTGGGGGGATCCCGTGCCGATGCGCCGCTTCGACGGGCGCTGGCGGGTCGCCGAGTTCTCGCTGCCACCGGGCGAGTACGGCTATCAGATCGTGGAGGCCGATCAGGGGCGCCTCGATGCGACGCACGGCCTCACGCGCTTCCGGGAGAGCGATGGCCAAGAGGTTTCGTGGATGCGGGTGGAGGCCTGCGACGCGCCTCGCATCGCGACGGCCGTAGCGGCACCGCTCGACGACGATGGCGTGACGCTCCAGCTTGACGTCATCCCCTCGCGGACGGGCGCACCGCTCGATGTTGAGGGCGTCACGGTCGCGGGCGCCTCGACGCAGGTCGAAGCCACCGACGACGGCGTCGCGGTGCAGGTCCGCGGTCTCCCGCAAGGCAAGCATTCGCTGGAGGTGACGCTGCGCGACGTCGATGGGGCCACCGCCACGCAGACCGTGGATGCCTGGGTGCGGCCGCGCGCGCAGACCCAGGAAGACCAGATCATCTACCAGGTGATGATCGACCGCTTTCGCGGCGACGACGGGTCCACGCTCCAGCCGCCACCCAACGCCGGGGCGCGAGCGGGCGGAACGCTGGCGGGCATCACCGCCGAGCTCGAGGCCGGCACGTTCGACGCACTCGCGGTGACGACGCTATGGCTCAGCCCGGTCTACGTGAACCCGGTCGAAGCGCGGGCGGGCACCGATGGTCAGATGTACGAGGGCTATCACGGGTATTGGCCCGTGGACTCCCGCGGCGTCGATGAACGCATCGGTGGTGAAGCGGCCTTGCGCGCACTGATCGACGCGGCGCACAGCCGTGGCATTCGCGTGCTGCTGGACCTGGTGCCCAACCACGTCTACGAGACCAATCCGCGGTACGCCGAGTACCAGGCGATCGATGGCGTTCACCCCGACGACCCGATGTGCGTGTGCGGAACCGACAGCTGCCCCTGGGACCGCTTCATCAAGACCTGCTGGTTCGTTCCGTACCTGCCCGACCTGCGCTTCGAGGCGCCTGGCGTGCTCGACCTCGCCGTGGAGGACGCTCGGTGGTGGCAGGAGACGTACGACCTCGACGGGTTCCGGGTCGACGCCGTACCGATGATGCCTCGCGCCGTCACGCGGCGGATCGTGACCGCGGTGCAGGACCAGGTCGTCAACGAGGGTGCCGCATTCTCGCTCGGCGAGATCTTCACCGGACCGGGGACCGCGGGGACCGAGTCTTTGCGCTTCTATTTGGGCCCGGACGCGCTCGACAGCGCGTTCGACTTCCCGCTGATGTGGGCGCTCCGCGACGCGCTTGCGCTTGGCGGGCCGGGCTTCGACGCCGTGGAGGCCAGCCTCACGCATACCGAAGAGGCGACCGCGGGCTCGGGCTCGGTGATGTCGCTGATGGTGGGCAACCACGACGTGACGCGGTTTGCCTCGGAGGCGGTCGGGGACGCGGGCAACGACCCGTGGGGCAGCGACCTGCCCATCCAGCCCGACGACGCCGACCCGTACGTGCGGCAGGCGATTGCGATGGGCTTGGTGATGACGCTGCCGGGCGCGCCGGTCATCTACTATGGCGACGAGGTCGGGCTTGCTGGGGGTCGCGACCCAGACAGCCGCCGCGTGATGCCGGACGAGTCCGAACTCCTGCCGCCGCAGGTCGAGCTGCGCGATACCGTTCGTCGGCTCGCGCAGGCGCGCGCGTGCCTGCCGGCGCTTCGTCGCGGCGAACGGGTCCCGCTACACGCGAGCGCCGACACGTTCGCGTTCATGCGAGACGCAGGGGACAGCGGGCCGGTTGTGGTGCTCGCGCATCGCGGCGCCACGGCCGACACGATTGCGCCGGGTTCGAGGCTGTATCCGGGGGCCTACCGTGATTTGCTCTCCGGCGAAGTCCTCGTGCTCGATGCCGAAACCGAAATCGAGCTTCCGCCCTGGTCGCTGCGCGTACTTGCACCGGCCGCACACCCGTGTGCCGAGTAGGCGTAAGCCTGCGCGTGGTATCACCCACCGGTGCGCGCATCGGTCTTGATCATGCTCGGCGCTCTCGCCGTGGGCTGTGGCAACGACGGGCTCGAGTCGGACCCCGACCTGCAGCCGCCCGAAGACACCGATCGCTACGATCCCTCCGATGGCCAGGGCGAGGGCGGCGGCTACTACAGCACCAGCGGGCAGAGCGGGGGCGGTGGGGCCGACGAGACCGGCGACACGGGGCAGGGCATCGACTGCGAGGAAGAGAACCGCAAGTGTGCCCACACCTTCGAGCTCGCCGATGACGGCTACCAGAGCGTCGACGTGATGGGCAGCTTCTCCCCCGAAGGGTGGGAGGACGGCGTGCCGATGCTGCTCGACGGCGACACGTGGCGCGCGACGATTCCACTGCCGTGGGGCGGCGATACCGAATACCGGTTTCGCATCGACGGCAGCGCGGACTGGGTGCTCGACCCCACCAATGACGCCACGGCCAACGACAACTCGCTGCTCGGCGCGACCATGTGCGAGCTGTACACGTGCGAGCCGACGCAGATCGGAGACTTTGATTGGCGTGACGCGGTGATCTACTTCGTGTTCGTCGATCGCTTCCTCAACGGGGACCCCACCAACGATGGGGGGGTCGGTGTTCCGAGCGAGACCGAGTGGCAGGGTGGTGACTGGGCCGGCGTCACGCAGAAGATCGAAGAGGGATACTTCGAAGACCTCGGCGTGAACGTGCTGTGGCTTTCGGTGCCGATGGACAACACCGACGCGGTCGGGCTGGGCACGGACGGACGCGACTACTCGGCGTACCACGCGTACTGGCCGACCGACCTCAACGCGACCGAAGAGCACTTCGGCACGATGGCCGAGCTGCAGCAGCTCATCGATACCGCGCACGAGCACGACCTGAAGGTCCTGTTCGACTACGCGATGAACCATGTCCACGCCGACGCGCCCGTGTACGCCGAGAATCCGCAGTGGTTCTGGCCCAACGACAACGGAGCGGGGGGCGACTGCGTGTGCGGGTCGGGGTGCGGCTGGGACGGAGCCGATGGGCGCCGCTGCTGGTTCACCGACTATCTGCCCGACTTCGACTTCACCAACGACGCGGCGCGGGACTTTTCGGTCAGCAACGCGCTGCAGTGGATCGCCGACACGGGCGTGGACGGCTTCCGCCTCGACGCGGTGAAGCACATCGAGGACGCCTGGCTGCTCGACCTGCGCGAACGCGTCACGGCCGAGGTGGAGCCCGAAACCGGCGAACACTTCTACATGGTCGGAGAGACGTTCACCGGCAACGTCGACACCATCGCCTACTACGTCAACGCGGACATGCTCGACGGGCAGTTCGACTTTCCGCTGCGGATGGAGATGGCCCGCACCGTCCTCATGCGACAAGGCTCGATGAGCGACCTCGCCTCCTTCCTGGATGCGAACGATGGCCGCTACGGCGCGGGCATCATGAGTACGTTCATCGGCAACCACGACATTCCGCGCTGCATCCACCTGGCCGAGGACGCGCCGCTTTGGGACGACCCGTGGGCGGGCGGCAAGGACCGCGCCTGGGAGAACAAGCCCGGCACCCCCACCGCCCGCTCCGCGTTCGAACGCCTCGGCAACGCCTTCACCATCCTGATGACCACGCCGGGTGCGCCGCTGGTCTACTACGGAGATGAGATCGGGCTGGGGGGCGCGGGGGACCCGGATAACCGACGCTTCATGCAGTGGGACGGCTACTCCGACGGGCAGACGTTCCTGTTCGATCACATCGCAGCGCTGACGCAGCTGCGCGCGGACCACCCGGCAACACGACGCGGCGTGCGAGCCACGCTGGCGTCGACGGCCGACACCCTGACGTACTCGATGACCTTCGGCGGCGACGAGGTGTTCGTGGTGATCAACCGCGCGGACGGCTCGGCCGCGGCTGGCGGCCTGCCCGACGTTACGCTCACCGACGAACTCACCGGCGCAACGGTGCAGGGTCCGTCGGTCGACGTGCCGCCGCGCTCTGCGATGGTGCTCGTTCGCTGATGCGCATCGCAAGCCTGCTTCCAGGCGCGACGGAAGTCGTCGCGGCGCTGGGACTGGTCGAACACCTCGTCGGGGTTTCGCACGAGTGCGACCACCCGGGCGAGGTCCGCCGGCTGCCGCGGCTGACGTCGTCGCCGCTGGACTCCACCCTCAGCGGCGCTGCGATCGATGCGGCCGTGCGGTCCCGGGTGATGCAGGGCCTGAGCCTGTACGACGTCGATGAGGCGGCGCTGGCCGCGGTCCGTCCCGACGTGGTGCTGACCCAAGACACCTGCAAGGTCTGCGCGGTCGATCACGAGACGGTCGTTCGCGCGGCCCGACGCGTCCTCGGTACGCACGTGCAGGTGCTTGCCCTGTCGCCGATGTCGTTCGAGGACGTGCTCGCCGACATCGCGAGGGTTAGTGCCGTTGCAGACGTGGACGCAGCCGAGGTCGTCTCGGGGCTCCGGGCGCGCCTCGAGGCGCTGCGAGCTCGAACCGCGTCGCTTCCCAAGCGCCGGGTCCTGCACCTCGAGTGGCTCGAGCCGCCGATGGTGGCCGGTCACTGGACGCCGAGCTTGCTGGAGGCCGCCGGTGGTGAGCCCATCCTCGCGCACCCGGGTCGTCCGACTGTCGGCACCACCTACGACGCGCTCGCCGAGCAGGCCGTCGACGTGGTGCTCGCGTCACCGTGCGGCTATCCGGTCGACAAGACGCTCGCCGAGCTCGAGCCGCTGCGGCAACACCGGGTCCTCCAGGGGCCCGTCCACGTCATCGACGGCAATGCCTACTTCAACCGACCCGGCCCGCGCTTGGTCGACAGCGCCGAGCTGGCCGCGCACGCGCTGCACCCCGAGGTCTTCGGGGCGCATCCTGCGGTGAAGCTCGTCGCTAGTCGATCCCGTGACGACAGTTGAGGTAGTTCGTGATGAGCGTTGCCTCTTCGTCGGAGACATCATCCTCGGTGAAGATGAACTCCGCGAGCTGACCGTTCAGCGTTGCCCCCGTGTTGTCGTTCCGGTTGCGGAACAGCCGAACGAAGGCGCTGAGCATCGCGCCAGGGTTCGAAGGAGTCCCCTGCGCCTCCAGAAGGCCGTCGTACAGCAGCGTCGCTTCGGTCCCGTCGAACTCGATCGCGATGCTGTGAAGGTTGCCGTCGGTGAAGTCCGTCCATGACGTCGTCGCGAATCGGATGTCGTCACCATCATCGGCGCCCATCGTGACGGTGTCCCAGCCGCCGCCGACGCGGAAGGCCATGAAGTCGGTCGCGGAGTCGCGCGAGATCTGCCAGGATCCGGTCACGCCCGCATATGCGCCGCCGCCCGCGGGTCCCACGGAGAACGCGGATGCGTTGGAGCCTCCGCCGGTCGAGGCGAGGACGATGAACAAGCGGAACGGCTCCCCTGCGGGAGCCGTGCCTGCGCGCTCGAGGGAGTCGTCATCGGCGTTCGAGAAGTCCAACGCCGGGCGCCCGCTCGGGCCCACCGCGAGGAACGTCGGGCGCTGGTCCGCAGAGGGTGCCACGAGGTCGACCCCGCCGCCTTGGTCTTGCAGGACCCAGACGTCTTGGCCATCGAGGGTGACGGGGACGGTTGCCGCCGCGTCTTGGAACATCGCGCCATCGGTGAACCCGAACACGTTGAACCGCTCGACCAGGTCCGCGCTGAGCGTGTAGGTCACGCCGTCGGCCGTACACGAGGGCAGGCTGCAGACGCCCTCTGCGCAGAAGTTCGTCTCACAGTCCGTTCCCGCTTCGCAGGCGCTGCCCTCGGCGCAAGGGGCACAGTCGCCGCCGCCGCAGTCGACGTCGGTCTCGGTACCGTTTTGGATCCCGTCGTCGCACGTAGGCGCGTCGCACAGTCCGCCGGTGCAGCTGCCCGAATCGCAGTCGGTCGGGCCGTCGCAGCCGCCGCCTGCGGGGCATCCGGGGCAGGACCCGCCACCACAGTCGACGTCGGTCTCGTCGCCGTTTTGCGTGGTGTCGAAGCATCCTGGACCCGCGCACGTGCCATCGGAGCAGACGACCGAATCACAGTCGGAGGGCTGGAAGCACGCGCCGCCGTCAGCACAGGGATCACAGATGCTGCCGCCGCAGTCGATGTCACTCTCGTCCTGATTCTGCAGGCCGTCGGTACAGCTCGGCGGGACGCAGGTCCCCGCGTCACAGACCCCGCTGATGCAGTCCTCATCGAGGTCACATGCGCCGCCGTCGGGGCAGTTGGGGCAGCTGCCGCCGCAGTCGATGTCGGACTCGTCGCCGTTGAGGACGCCGTCATCGCACGCGGCGGTTTGGCAGGCGCCGCCCAAGCACACCATCGACGCGCAGTCCGAGGTGAAGGTGCAGCTCTCGCCGTCGCCGCAGGGTCCGCAGCTGCCACCGCAGTCGAGATCGGACTCGTCGCCGTTGAGGACGCCGTCGTCGCAAGCTGGTACCGCGCACGAGCCCGCGTCGCAGATGCCCGAAGTGCAGTCTTCATCGCCGCCGCAGCTCGCCCCGTCGTCACACGGCGAACAATCGGGACCGCCGCAGTCGATGTCGGTCTCGTCGCCGTTGAGCACCTCGTCTTCACAGGTCGCGTCCTCGCATTCGAGCGCGACGGGGTCGCACACCATGGAGACGCAGTCGTTCGGGACGGCACACGCCCCACCGTCACCGCAGGGGTCGCAGTTCGGGCCGCCGCAGTCGACGTCGGTCTCGCCCTGGTTTTGCACGGCGTCGCTGCAAGACGCTGCAGTGCAGGTTCCCGCGTCGCAGATGCTCGACGCACAGTCGGTGTCTTCGAGGCAGGTTTCGTCGGCTTCGCACGGCCCGCAGTCACTGCCGCCGCAGTCGACACCGGTTTCTTCGCCGTTGAGGACGCCGTCGTCGCAGCGCGGCGGCGCGCAGGTTCCCGCGTCACAGACGCCCGACGAGCAGTCGTCGTCCACGGTACAGGTTCCGGGCTCGTCGCACGCAGGGCAGTCCGGACCGCCGCAGTCGACGTCGGTCTCGTCGCCGTTGGGCGCTCCGTCGTCGCAGGTGGGGGCGGCGCACGTATCGGTTTCGGGGTCGCACAGCAGCGACGCGCAGTCGGACCCGTCCATGCAGCTCACGCCGGGCTCGCAGGTCGGTCCGCAGTCTCCTCCGCAGTCGATCCCGGTTTCCTGCCCGTTTTGGATGCCGTCGTCGCAGCTCGACGGTTGGCAGACCCCATCGGTACAGACGCCCGAGGAACAGTCCGTCGGATCGACGCAGGTTTGCGTTGCGCTGCAGGGGTCGCAGCTGCCTCCGCAGTCGACATCGGTCTCGTCTCCGTTGAGCACGTCGTCGTCGCACGTCGCGGACGCACACGAGCCGGCATCGCAGACCTCCGACGCGCAGTCGTCCGGCGCGGTGCAGCTCCCCCCGTCGTCGCAGGGGTCGCAGCTGCCTCCGCAGTCGACATCGGTCTCGTCTCCGTTGCGGGCGCCGTCGCGACAGCTGGCCGGAAGGCACGCATCGTCGACGCACAGCCCCGACGCGCAGTCCTCCGGCGCACCACAGCGAGCGCCGTCGTCACAGCCTTCGCACGAACCGCCGCAGTCGATGTCGGTCTCGTCGCCGTTCGCGACCCCGTCGTCACACTGTGGCGCGCGACATGTGCCGTCGGTGCAGACGCCGGAGGTGCAGTCACCTTGCATCGAGCAGCCGGAGCCGTCATCGCATGGCGCACACGCAGTGCCACCACAGTCGACGTCGGTCTCGCTCGTGTCTTGCACGTCATTGTCGCACGCAGAGGCTGGCGCGCAGGTCCCCGCGTCGTCGCACACGTTCGAGGCGCAGTCGTCCGGCGCCGTGCACGACTGCCCAATGGCACAGCCGACCCCACATGCGTCACCGCAGTCGACATCGACCTCGCCCGGATCGAGTTGTCCGTTCGCGCAGGTGTCGTCACCGTCGGTCGGATCCAGATCGCTGGTGGAGCCGTCCTCGTCGACAGCACATGCCTCGGGTGCGTCTTGGAAGAAACCGTCGTCCAGACACACATCCGCGCCACAGCCGGAGAGCATCAAGAGGGCAACAGAAGACCGCCGAAGCATGCGAGACGCCACGACCTGAGAACATGCAACCCCCGGGCCACCCCCTCCCGTCGAACCAAACGTGGCCGCCGCGGAGGGCTTGGCGTCCGCAGACGCCGGGGCGCGCTTGGGGCAGGACCGGTCGAGTGGGGCGTTCTGGCGGTGACAGGTTGTGTCGCCAACGAAGTTGCGCCCCTTTTTGGGGCGCGTGTCGTCGCGTCGCTAGCGACGGCCGTAGTTGGCGTCGCTGGACTCTTCGTTGCGATCGGTCGCGATCGCGGGCGCGGGGGAGAGCGCGTCGAGCTTGGCCTTGAGGTCAGCGGGGACGGTGTACGTCGAAGCGGCAAGCGCGGGCTCGAGTTGTTCGAGTGTACGGGCGCCGATGAGCGGCGCCGTGATGGCCGGGTTGGCTCGGGTCCATGCGATGGCGAGCGTGACGGGGTGAACCCCGGCCTCGGCGGCGAGGGCGGTGAAGTCCTCGGCGATGACGTAGTTCGACTGCGCCTCATAGCGCGTCGCGTACATGGCGTTGTCGACGAGGCGACCCTGGTCGGGCCGAGCGCTCCGCCCGTACTTGCCGGTGAGCAGCCCGCCTCCGAGCGGTGAGTAGTTGAGCACGCCCAGGTTCTCGCTGCGGGCCATCGGAAGCAGCTCGGACTCCGCCTGGCGCTTGACGAGGTTGTACATCGGCTGAATGCAGGCCAGGGGGGCCCAGCCGCGTGATGCCGCGACGCCGAGCGCTTTCATCGTCTGCCACGCCGCAAAGTTGGACGCGGCGGGGTAGAGGATTTTGCCCTGCTGCACCAACAGCTCGACACCGCGCAGCGTCTCTTCGAGGTCGGTGACGTCGTCGAACCGGTGGAGGAAGAAGACGTCGATGCGGTCGGTCTTGAGACGGGCGAGGCTGGCCTCGACCGCGCGCACGAGGTGATACCGAGACGTGCCGCGGCTGTTCGGCGCGTCACGCTCGGGGAAGTACGCTTTGGTGGTGAGGACGACGTCGTCGCGGACCTCTCGGACGAAGTTGCCGAGCAGCGCTTCGGAGCGTCCGCCGTTGTAGACGTTGGCGCAGTCGTACAGGTTGACGCCCGCGTCGAAGCAGCGGCGAAAGATCGCTCTGCTCATGTCTTCGTCGGCGTCTCCGCCGAACGCCATCGTGCCCAAGGCAACCGCGGAAACCCGAACGCCGGTACGGCCCAAGAAGCGATGCTCCATGCGGCGGTTGTACAGTCCACGCGCGAAATCCTCCACGTCGGCAGGCCCACCGTGGTCCTCAAGCGGGACACCCGATCGAACGATGTCCCGGGTGAGATGTCCGGCTCGAACACGCTGACCATCCCTCGCGCTGTGGTTGCCAACGGAGACGACCTCTCGGTGCAGATCGAGGCGCTCGAAGAGGAACTCCGCGACGCGCACGAGCGGCTCGATGGGGTCATGTGCGCCCTGGGATCGCTGCTTCGCAGTCCCGCGATGACGCCGCAGCTGCGGGTCGCAATCCGAGATGCGATCGAGCCCGCGGCGTCGGCGCTGGCTTCGGGCGCGAACCGGATGATCGCGCGGGTCTCCAAGGTCGACCCCGGCGTCGCCAGCGGCTGGTAGCGCCGCAGCCGTGAAAAAGTGCCGTTCCCCGACCCGCAGCATCAGGTGGTGGCTGCTGCGGGCCGGGGCCGGCGGTGTACGGCGTTCATCGCGTTCCCGCGAAGGGTGGTGGGGTGTTGTTGCGGGCCGATTCGTAGGGTGAGGGGGGACATGCTCCGTGGATGGAGCCGAATCGGACACGCGATGGCGTCGCCGTACGCCTGGCCGCCGTGCCAGCGACCGAGCGGATGCGGTAGTGAAAACGAACTCCGAACCGATCACGGAAAATGGACCCTGGGACGAAAAAATCTCCGAGGCGGTCCCAGGGTCCTCCCGCTATCCTGAAGGGACTGGGCTCCAGGACGGGGGCTGCGTGGATGACAACGTTCGAGCGACCACCGCCGGCGTCTGCCAAGGCGACCGGGCGGGCCGATGACGACGACCTCGCGGCCGCCGAGCTCCGCGCGCGGCTGCGCCGGAAGATGTTCGGCGTCCGGTCCGCGGGCGCAACGGTTGGCCGCTACACCATCGTCGAGCGCATCGGCGGGGGCACGATGGGCGACGTCTATGCGGCAACCGACGCGACCCTGGGTCGGACGGTGGCGCTCAAGGTCCTGCAGCCCGCTGCGGACGATGACCCGGCACGCCGACGACTGCTTCGAGAAGCGCAGACCATCGCTCGGCTGAATCACCCCAACGTGGTGCAGATCTTCGAGGTTGGCGAGCAAGACGGCCGGGTCTACTTCGCGATGGAGCGGATCGACGGCCCCACGCTGGAGGGGTGGCTGCGCGCAAAGCCTCGCGCGTGGACGGAGGTGGTCGATGCGGTCCGCCAGGCCGCCCGCGGGCTCGCGGCTGCACACGCGGTCGGGGTCGTGCATCGCGACGTCAAGCCGGCCAACCTCGTCATCGGATCCGAGGGGCGCGTGCGCGTGGTCGACTTCGGCTTGGCACATGCGGCGCGCTCGTCTTCGCTCTCGGGCTCGTGGAGTGCGTCGACGACCGGAGGAAACATCGTCGGCACGCCCGGCTACATGTCTCCGGAACACGTCGGATCTGGGTCCATCGACGCCCGCAGCGACCAGTTCAGCCTCGCGGTATGCCTCTATGAAGGGCTCTACGGGGCCCGCCCTCATCGCGCGTCGGATTTGCAGTCGCTGCTTCGTGCGATCGCGGCGGGTCGACGAGACCCCGTGCCGCGGCGACGCGGCGTACCGCGCTGGGTCGGCCGTGTTGTCGACCGTGCCCTGCAGCGTGATCCCGAGGCGCGCTTCGAGAGCCTCGACGCGTTCGGGCAAGCGCTGCGTGTGGCACCGCGATCGCTGTGGCCTCGGATCGCGTTCGCCACGGGGGTGTTCGCAGTCGGCGGTGGCGTCTTGGGCATGTCGTCCATGCATACGCCCGAGGTCGCCCGCAGCGTCGTCTCGGGCCTCGCCGTCGAAGCGCCCCCGCGAGACGACGGCGCCATCACCCGGGCCCGCTCGATGCTGGCCGAAGGCGAGCATGATGCCGCGCTTCAGCTTGCGACGCGCCTGCTCCGTGAGGCCGAGGCGCGGCGAGACGAGCGGGAGGCCGCCGCCGCCGCGGTCGTCATTGCCGGCGCGCAGGCTCGACGCGCACACGGGGACGCGATCGAGGCGGCGTTTCGGGCGGCCGAGGTTGCCGTGACTCGCGCCGGAACCCCTGCCGAGCTGCGGGCTCGCCTCCAGGAGCATCGAGGGGCGTTTGCGTGGGAGCGGGGACAGTTCACCGAAGCGCGGGAACGGTTCGCGCAGGCGTGTGCGGTCGACACGAGCCGGTGTGCGTGGGCGCATGCGAGTCGCGGGGAGAGCCTCGACGAGCAGGCACCGCTTGGCGCCCACGTCGTTCAGGCTGAGGCGCGATGGCTACAGGGGTCCATACTCGGAATCGGTACGCAGTCTGAGGGCGCCGCGGACCTTCGGTTCCGGCTCTCGATCGCACGCGGAGCTGAGGCGCTCGAACGGGGCGACGTCGACGCGGCCGAGCAGGCTCGCGTGACCGCAGAGCGGATCGCCGCAGTGCCCGTGACGCGGGATCGGACTCCGTGGCGTCTTCACATGCTGTCGGCTCGAATCGCCTTGGCCAAGGACGCGCCAGAAACCGCGTCGGAAGAGCTCGAGGCCGCGGCGCGTGGCGTGGTGGGTCCGGCCAACGCGGTCGCGATCGAAGCACTGCAGCTCCGCGCCGCGCTGCGCCTCGATCCCTCGGCCGAGACTGTCGAAGCGCTGGGGTCCGTCGTGCGCGCGCAGTGGGACCCGGCCGGCCACCCCGATCGCCTCGCCGCGGTGGAGGCGGGTGCGCGACGGTTTTCGAGCGATCCCCCGCGGGCGATCGCGCTGGTGCGGACGGTCCTCGACGAGCTCGAGCTCAGCCCGGGTGTCGAGCCAGCGCGGGCGCGGCTGCTCGGCGTGCTGGCGGAGATCTACGCCCGAGACGGACGCACCGCAGCGGCCGCGTCGACCCGGGCCGAAGCGACCCAACTTCAGGCTCGGGCCGCGGCAACACCCGAACCCGTCGGCCGTTGATACAGTGCGGCCGTGGCCGTCGACGCATCCGCCAGCGACATCGAGCTCCTCGAGCTCTGGCGTGGGGGGCAGCTGAGCGCCGGCGATGCCTTGTTCAACCGGCACTTTGCCGCGGTGCATCGGTTCTTCCGCAACAAGGTCCATGAAGAGTCGCTCGAAGATCTCGTGCAGCAGACGTTCATGGCGTGTGTCGAGGGGCGGGAGCGCTTCCGCAGTGACTCCACCTTCCGCACGTATCTGTTCGGCGTCGCACACAACCTGCTGCGCGAGCACTACCGCAAGCGCAAGAAGGCGGACGTGCTCGACTTCGCCGAGACGTCGGTTCAAGACGCGGGCATGGGCCCGACCACGCTCGTCGGTCGCCGGCAGGAGCAGCGCATCTTGCTCGAGGCGCTTCGCCGCATTCCGATCGACGCGCAGATCGTGCTCGAGCTCTACTACTGGGAAGAACTCTCCGCGTCGCAGACCGCCGCCGTGCTCGGCATTCCCGAGGGGACGGTTCGTGGGCGCGTCCGAAAGGCGAAAGAACTTCTCAAGAAGAAGCTTACGGTCCTTGCACGGGCTCCCGCGGATCTCGAGTCTACGGTTCAGGACCTCGAAGGCTGGGCCGCGTCCTTGCGCGAACTGCTCGCGGCGAGCGCCGAGCAGGGCTGAGCGCGGGTCCGCGCTGCACCGAAAGGCTCCCGTCTCCCGCAATTGGGGCTCCAAGAGGCCGTAGCGCGCGAGCGCCCGCGGCGCTGTGTGTGCCTAGGTTGCACACCTCCGTACGGTGATCCACACCGAATGGGTGACGGCGTTGGCACTGACGATGCGGAGGTTCCGACCCGAGTCGGTGCTGCGGCTCGTCGTTCTCGCCGTCGTCTTGCTCAACCTGCTCGACGCCGTGTTCACGCTCGTTTGGGTCGAGTCCGGTGTGGCTCGCGAGGCCAACCTGCTCCTCGAGGGCATCCTGTCCCAAAGTGCGGTCGCGTTCGTCGCCGTGAAGATGGGCCTGGTCAGCCTCGGCGTGATGCTGCTGTGGCGGCAGCGAGAGCACCGGCTCGCGGTCGGCGGGCTTGCGCTGTCGCTTACCCTGTACAGCGGTCTGTTGCTCTACCACTTCGGGATTGCGGTCGCGACGCTCGAGCTGGCTTGAGGATCAGTCGGCGCAGGCGCTACAGGCTTCGGCCGCAGCTTCGCACTGAGCTTCGGCGCGCGTACAGGCCTCGGCGTAGCGGACGTCGTCGACGTGCTCGTTGGCGAGCGCACAGATCCGATCGGACAGTTCACACGTCGACTCGGCGAGGTCGCAAATGCGGTCACAGCGGGAGGTCGCCGATCGACGCTCACGACGTCGCGAACTCCGCTTCTTCTCGCGCTGACGGCTGCGGGGCGCTGCCTCGTCGGCTTCGATCCGCTCGGACTCGGCGCTGCTGATCGTGGTCTCGTCCGCCGGGGCTGAGGGTGGAGGCACTGGGGCGACCGCGCCGGCGTAGTCCCGGCCGGATTCTTCAGCGACGGCATCCTCCGCGTCGTCACCATCGCCGTCGTCGTCGAGCTTCAGTTCGGGCGGCCGGGGCTCCACTGCCGGAGCCGTCGCCTGAGCAACCCGGATTCCTTGCGACTCCAGGCGAGATGCGTTCACGTCGAGCTCCGACTCGATCGCCGCGAGGTCGTCGAGCGGTGCCATCGGGGGCGCCGACTTGGCGTCGGATTTACAGCCCGTGAGCGCGCACGCGAGACCTGCAATGGCGAGAACGGGACGCAACGGCCAAGCCGGCGTCGGCAACGAGATCGGAGTCGGGCCGCGAAGCATGCGCAGCCCGAGCATCGGCTCGGTTTGGGTCGAGATCAACCTCCGGAGCATGGGGGCTCCTTCCGAACGCCCCCGCATGGCGGCGCCTTACAGCTATCATCGGCGCAGTGCCGTCGGAGTCCCCGCAGGTCCGCATCATCGTCGTTGCCCTGGTGCGACGCGGGTTTCGCTACCTGATGGTCCGCGACGACAAGCGCGGCGGGACCTGGTATCCGCCCGCGGGCGCGCTCGAGCGCGGCGAAGACTTGATCAGTGGAGCCAATCGCATCGTGCAAACCGCCTGAGGATGCACGCCGGACCTCGCGGGCATCGTCAGCATCACGCACATGCCGCTGCTGCCGGGCCGCAACGTCTCGCACATGCGCTTCGTGCTCGAGGGGCAGGTCTCGGTCGAAGCGCTCTCGGAGATGACTGCGCTCGCCCCTGCGAGCTACCTGCTGCCCGCCGAGATCCGCGGCCTGGCGCTGCGCAACGACTCGATCGCCGACGTCATCGACGCCCACGCCCGCGGCCGCGCAAGCGCTCCGCTCGACCTCTACCGCGTCGGCCTCGACTAGAGCACATCTCATAACCCCGCCACGCCGCCTCGCTTGACCTTGGGTCCGCTGGCTGTGTCGCGAAAACTCGCAGTACACCCGGTACAGCTTCGTTTCCGCTCCTACCCAGCGAACCCAACTCCGGCGCGAGCCACCGCACCGGGGTTATGAGATGCGCTCTAGAGCGTACTTGCGGGAACCGCGGCGCCGCATTCATGCGACGAGGCCGCGGCGTTCGAACTCTTGACGCATGTGGGTGAGAGCGCGGACCTGCAGCTGGCGGATGCGTTCGCGCGAGAGGTCGTGCAGCTTGCCGACTTCGCGAAGCGTCATCGGGGCCGCACCGTCGAGGCCGAACCTTCGCACGATGATCTCCTGCTGCATGGCGGGCAGGGCTTCCACGGCGTCGCGAATCCCCTCGGCGTACGCGTCTGCGTCGAGCTCGTCATCGAGGTCGAAGTTCGGCGCGGCCAGCTCGTCGACGCGGACCGGGGTCGCGGTCTTGGTGTTGGGGTCGTGCGCGACGGCCCGGGTGTACTCGACCTCGAGCAGCGCTTTGACCCGATCTTCCGTGAACCCGGTGGCCTCAGCCAGCTCGACCGACGTCGCGGTGCGGCCGCGCGCGAGCTCGAAGCGCGTGCGTGCCTTGAGCAGCGTCTGCTGCCGCTCGGCGACGTGGACGGGCAGGCGAATCTCTCGGCCACGGTCCGACAGGCCGCGACCGATCGCGTGTCGAATCCACCACACGGCGTAGGTCGAGAATCGGGTGCCGCGCTCGGGGTCGTAGCGGTCGACGGCCTTGAGCAGGCCCGTGTTGCCCTCTTGGATCAGGTCCGAGAGGCTGAACATCCTGCGTTCGTAGCGACGGGCGATGCTCACCACGAGCCCAAGGTTGGCGGCGATGAACCGGTTGCGCAGCGCCTGCAGTCTGGCCTCGGCCCGTGCGAGCTCGTTGAGGTCGAGCCCAGCGTCCGGCGTGGCGCGGGCCCATGCGCACAGTTTGCGCGCGAGGTTTCCGTTGCGGTCCGCGGTCGCGAGCGTCGCCGCAAGACCCTTGGGCCACGCTCCGCCGCGGCGTCGCAGATTCGTCGGCGCATGGTCGCCGAGCACGTCGCGTGCCGCGTTGCGGAGTATTGCCGCGGGTGCCCCGAGGAGACACCCCCACAGCGCAATTCTTGCCGTCGCAAGGCCTCGACCCAGCTGCACCTCGTCCTCAGCGCTGAGCCGTTTCGTGGTCGCCAGCGCGTCGAAGTACTGGTCTAGGGGGCGGTGCGACGGGGCGGCTTCGGGGCGCGCCTCGTTCCGGTGTACGGGGGTCAGGGCCATGCGTCGTCCTCCTCACGCTCAACGTAGGTCGCGCGTGCGGCCGGGCTCGCGAAAGATTTGCTCAACCCTCGGGCGCGGGCAGGCGTTCGCATGCCCGCAAGCGCTCGAAGTGCGCCCACCCATCACCGCCCTCGGCGGCCAGGCGGCGCGCCCGCTGGCGATAATCGAGTGCACGGGCGAGTCGCTCATAGGGCGCAGCCTTTGCGCGAAGGTCGAACATCGCGTCCGAGATGCGGTCGACCTCGGCCCGGGCCCGCAGATATCCGGCGTGCCGTTCGGACTGCGCAAAGTGCTCGGTGATCGCGTCGAGGTTCGTGGCCATCATCGCGCCGAACTCGGGATGCCACGGGTCGTCGAGGACGGGCCACCGCGCCAGCACCTCGGCCGAGGCCTCCCGCCAGGCCTGGTCTTCGGTTGCCTGGGCTTGGGCGAGGTCCTCGGCAAGGGCTTCGATCTCGCTTTCGATCTTCGTGTACTGCAGGCCCG
The DNA here is from genome assembly GCA_039024335.1 of Myxococcota bacterium. GTDB lineage: Bacteria > Myxococcota_A > Polyangia > Nannocystales > Nannocystaceae > CAJXVA01. The sequence goes on from JBCCQM010000059.1 coordinate 22,151, forward strand.
CGCGCTCGGGCTCGTCGACCAGGCCGAGCTGTCGGCTCAGCGCGGCGATCACCGCGTTCTCTTCGGGCAGGTCGACGCGGACCTTCGGAGACCCCGGACCGGGCGCGACGGCCTCGAGCCACCGCTCGGAGGTGGACGTGGGCACGTCGAAGGCGCGGCTGTGAATGCGGACGTACGCGTGGGCCTCGCGCGGGTCGATGGTGCCGTCGCCGTCGAAGTCCACGTCTGCGGGGGCGCCGTCGCGCGTCATCCCGCGCAGCGCGTGCAAAAAATGCAGCCCGAATCCCTGCTGGGCGGCCCGGTCGGGGTTGGGGTCGCATCCCGAGGCCTCGAGGTCGTGCGGCGCCGCGAAGAGTCCGCAGACGTCGTCGGGCATCGGACCGGCGTCCGGATCGGCTTCGGCGAACGCGAGCTCGGCCAGGCCGCCCGAAAAGCACGTCGTGGCGACGATCTGAACCGGTCGCCTCGTGCCCCTGATGAGCTCGGCCAGGCCCCGCGCCGTCAGCTCACCGTGCGCCCACAGGCCCACGCCGTTCTCGGCGTCCGTGGGTCCGCGATGCCCATGCCCGCCGAGGTAGAGCAGCAGCGGGGGGCCGGATTGGCCGGTCGCGGCCTCGAGCGCGTCTCGAACGGTCTGCTCGGTCGCGGGCCCATCGAGCGCAAGCGTCGGCGCGCGGTAGGTCGCGTCGCGGCCCCCGCGAGGCGCGAAGAGGTCGGCGAGCGCCGCCGTCGGATCGTTCGTCGACGGGGAGGGTTCGGCGAGCACCTGAACCACCGGTCGCCCGGGGCCTGCCGCGAAGAGCGTGGTGCCCCCGGGTCCGAAGGTCTCGGCGGCCAGCGCGAGGTCCTGTTCGATCGACACCTGGTTCAGCTCGGGCGTCTGCCCGCCCGCCGCCGCGATCCACCGGGTGTTGGCGCGTGGTCGCTTCGGCGCAGGGGGCTCGAGCGTCGTGGGCGGTGTCGAGGACGGCGGCGGCGCGGCTGCGGGTCGCGAAACCACGACCGCAACGCCGACACCGAGCAGGGCTGCGAACCCCACCGCAATGCCGACGCGCCCGGCCGTCTGTGCGCCGCTGGCCACGGCGAGAGACTACACGCCTACTCCACGACCTTCACGCGGCTGCTGCTGCTGTGCCCGAATCGCTCGGGCTCATACATCGCCTCCGCTTTGACCGGCGGCAGCAAGAAGTCGCCGATCGTGGTTGCGCGAGCGGTGTACGCGTACGTATAGACGCCTGCCGGCAACGCGTCTGCAAACAGCAGCATGCGGTCGTCGCGAAGGTCGCTGTGGTCGAAGGTCCACCACGGGTACCACCACCGACGGTGAATTCCGGTGGTGCCGCGCGTGACGACGCCCGACACGGCCGCGGCGGTGGTGGTGGCGAACTTCGGGTTGAGCCCCTCGAACCCAGCGGGCAGGGCGTCGTCGACGACGACGTAGTTGGCGCGGTCGCGGACGACGACGTTGAGACTGACCTTCACGTTCGTGCCGGCCTTGATCACCCAGGAGCCGTCGTTGAGCTGGCGAACCGCGTCGGGATCGGCCTCTTTTGCGCCGGTCTCGGGCAGTGCCTCGTAGGTGCGAGAGACGACGAAGCCCTGCTCGCGCGCGTCGAGCTGGAGATCCGCCGGCGCGTACCGAAGCCCGAGTCGGTAGTAGAGCTTGCCGGGCCCCTTCTTGGCCAACGTCAGCTGCTTGGCAGCCGCATCGAGCAGCGCCTTCATCGGCACCGTCTGCTGCTGCTTCGTCATGCTCCGACCTTGGAAGGTGAAGCTGCCGGCGAACGCGTCGCCCAGCCACGCCTGCGCTTCGAAGTCGGGCTCTTCGCCCTCGACCACCTCGTAGTAGCGGCTCGCGGCCAGGAGCGCCCACGCGTTGGTGTGGGTGCTGCCCCACCGTCCCCCGCGCATCGGGTCTCGCGAGGCCATGATGCCCGCCATCACCTTGGGCACCATCGGGTCCTCGGGTGTTGCGTCGAGCAGCGCCATCAGGACGGTGGCATCGGTCTGCACGTTCGAGTGCATCAGCACGCGGAGACCGTCGGCGGCAGCCGCCTCGCTGCGTGCTTCGACGAAGTGAATCGCCTTCGGGCTCTCGACCACCGCCTCACGGATTTCCGCGAGCACCTCGTCACGCTCCGTCGTGCGGCCGTAGGCGACCGCGGCGCTCAGCAGATACGCCCGCGCGTACAGGGGCATCTCGTCGCGGTGACTCCAGATGTTGTCGAACAGCGCTCGACCGCGAGACTCCCGGCTGAGCAGCCACAGGCCGAAGGCGCGGCTGGTCCAGTCGTAGTACCGGCCCCAGCGCGTCCGGTCGCCGCGACGCACGAAGTTCTCGACGTAGTTCAGCGCGCTGTCCAGCTTGGCCTGGTCGACGTCGTAGCCGGCCTTCTTGCCCTCGAGGATCGCGAACGTGGCCCAGGTGGAGACGTAGGGCCAGCTCTCGCCCTTGTACCAATAGCCGAAGCCTCCGTCGTAGTTCTGCTTGTCGAACAGCTTTCGCATGCCGCGTTCGGACAGCGCCCGGCGTCGGACGTCGTCGCGAATGCTCGCGATCGGGAACTCGTCGAGGACCTTGCCCAGCACGAAGATCGGAAGCATGCGGCTGGCGGTCTGCTCCGCGCATTCGTAGCGGTACTCCACCAGATACTGCACGGCGTCCTCGAGGCCGCTGAGTGCGGTCGAGCTGAAGCTCAGCTCGAGGCCACCGAACGCGGGGAGCACATCTTCGGGGGGCTCCAGCGCGCGCGTGACCGAGTCGGCCGTCATGCCGTAGTCGGCGAAGGCTTCCGCCGTGGCGGGGTAGTGGACGGGCACCTCCACTTCGGTCGCGTCTCGGCCGGCGCTGCTCATCGCAGCGAACTGCACCCGCATCGTGCCGACCTCTTGCGTTTTCATGTCGAAGCGGACCTCTTTGGACTGGCCTGCGGGGATGTCGACGAACTTCTGGTCGTCGGACCCTACGGTGACGTTGAGCCCGCGCGTACCGACGAGCACTTTCTGGTCGTCGCCGGTTTGGTTGTCGACCATCACGCTGGCCTCGAACGCGTCGCCGTAGTTGGCAAACCGGGGCATCGAGGGCCGCAGCATCACCGCCTTGCGCACGCGGACCTGGGCATCGCCGCTGCCGAAGCGGTCCTTCTTCTGGGCGTCGACGGCGACCGCCATCACCCGGAAGGTGGTGAGGTTCTCGGGCATGTCGATCGTGACCGAGAGCTTGCCGTCGTCGTCGGTTTTCAGATCACCATCGAAGTAGGCGGTGCTGGCGAAGAGCGTCCGCAGGGACACCTCTTGGGCCATGGCTTCGCCGGCATCGAAGCGAAACGACGATCGGTCTGCGTCCAGGACGCGCCCCAGCTTTCCCTCTTCGCCGCGGTGTCGGGTCCCGGTGCTGGACTTCTTCGAGGCCGACTTCCGGGCCTTGGATGGGGAGGGGGCGGGTCGTGGTGTTGTTGCACCCCCAGGGGCGGCCGCCGACTGCGGCGCCGAAAGCATGCCGACCGCCATACTCTCCTCCATGGGCATCGCGTCGTCGGTGGGCGCTCTCTCGTCCACCTCCGGTTCGGGCTCGGCGTCGGGCTCGGGCATGCCCGCCTGACGCGGCAGCACGTGGGTGTGCAGCGCGTTCATCCACACCCCGCGCTGACGCTTGCGCACGAAGAACGCGAGCGGGTCCGGCGTGGTGTAGTTCATCAGGCTGAGCACGCCTTCATCGACGACCATTAGCGCAACGCCGGCCGGGGCTGGGTTGCCCTTTGCGTCGGTGGTGCTGAGGTCCACGGTCAGCGTGCCTTTGGGCTGGATCTCCGCCGCGCTGAGCTCCACGTCTACGTCGATGCGGTGCGCATCGGTGCTGATGTCCAGGTCGACGGTGCCGCCGGCAGCTGCGGGCATGCCCAGGTCCTGGCCTGCGGGCGCGCCTTCGATTTCCATACGGCCGCGCCAGAGCATCGCGCTGACGGTCACGCCCGGGGCCCAGCCATCGGCGAGCGTGAGGGCCACGGCGGCCGAGCCTCCGCGAACCTCCAGAGGCTTACGCTCGGCGATGCCTTCACGTTCGACCAGCAGCACGCCGTGCGCTTCGTCGAACGGGGAGCGAACCAGGATGTTCGCGGTGTCGCCCGGTGCGTATTTCGACCGGTCTGGGACCAGGTCGACGCGGCGGCTGCCCTGATTCCACACCACCGCGTCGGAGCCGACCACGAACAGCTGGGTCTGCGTCTGGGCCTGTCGCCCAGCGTCGTCTTTGGCGGTGCCGCGCAGCAGGTAGGACCCGGCCTTGCCCGCGGTCACGTCGCAGGTGACGGGGACGCCACGGCTCTCGAGCTTGCAGGTGGAGACGGGCTCTTCCTTGGTCTCGTACTTGAACGACCAGCGTCCGTTCGTCTCCACGGCGGTGCGGACCGTCTCTTGGCGCACGACCTCCACGGCGATGGGCGAGCCCGCGACGCGTTCGCCGGCAAGGTCGACGAGCACGGCCTGGAGCTCGGTGGTCTCCCCTTCCTTGAGCACGCGGGCGTCGGTGCGGAGGCCGACGTAGACGGTGGCGGGGTGCACCACGAACGAGGCTTGGCTGCTGATCGCCTGCCGGTTTTCGTCGGTGACGGTGGCGGAGAGGCTGTACGTGGCGGCGCGCGGGGGCGCGGGCGAGTCCTCGGGCTTGGCTGCGGCCTTTTGCGCCTCGGTCAGTGGCGGATCGATCGCGGCGACGAGGTGATCGATGCGAAGGGTCCCGTCGGGCTCGGTGGTGCCGCTGCCCGCGGTGACGCTCCGCGACGGGGGCGACCACCACCGCCAGGAGCTCGAGCCACCATTCCCGCCGAACGCAAAGTCGCGGTTGAGGTCGCCCGGCGGGGTGAAGCCGGAGTCGCTGCGGTCGAGGGACCACGAGACGTTGGCCCCGACCATCGGCGCGCCGTGCAGATAGCTGGCTTTCACGTCCGCGGCCAACGTATCTCCAAACACGAGCGGGACCGACGTGGGGCGCTTCACGGCCACCTCGAACTCTGGCGTCCGGAACGTCTGCACCGGTACCGAGTGGTAGAAGGTGCGATCGCTGGTGAACCAGCTGGGGAAGGTCAGCTGAACCGAGAAGTCTCCGGTGCCGTGTTCTTCCTTGGTCTCGATGTCCAGCGTGAACGTGCCCATCGCGCTGATCTCGACGGTGCCGTTGGCGACCTCGATTCCGCGCGGGGTGGTGACGACGTACGTGCCCGAGCTGTTCTCACGCCATGCTTCGAGACCGCCGGTGGGCCCGCCCACTTCCTTGCGGACGACGCCGGCAAGGTGAATGGTTTCCCCTGGCTTGTAGGGCGTGCGTTCGGAGAAGATGAAGGCGCGGGGCGTGTCTTCGGGAGCGCGCGACATCCTCCAGCCACCGCTGAGGCTCTGGCCGCCGACCGGCAGATAGGCCGCGTCGTCCGCGGTCTGGGCGACGATGAAGCCCGGGTCGTTCGCGGCCCACGAAGGGTCCACGCGGCCGTCGGCGTCCGTCCGGCCCGACCACAGCTCCGTGCCGCTGTGGTTGTAGACGGTGACCGTGGCGTCTTGCATCGGCGCGTTGGTGCTGAGCGTGTGGACGGCGATGACTCCATCGTCGTAGTCGAGGGCGGAGGCGATGGCCAAATCGGTGACGGCGAACATCTGGCCGAACCCCTGGCGCTGCGTGCTGCCCCACTGCTCGTATTCGTTGGAGCGCGCGAGCATCCAACCGACGGATCCCTTACCTCGGATCATGTCGGCGAGGTCGAGCGGCAGCTCCATCGCCTTCCGCTTGGAGTCGGTGACGTCGAAGGTCTTCGTCCACGACGCAGTCCCGCGGTCGCTCGGCCACGTCCACGTGCGGTCCCAGTAGCCGCGGCTGTACGTGTGGAGCGCGTCGAGGGGCACCGACGTCGCCTGCAGCTCGACCGCGTCGAGTCCGGTCACGCGCAGCTTCATCGAAGGCGTTCCGCCGCGTTCGACGACGAGGGGGGCGGGTCGTGACTGGGTCATCGACAGCGCGGGGTACTGCGGCCCGAGCTTGATTGAGCCCTTGAATCGCTTACCGAGCGTCTGCCCGAAGCGGTCTTGAAGCTCGGGCGCAACCTCGACGGTGTACCGGGTGTTGCCCTCGAAGTCGCCCTGCAGGTACACGCGACCCCAACCGCCGGAGACCGAGAGGTTGTCGACCGGAGGCGTCACGGTGACGCGCTCGTCGAGCTTGGGATCCGCTAGCTGGTTGGTCGTTTCGAGCTGGATGCCGTTGCTCGCCCAGCAGGGGCTGCCGCATGCCACCAGCGAGACCTTCAGCGGACCGAACGTTCGGAAGCTGTGCGTGAGGGCGGGGCCCTTGTCGGGTCCTTCGCCGAACACGCCCGCGGGGATCTTGATCGTGTAGCTCGTGTTCTTGCTGAGCTTGGCCTTGGGGCGCAAGGTCAGGACGCGCGCGGCCTGCTGCTTCTGCGCTTCGGTGGCGTCGGGGCCGAGGGTGGACGGCACGACCTCGAAGGGGACCGACCGACCCCCACCCTTGAAGGAGAGGGCACCGGCAAGCGCCGTCGTCTGGATCGCCTGGTTGAAGCGCAGCGTGACCGTGGCGTCGAGATCGACCTCGGTGCCCATCGGCGAGGACGACTCGAGCGCCAGCGTGGGCGTGCTGAACGTCCAGGACTTGGCCTTCGGCAGGGCATGCCCGTGGATGGACGTGGCCGTGGTCGGAACCGTCACGGTGTAGGTGGTGGAGTAGGGCAGGCGCGACTTCGCCGTGAGCGCGAGGGTGCGGGTGCCCATCCACTGCGCCGTCGACTCGAACGGGGGGTCCACCAGCAGTGGCGGGTCTTTGGTCTCCAGCGCCTCGACGGTGGCCAGCGGCACCATCGATTCGTTGAAGCTGACGCGCACGGCATCGACCAAGCCTTGGGGTCCCGTCGGCCCGAACCGCTCCACGGCCAGCGGACCCGTGGGCGGTGTCACCGCGACCCCTGCGCCTGGAGCTTCGGGCGCGCCGAAGGGGATTTCGATCGTCTCGCTGACGGACTCGGGCTTGAGCGGTCCAGGGCGAGGCGTCAGCTCGGCGGTGAGGTCGGAGGGCTGCGCCTCGAGGGGGGGCACACCCGCCCAAAGGTCGAGGGCTGCCGGCGCGGGCGCGGGTGCGGGTGCCTCGGCTCCAGTGTCGGGACTTGGCTCCGCGTCGCGACTGGTACACGCGCTGGTCCCGAGCATCGCGCCCAGCGCGACGGCGGACCAGCGGTGATGGCGGGCGAACTCCAGCAGCGACATGGCGCCAGCATACATGTGGCGTGTGTACGCGCTGTGGGTGCGAATCGGTCTTCGGTTTGCACCTCGTGGTGCTTCCGCTGGCGCATCGATCTTTGAGACCATACGGAGGTGTCGTCCCTCCCCGCGCGCGTCGAAACTGGCTGGAAGCCGGTCCACGTGCGCGGCCGGCCGCCGGCCCTGTACCGCATCCCGATCACGCTGAGTCTGCTGGGCCTCTTCATGATCGCGATTCAGGCTGGCCAACCGCTGGTCGGCTTCGCATCGATGATGGCCGTGCTGGCCACTGCGACGGCGCTGTCGCTGCGGACGATGTCTCGTCGCTATGCACCGGCGGCAATCCTTCGCGACCAGGGCGACGCCAAGATGGCCAATGGCCGTCACCTCGAGGCCCGGGCATTCTACGAGCGCGCGCTGGCGATCGTGCAGCGCGAGCTGCCGCCGAGCTCGCCCGAAGTGCTCCTGTGTACGTACAACCTGGCGGTGGTCAGCTCGATCATCGGCGATCATGAGCGGGCGGCGAATTGTCTCGACGTGCTCCTCCAAGGCCTGGGCGGGCGCGTCCCGGGCCCGTGGTCGGGCCGCATCGCGTGGCTGCTGCGCCGGGTGTCGCGCCATCACTCGCTTCATGGGCGCCATCCGCTGGCCATCGAGGCCTGTGAGACGGCGATCGGACTGGTCGGAGACGCCCCTGGTGCCGACGACTGCACCGTGCGCTCGCTGGTGAACGATCTCGGATGGGCGCACCACCGAGCGGGGGACCTCAGCGCTGCGCGCGAGCACTTCGCTGAGGCGCTCTCGATTCATGAGCAGTACCGCGACATCGCCATCGCGTTGGCGACCCCGCAGCGCGGCCGACACGACGTCGAGCGCTCGCCTTATCGCGCACCCAGCCCCACCGCGGCATCGACCAGCGGTGGTCTGGACCGCGCCGTCGCACACTCGCTGGTCGGGTTGGGTTGGACCGCGCTCGAGCAGGGGCGGCTCGCGGAGTCGGATGCCGCGTTTGGTCGCGCGCTGCTCATGTCGAACGGGTCCAGCCGCGCTGAAGACGTCTCGCTGCGCTCCGAGTCTCTACGGGGCCGTGCTGCGGTCGCCTTCGAGCGGGGCGCCTACCTGGACGCGGAGCGGGGCTACAGACGAGCAGCCGAGGCGCTGCGCCCGGACGCGCAGCGGCAGGCGATCGCGCTGCTGCTCGACCGAGCCTGGCTCGCGTGTGCGCGAGGGGAGGACCCGCGGGCGGAAGGTCTGCTCGTGGAGGCGGAGCGACGCCTGCAGTCAAAGGCATCACTGGCGTCGCTGCGTGGCGCGCTGCACGTCACGTGGGCGGAGCTCAAGCGGCGGCAGTGCGACTTCAAGGCTGCGCATCGACACGCCCAGCGGGCGGTGCTGCTCACGACCGAAGCGCTGGCCGAACATCCTCGGCGCGCGAGCGTGCTCGCGGTCGCGGCCCGGATTCACACCGCTCGCTCGGAGCACGCGGCTGCGGAGCGATGCGCACGCGCGGCGCTGCAGATCCTTCGGACACGCGGGCTCGGCGAATTCCACCCGCGCTTCTCCGAGGTGTACCTGGCGCTCGCGGAGCTTCAGGTGGCGCGTGGCCACTGGGGAGCTGCGGAGCGTGAGTTCGAGCTCGCGCTGTCCGAGCGGGAGGCTCGCGTGGGTCCCGAACACCCGGCGCTCGACGAAGTCCTCGAGGGCCTCGCCGGTGTGTACGAGGCGACACAGCGCACGCGCGAGGCGGCTGGCGTGTACGCGCGCCTGGACGCGATCCGCGGCGTGACCCGGGACGAGACGTCCGTCAGCGCGTGACGTCGAGGAGCTCAGCCCCGCACGACGACGGCGACGACGGCCGCGACGAGGGCGAGGGCCGCGAGTACGCTGAGCACGATCATCGGCATGCGCGACGGCGGTGCTGCCGTCGGGAGCACGGAAGACTCTCCGGCGGAGAGCGAGGTGGAGGAGGACTCGAGCAGCGCGCTCGATCCCGCGGTGAGCGACGTTTGGGCGAGCAGACTGCTGCTTGCGGCCGAGACCGGCTCCTCGGGAGCTGCTTCCGCGCCCGACATCATCGCCTTGAGATCGATGAGCCCCGAGCCACCAGCCTGGGCAGACGGAGCTGAGCTGGCGAGCTTCGAGAGCGTGTCCGACTTGGGTGGGGGTGCGTCGACCTTGAGCTGGTCGAGCTTGAAGAGGACCGAGTCGGCGTTGCGCTCCTCGAGCATGCTCGCGCCGGCCGGCGTTGCTGGAGACTGCGCTGCGGGCTTCGGCTCGCTCGTGGTCGCGGACTGCGGCGAGAAGAGCAGGTCGGGGTCCGGGGGGGCGGAAGAAGGGTCGGCGTGGAGGGACAACGCACCCCCACTAAGCCGCACCGGCACGGCGATTTCTGTCAGCCGGATCGCATCTTTGAAGGCTCCCGTTCCGCGCGATCGGCACGGAGATCGCGTGCGGTACCCTCCACGCGTGGCCGTTCCCGAGATCCGATGGTCTGCGCTGGCGATCTCACTCGCGCTCGGCCTTTGTGGATGTGACGCCGAAGACGCGCCCCCACCGGCTGAACCTGCGGCTGTCCCCGAAGCGGCCGCCTCGCCCGCACCGCCGACCGCTTCCTCACCGGGTGTTCGCGGGCTCGACGCTGCGCTCGCCCGTGGCATCGAGGCCCCCGCGCTCGACGATGCGACGTATCGAGTCGACCCGTTTGTGGCCGCGATCGTGTTCGAGGAGATCCGCGCAACCGAAGGCGCCGGCGTGTTCACACCCGTCCCGGCGTCGCCGCCGGCCTCGGCGGGATACGCGGTCGGTCCGATCGAGCCGGATGGCGTTTGGGGATCGCTCGGTCTGCGTGAGGGCGACGTGATCGAGAAGCTCAACGGAGTTCCCCTCACGTCGGCCGACCGGCTCGGCCCCGCGCTCGATGGCGCCGAGAATCGCGTCACCCTCACGATCTTTCGCGAAGACCTCAGCTTCACGGCGAGCTACCGATTCGAGGGCGGCTTGGGCTGGCGGGCGGTGCTGAGCAACTACAGCGGTGAGACGGAGCCGCCCGACGCTGCGGCGACGGCCCCAGAACCACAGCCAGAACCACAGCCAGAGCCGGAGCCCGAGACGGTACCCGACGCGAGTCCCGCTCCAGCTGCGCCGGCGCCCCGTCGGTCGAAAGCGTCCTCGGGCCGAAGATCCGGCGGCGCCTCGGCGGGACGCTCGCCCGCACGTCCGCGACCCAGTGGTGGTGCAGTCCGCCCCGCGGCGTCGAAGGACATCGCGTGCAGCGGATCGCGCTGCACGATCACCAAGCGGAAGTTCGACGACCTTCGCGCCTCGCCATCGCGGCTGCAGTCCGGTGTCGACATCGTGCCGGCGATCCGCAACGACGTGCACAGTGGCTACAAGCTCAAGCGCGTCTCATCGTCGTCTCCGATCCACGCGTTCGGGTTTCGCTCCGGCGACAAGATCACCCACGTCAACGGACGGGACCTGACCGATGATGCGCAGGCGATGGCGCTGTACTGGTCGCTGGGGTCGACGCGGGTTTTCAAGGTCCGCTTCGAGCGGGGCGGTCGCAAGCAGGTCAAGACCATCTCCGTCGTGTGAGCCTCTTTGCGGCCCGAATCGCCGCCTGTTAGAAGGAGCGGTCGCTCATGCTGCGCAAGCTCTTCAAGGTCGGGCTCGTTCTGGGTCTGCTCGTCGCGCTCGCGGTCGCTGCGGCGGCCGGCCTTGCGTGGGTGCTGGGCCCGCCGGTGCAAGAGGGGTACGACCCGGAGGCCTTCGAGCCCGCGGAGCCAGGTGGCGATGCGCTCGCGGGGCGCAGGTTGGCGGCGCTGCTGTGCCATCGCTGCCACTACGACGTCGAGACGGGTGCGTTGACCGGCCGCTCGCTCGCGCCGGAGTACCGGGACCTGGGTCGCGCCTATGCGTCGAACATCACCGGCGAGCGGAATCGTGGCATCGGAGACTGGAGCGACGGTGCGCTCACCATGTACCTGCGGACCGGCGTCCATCCGCTGCGCAACGAGCTGTCGCCGCCGTACATGCCGCACCTCCCCAACATCGCCGACGTCGACCTTGCGAACCTCATCGCGTTCCTGCGCAGTGATGACCCGTGGGTCGAAGGACAGCGGGTTGCCGATGAAGCGAGCGAGATGACGTACGGCTCGGTCGTGCGCTCGTGGCTGACGTGGTCCCCGGGCCCGCAGAGCAACCCCAAGGTGCCGCGGCCGGCAGACTCCGAGCCCATTGCGCTCGGCGCGTACTTGGCCAACGACCTTCTGCAGTGTCACGGCTGCCACAGCGCGAGCCTCGCGAGCGCAAAGTGGCTCGAACCGGCGGATTCGGCGGGTTTCTATGCGGGCGGAGGTGCTTTGGTTGCGCTGGACGGCAAGGTCTACATCGGTAGCAACCTGACGCCGTCCGACAGCGGCTTGGGGACGTGGACCTACGAGCAGTTCCGGCGCGCGCTGACGGAAGGCTTCGACCCCGACGACCGTCCGATCCGCTGGCCGATGCCAACCTATCCCGAACTCACCGACGGCGAACTCGAGGCGATGTTCGCCTATTTCAAGACGCTCGACCCTTCCGACGAAGAGGTCCCCAAGGGGCACAGGCCGCGGCCGACCCCGGCGATTGTCGACGCTGGACGACACGTCTACGAGCGCGAGGCGTGCGTTGTGTGTCACCCCAACGAGCGCGCGGGGCTCAAGTCGCTCAAGGCGCTCGACGAGACCTTCCCCGACGACGCTTCGCTGCGGGCGTACCTCGCCGACCCGCAGAGCAAGACGCCTGGCGCCCGCATGCCCGCCTATGGCGAGCGCCTCTCGGCACAGGACATGGACGCGCTGATCGAGTATCTGCGGCGGCGGGCCAAAAAGGGCCCGTACGCCGCTCCACCGATGCGCGACAGGTTTTAGCTTCTGGCCCTCTCGCGGTTCGCGGCCCGCTCGATGCCGCGAAGCATGTCGGCGACGCCGGCGGCGAGGTCCTGCTGGAAGTCGACGCGGAGCGCTTTCATGTCCTCTCGAGACAGGACGCTTGCGACCGTATCGGAGGGAAACGCCATCTGCTTGAGCCCCACCATGAGCGCGTAGATCCGCAGCAGGGTTCGCGTGCCTGCGCCGGCTGGGATCGCCGGCCACACCTGCTCGAGCGCGGCGCCACCTTCGAGCAGCTTGTCGCGGACCACGGCTTTGAACGTCAGCGCGGTTTGGGAGTCGACGTTCTGCTCGAGGATCGTGTGCAGGATGACGAGCAGCTCGCGCAGCGTTCGACGCTGCGCGACGCTGGCGGCAAAGTGCTGGCCAAACGCATCTGCGGTCACGCTGGGGAGCTGGCCGAGCGCGTCGAGCAGTGCGTCGAACCAGGCGACCAGCTCCTGCTCCACCAGCGCGAGGAACAGCTCCTCCTTGCTGCGGAAGTAGAGGTAGAGCGTTCCCTTGGCGAGACCGCAGGCGCGCGCGACCTGGGCCATCGTGATCTTGGCGTACGGGTGCCCCTCGATCAGCAGCGCCGCGTGCTCCAAGATCGCAGCCCGCCGGGCTTGCTTGTCCTCGTCGTTGCGCGCCCGTTGACGCACTGCCACTAGTTCACCAGCTTCCGCAGAATCCGGGCCTTCTTCTCGTCGTACGGCGGGTACTTCACCGACGGGTCGATGAAGTTGGCCGTCTTGAGCACGCCCTTCTTGTGCGAGAAGACCTCGAACGAGTGGTGCCCGTGATAGGCGCCGAGACCACTGCTGCCCACGCCGCCAAAGGGCAGCTTGTGGTCGCTGAAGTGCAGCAGCGTGTTGTTGATGCAGCCGCCGCCAAACGAAATGCGATCGAGCACGAGCTTTTCGTCGGCGGGGTTGGTGGTGAACAGGTACAGCGCCAGGGGATTGGGACGGCGCGCGACCGTGTCGATGACCTCATCCATCGAGCTGTACTGCATCACCGGGAGCACGGGCCCGAAGATCTCTTCGCCCATGACGCGGTCGTCGAGGGTGATGTCCGTGAGGACGGTTGGCGCGATGTATCGGTCGGCGGCGTCGGTTTGTCCGCCGTGCGCGACCTTGTCGGGGTCGATGAGCGAGGCCACGCGCTTGAAGTGCCGATCGTTGATGATGCGGCCGTAGTCGGGGCTCTTCTGGGGATCCTCGCCGTAGAACTCTTTCGCGGCGGCGCCGATCTTTTCGATCAAGGCGTCACGGATGGAGCTGTGGGCAAGGATGTAGTCCGGAGCGATGCAGGTCTGCCCTGTGTTGAACCACTTGCCCCATGCGATGCGCTTGGCGGCGACGTCCAGGTCGGCCGACTCCGTGACGATGGTCGGGCTCTTGCCGCCGAGCTCCAGCGTGACCCGGCTGAGGTGTTCGGCGCCCGCCTTGGCGTAAATGCGGCCGATCTCGGTGCCCCCGGTGAAGAAGATGTGGTCCCAGCGATGCTCGAGAAGCGCTTGCGAAGTCTCGAGGCCGCCTTCGATCGCGGCGACCCAGCGCTCGTCGAACGCCTCATCGATGATGGCCTTGACCACGGCGGACGAGGCGGGCGCGAGCTCCGAAGGCTTGACGAGGCAGACGTTGCCCGCGGCGACGGCACCCACGACGGGCGCGAGGGCGAGCTGCACCGGGTAGTTCCAGGGACCCACGATGAGCGTCAGGCCGAGCGGTTGGCTGTACAGGGCGCTGCGGGAAGGCGCGGCCGCCAGCGGCGAGAACATCCGCTTGGGTCGCATCCACTTGCCGAGCGACTTGAGCGCGGTGCGAATCTCCCCGGTCACGTAGCCAACCTCGGAGAGGTACGCCTCCATGGACGAGCGGCCCATGTCCTCGCGGAGGGCTTCGATGATGTCGTTCTCGTGCTTCTGCACGGAGGCGAGGAACGAACGCAGCTGCGCCTCGCGGGCGTGCTGGGGCAGCGTCTCTCCGGCGGCGAAGTACGCCCGCTGTGCGTCGAGGACGCGGGCGATGGTCTCTTTGACCGCGGTCGGGTCGGGGCTCGGAGGGTTGTACTGGCTGCCGTCTGCCATGGGTCGAGGTTAGTGACCGCCGGTCATTTGTCAACCGGCATGCTAGGCTCGGCCCGTGAAAGCCGTGCGAAAGCAGGATCCGGCGGGTTCACGGGCCTCGATTCTCGAGGCGGCCCAGGAGCTGTTTTTGGACCGCGGGTTTGCGGGGACGTCGATGAGCGAAATCGCGAAGGCGTCCGGGGTCACCAAGAGCCTCATCCACCACCACTTCGGCTCGAAGGAGGCGCTGTGGGGCTCGGTCAAGCGGCGCTGTTTCGAGGCCTACCATCAGCAGCAGGTCCAGCTGCTCGCTGGCCAACCGCTCACGCCGAAGACGGCCAAGGCCTCGATGCGCATCTACTACGAGCACCTGCGCGACAACCCTCAGGTGCTTCGGCTGATGTGGTGGATGCTCCTCGACGGTGACGACGACCGGTCGAACGAGCTCGTCGCGGAGCTCGGCGACCTCGGCGTGGAGCAGATCCGAGGGCTGCAGGAGCAGGGCGTCATTCGTGCCGACCTCAAGCCGGAGTCGATCCTCTCGGGCTTCTTGGGCCTGATTCACGCCGCGTTCACCGAGGGCTGGATGATCGAGCGCCGCGACATCACGCCCGACGGCTACGTCGATGAGGCGTGGCAGATGTTCGCGTCCGCGGTCTTCGTCGACCCGTCCGATTAGTTGGGGCTGCTAGAGGAAGTCGCGGGCGACCATCGCGTGGCGCAGGAGCGTGCGGTACTCGGCGGGCCCGATCGACAGGCTCTTTGCGATGCGGACAAGCAGCGCGTCCTCCTCGTCGACGATGGCTCCGTCGGCGCTTGCCACCGCAAACGCGACCTTGAGCACCTCGGCCTTCTGACGCTCGTCCAAGCTGCCCGCGTGCTCGGCGAGGAGGTCGTGCAGCCGAACGCCCGCGGAAATTTGCTCGTGGACGCGCGTCCGAATCGACTCGGCGTCCAGCTCCCGGCCGAAGCGGCGCTTCATGATCCACTGGATCCGGACCACCTCGTCGTCGTCGATGTGTCCGTCGACGCGGGTCATCAAGACCATCGCGCGTCGCAGCAGCGTCGCGAACCCGTCCTCATCCAACACCGCCCTTACCGTATCAGTCCTTGTCAGCCGCGATCTCGCTGCTACGCTGCTCGGCTGTCAGAGGACGCGATGGACGACCTGCACATCCAAACCGACATGAACGCACTGGTGATCCCAGCGCGCGACCTGTCGTGGACGGCGGCCCGCGCTTCGGGTCCCGGGGGGCAGAATGTCAACCGCGTCGCCTCCAAGGTCGATCTGCGCTTCGACCTGCCGGCCAATCGCTCGCTTCGCGCCGACCTTCGTGCCCGCCTGCGCGAGCGCTATGCGACCCGACTCGACGCCGATGGGCGCTTGGTCGTGGTCAGCCAGTCCGCGCGTACGCAGGCGGGCAACCTCTCGCTCGCCCGCGAGCGCTTGGCCGCGCTCGTTGCCGCCGCCGCCCACGTCCCCAAGACTCGTCGCGCGACCAAGCCGACCCGCGGCTCCATTCGCCGCCGGATCGACGCGAAGAAGCGGGTGGGCCAGAAGAAAAGCAGCCGCGGCCGCCGCTGGCGCGCCGACGATTAAGGCTCGCTCTCGTCAGCGTCCAGAGCACATCTCATAACCCCGCCGCGCCGTCTCGCTTGACCCTGGGTCCGCTGGCTGTGTCGCGAAAACTCGCAGTACACCCGGTACAGCTTCGTTTCCGCTCCTACCCAGCGAACCCAACTCTGGCGCGTGCCACCGCGCCGGAGTTATGGGATGCGCTCTAGAACCGGATCGCAAGGCCCGAGGCGGTCGGCTCGACCGCCACCTTGGGCGCGGGCTTGTCGTTCTTGTCGGGGGCTTTGTCTTCGCCGACGGTTTCGTCGGGGGCAGCACCTGCGAGGGCACGCTTCTCGAGCACGCCGCCGCCGATGCGCAGGCCGATGCCGATCGGCAAGAAGACCGCGGCGGCGATGAGGCCTCCGAACCCGACCTGACCCGAGAGCAGGTAGCCATTTCGGCGTCGGCGGTCTTCTTCGGCCGTTGCCAGCGAGGGCGAGTTGGGGTTGCCGGTGGACGAGTTGTCGAGCACGACGCCGTAGGCGGTGCGCGCCAGAACGCCACCGAGGCCGACGCCCGCGGCGACCGAGCCGACGACGATGAGACCGATACCGGCGCCGTTGAGCCGGCCGGACGCGGCCAGCTGCTTCTCGCGCTTGAGCCGGCGCTTCTCGAGCGCCTCCATCTCGGCCGCGCTGGGACCGTTGACGATCACGCGGTTGCGCTCGGCCTCTTTGGCCTCTTCAAGCTCGATCTGGGCCTCGAGCTTCTCGATCATGTTCTGCACGTAGTCCGCTTCGCGAGCGCTGTAGCTCGCGTCGGTCTTCATGCGCTTGTCGTAGTTGATGAAGAAGGTCTTCGCCTGCCGCAGGTGGTCGATGTCGGGGTCGATCTCGTACCAGCGCCGGTGGGCCTGCCCCAGGTTGAACAGCAGCTGCGGGACCGGGGCGAGCTTCCACGCGGCCTCGAACTTGCCGATCGCGTCCTCGTACTGGCCCAGCTCGTAGAACATCGAGCCTTCGCGGAAGAGGGAGGCGGCCTGTTGCTCGGTCGGATCGGGCTCGGGCTCCGCAGCGGGCTGGGGCTCGGGGGTTGGACTCGGCTCTGTTCCGGGTTCAGCTCCGGCCTCGCCCTCAGTCTCCGTCGTTGCGTCCGCCGAGGGCTCGCCGTCCGTCTCTGCGGGTGAGTCCACGGTCCCCTCCGCCGGCGCAGCGTCGGCTGCGGGCGCGCTTTCGAC
>JBCCQM010000060.1:0-38997 GCA_039024335.1 Myxococcota bacterium
GCACCGCGGCCAACGGCGCGGGCGGACGCAGGACGACCGCGATCGTCATCGGCCGCTCGACCTCATGCGATGGCTTGAGGCGGCGGCCGTCTGCGGTGACTTCGCCAGCGTCGAACGAAGCCTTCAGCGCGCTGCGCGTGATCTCGTGGCCCGCCTCGCGCAGCGCGGCCACCAGCGCCCGATCGAGCCGCTGCCCGAGGGCTGCCGGGGGCAGCGCGATGGAAACCGGCGCTACCAGATCGGAGTCTCGAGCGCGGCCATCGGCTTGATGACGCGGTCGACGATCGCGCGGTCGTAGAAGTTCTTCTTGAACATCTCGGGCGTCACGCCGGCGCGGAACAGGTCACGGCCCTCGGTGATGAGCTCGGACAGGTCGGGATCGTCGAAGAACGTGTCGTTCTTGAGCGCTTCTTCGATCTTGGCCTTGTTGTAGAGGTAGATGTCCGAAGCGATCGCCCGCGCCTTTTGCTGCGCGCGCTTCTCGTTGTCGATGATGGCCGCCATCCCCGTCAGCATGCCAGAGCCGGCGGCCGGGGCCAAATGCGCGGTGGGCCGCGCCGCAGCCCGTGGCAGACTGGCCCCGTGGACCCGTCCCTGACCACGCTCAGCGAGAGCCTGAGCTCGCTGCTGGCCGCGACCGTGGCGTTCGCGATCGGCACGTCGGTGGTCCTGCGCGACCGCAAACGGGAGCAGTTCGTCCTGTTCGCGGTCTTCTGCTTCAACCTCGGGCTCTACCACCTCGGCCGGTTCTTCTTCGGGTTCTCCGGCCTACACCTGTTCGGATGGTTCGCCCAGACGATCTCGCTGCTGCTTCCGTGGAGCGCCGACCGGTGCCTGTCGAGCTTCGTCCCGGCAGTCGACCACCGCGGTGGCCGCATTCAGCGCTTCACCGGGCTGTTCCTCGTCGTCGCGCAGACGGTGTCGCTGTTCTTCCCCGGCATGGAGGAGATGCCGCTGTGGGAGGTCGTGCCGGTCGTCCTGGTGGTGTTCGTGATGGGCGGGCTGCTCTTCGCCGCGACCCGCGTGTGGCGAGCCGCGCGGGCAGCCGAGGGCACCGCGGCGGCACCCCGCCTTCGCTACCTCTTCTACGCCACGGTGATCGCCCTCGCGCTGGGCTCCCCGTTCGTGCCCGCGGTCGGCCCCATCGTCACCGCGGTCTATCTGTACTTCGTCGCGCAAACCTTGGTCCGCGAGCGCCTGCTCGACCTGCCCGAGGTCGCCCTGCGCATCGCGAGCATGGCCCTACTCATCGTCATCGTGACGGGGCTGTACGCGATCTTGCTGCTGTGGATTCCGACCACGGACAAGGGCACGCGCTCGCTGTTCTTGTTCAACGCCGCGGTGGCCTCGTTTGCGGTCATCGTCTTGATGGACCCGATCCGCACCGAGATCGAAAGCCGCATCGAGGGCTGGTTCCTCCGCGACCGACCGATCCTGCGCAACATCCTGCTGCAGCTGCGACAGAAGCTGACCGGCGTCATCGACTCGGACGAGATGGCGCGCGTCGTGATGGAGGAGCTCGAGGCCTCGCACCGCGTCACGCGTGCGTCGCTGTATCTGCTCGACCGTCAGGGCACCTCCCTCGCGCTGTCGAGCCACCTGGGCCCCAGCACCCTGCCCCGCCTCGATCTCGCCGCGCGCCGTCCGCTGCTCGACCGCCTGCTGCACGAAGGACCGCTGTTGCGTGACGTCCTGCAGCGAACCCGCGCCCGGCAGCGCGCCGAGGCCCGGGCCGAGCACACGCAGGTGCTCGAGACGCTCGAGGAGCTCAAAGCCTCGCTCGCGCTGCCGATCGTCGGCCGGGCACGACGCGACATCGACGATCCCGGCGCCGCGCCGCAGCTGCTGGGCGCACTGTTCGTCGACGACGAACGCCTGCTCGAGCCGTTCAGCCGCGAAGAAGTCCGACTCTTCGAGGGGGTGGTCTCTCAGGCTGCCACCACGCTGCAGAACTCCGAGGTGTACGAGGCCCGCAAGGAGCGTGACCGCCTCGCCGCGCTGGGCGAAATGGCGGCCGGCCTCGCCCACGAAATCCGCAACCCGCTCGGCGCGATCAAGGGCGCGGTGCTCGTCGTCGAGCCCAGCAAGGATCAGTTCGACGAGGACGTCCGCGAGTACCTCGACATCATCGTGGAGGAGGTCGACCGCCTCAACCGCGTCGTGTCCCAGTTCCTCACCTACTCCCGCCCCTTCGCGGGAGAGCTGGGCAAGGTCCAGGTGGCGGACGTCGTCCGGGCGACCCTGCGGCTGCTGCCCGAAGCAGAGCGCGGCATGGTCCAGTTCGAAGAACCCGACGACCCGCCCAAGGTCCGCGGCGACGCGGACGCGCTGCGGCAGGTCCTGCACAACCTCGTGCTCAACGCGCTGGACGCCATCTCGCACCGAAACGGCGAGGGGCGCATCGGCATCGAGGTCGGCTTCCGACGCCGCGGCCTCGTCCGCTCCGACGCCATCGCGCTCACCGTCTGGGACAACGGCCACGGGCTCTCGCATCAAACGATGACGAACCTGTTCGTCCCGTTCCACACCACCAAGAGCGGCGGAACCGGGCTCGGCCTGCCCATCAGCCAGCGCATCGTCGAGAACCACCACGGCGTGATCGAAGTCGGAAACCGCCCGGCCGGGGGCGCCCGCTTCACGGTGCTTCTTCCCGTCACCGAAGCCGACGCCGCCGCGAGTTCCGTCGGACGCGCACGTCTGCCGGCCAGCGAAGCCCCCGAGGAGAACGACGTCTCCGACGAGGATGCAGACGCGAAAACCGGGAGCGCAGAGGTGGCACAGTAGCCGCCGCCTGTGGGACCGTAGGGCCGTGGCGTCTCCCCGCGTTCTTCTGGTCGACGACGAGCCCAACCTGCGCAAGGTCTTGGGTGCGCTGCTCCGTCAGGAGGGATTCGAAGTCCACGCTGAAGGCGACGGACAGGCCGCGCTCGAGAAGGTCCGCACGGTCCCGTCGGGGACGTTCGACGTGGTCATCTCTGACCTGCGCATGCCCAGGCTCGACGGCATGGGGCTGCTCAGAGCGCTCTCCGACGAGGACCCCGACCTGCCGGTGGTGATCCTGACCGCGCACGGCACGGTCGACAACGCGGTCGAGGCGGTGAAGCTCGGCGCGTTCGACTACTTCGAGAAGCCGTTCGAGCGCGACCAGATCCGCTCCGTGGTCTCACGGGCGGTGGCTCGACGGGAGCGCAGCGGTGCCTCGCTGGGCCAAGGAGAGAGCGCGCCACCGCCCTCGACCGAACTCCCCGTCGGCGACGACGCGCCGCTCGACCCCAGCGTGGAGGTGGGCATGATCGGCGACTCCGGCAAGATCGACGAGGTCCGCGAGATCGTCCGGACCGCCGCCGCCAGCCCCTCGACGGTGCTCATCACCGGTGAAAGCGGCACGGGCAAAGAGCTGGTCGCCCGCGCGCTTCACCTGGGTTCTCCGCGCCGAGAGCAGCCCTTCATCCGGGTCAACTGCGCGGCAATCCCCGCGACGCTGGTCGAGAGCGAGCTGTTCGGGCACGAACGCGGCGCGTTCACGGGCGCGGTCTCCTCTCGGGCCGGCCGCTTCGAGCTCGCCCACGGCGGCACGCTCTTCCTCGACGAGGTCTCGGAGATCCCCATGGAGATCCAGGTCAAGCTGCTGCGCGCGATTCAGGAGTCCGAGTTCGAGCGCGTCGGTGGCGTGAAGACGCTGCAGGTCGATGTGCGGCTGATCGCCGCGAGCAACCGCAACCTCGAAGAGGACATCAAGGAGAAGCGCTTCCGCGAGGACCTCTACTACCGCCTCAACGTGGTCCCGATCCGGCTTCCGGCCCTGCGGGAGCGCGTCGAGGATCTGCCGCGCCTCATCGACCACTTCGTGGAGCGCTGCAACGAGCGCCTCGGCAAGCAGGTCAAGGGCTTCGCCCCCGCGGCGCTGGACGTGCTGGGCAAGTACGGCTGGCCCGGCAACATCCGCGAGCTCGAGAACCTCGTCGAGCGCATGGTGCTGTTCGCCTCCTCGGACGAGATCGGCCCGGATGCCCTGCCCGACGCCTTCGGGGACGCTCCGCCCGAGCCGGCGACCCCGACCGAGGCAACCGCCCCGGTCGACGCCGAGGGGGCACCGGACGGCGACGTCGGCAGTCCCGACGACGAGCGGCTGCTCCGGCTCCCGCTCAAGGCGCTCGGCCTCGACCTCAAAGAGGCGGTCCGCGCGGGCTCTCGCCTGGTCGAGGAAGCCCTGATTACCGAGGCGCTCGAGCAGACCCAGGGCAACGTGACGCGATCCGCCCGACTGCTGGGGATCAGCCGCCGGAGCCTTCAGTCGAAGATGAAGGAACTCGGACTCCGGGAAACCTGAACGTTCGGGCACGCGAGGGCCGCGGACGGCGTGGCGAGCTCGGTCGTACGCGCCCCCACATCGGGCGCAGATGCCGACAAATATTGACGTTCTGCGCGATGCGCTGGTAGCGTTTCGGCGCGTTCAAGGGTCCACTGCCGGGCCCTCCAGCAGCGCTCTTCGACCTATGCGTACGCGCCCCGCTCCGCGCACCCCTTCGTGCCGCTCCTCCCAACCCGGTCGGACCACCCCGCCGCGCTCCTCGTGGAGCAGGCGCTGGGGCGTCGCACTCGCGGTCGCGGCCGGTGTCGCAGGCTTCGCGCCGACCGCTGAGGCGGCGGACGTCACGCGGGTGGCGACCTCCTTCGAGGACGACAACCCGTTCGACCTGCACTTCGGCGTCGCGTACGACTACAACTTCAAGCGCGCCGCCATCCTGCGCGAGTGGAACAGCGGCCGACCCGGCGACAACGAGAACCGCCTGGTCAAGGACCTGATCTACCAGCAGCAGCGGCACACGATCACGCCGAGCATGGAGCTGGGCCTGTTTCGCGACCTGGGTCTGTACTTCCAGCTGCCGGTGGTCCTCTCGGACACGCGCTCGTACAGCTTCGACCAGCGCGCCGACGACTGCGTCTTCGGCAGCCGGACCGGCTCGCCCACCGCGAACTGCGTCAACAAGGACAACAGCACCACGCTGCGAGACGAGATCATTCCGCGCGCGGGCTTCGACGCGACGGACACGGCCAACCCGTACCTGCCGTTCGCCGGCGACGGCAGCGAACTCATCTTCCAGGGCCCCACCCGCCGCGGCCTCGACCAGCTCAACGTCGGTCTCAAGTACGGCATCCTCAACCAGGACAAGCGCTCGCACATGCCGACGTGGATCGTCGCGTTCGAGGGTCGCTTTGCAGTCGGCCGCGCGATGACGTTCAGCCGGGACATCCAGCAGCGCGAGCCCGACGGCAACAGCCGCGTCGGCCGTCGGATCCACGAGCTGGGCGTGTGGACGGCGCTCTCCCGCCGGTACCGCTTCCTCGACCCGTTCTTCACCGCGCACTGGCGTCAGTCGCTGCGCGCCTCGGGCAGCATCTTTCAAGACTTCTCCGGCGAGGGCTCCCAAGACACCGTGAACCCCCAGTCCACCGCGGGTCTGTCCTTCGGTACCGAGATTGTCCCCTGGGAGCGCAAGGCCAAGAACCTCAAGGTCGCGGTGGTGCTGCAGGGCAGCTCGGTTCTGCACTACGGCGGCCGCGGGTACTCCGAGGTGTGGGAGCTGCTTGCGGACAGCCCGGCGCTCGTCGGCTCATACCGTCCGACGTCGCAGCGCCTGGATGACAACGGCAACCCCACCGAGAACTCGTTCTGTGACCGCGGCGCCGCGCTGGCCTTCGCCCAGCAAAACCCCGGCGACCCCGGCTACCTCGGTGCCGGCGGCGGCAGCTGCCAGAAGTTCGAGGGCATCACCGACCTGCAGGACTACGCGTCGTTCGGGTTCAACGGCGGCCTCAACCTGACGCTCGGCAAGGTCGCGCGCTTGGGCATCGGCTTCAACCTCAACACCGACACCCGGCACTTCGTCACGGCCGCCAGCCGTGGCGACGCAGACCAGCCGGGCTCCGGTGGCACGAACCCCGACGAAGTGGAAGCGGGCACGACCGAGGTCAACCCGGTCCGCCGGGACGTGGTCGACAACGTCGGCCGACGCTACGCGGTGGACGACGTGTTCGACATGCACGCGTACCTGCGGCTAATGCTGGTCTTCTAGGCCAGCGTCGCCCCCCCCAAGAGGAAACAAGAGGAAACAGAACCGGAACCGCGGCGCTACGAACGAGCGTCGCGCAGCCGTTCGTACAGCTCTCGCGCGTCGAGGCCCGTCAGCTCCGCCAGGGCGCGGGCGCGGGGTCGTGGCTTGAGCGACGGGTCGAGCATCACGTCGAGCACCGCGCGGGCCACGTTGGAAGACTCCGCCTCTGCTGGCGGGCCGCCATCGACGACGACGGTCACCTCCCCACGCAGCGCTTCGCTCGTGGACGCGTGCAGTTCGGCGACGGTGCCTCGCAGAACCTCTTGGTGCAGCTTCGTCAGCTCGCGGCACACCACGACGGCGCGGGTCTGCGCATCGGGCAGCGTCTTCGCCAGGTCGCGCAGCAGGGCCGGCGTCCGGTTGCCAGCTTCGTAGAGCAGCGTGGGACCGGGCGCGGCCGCAATCTGCTCGAGGGCCTTGGTCCGCGCCTTGCCGTCGCGCGCGATGAAGCCGACGAAGCACGACCCCACCGCATCGAAACCGCTGAGCGAGAGCGCCGCCGACGCGGCGGTCGGCCCGGGTACGACGTCGACGCGGTAGCCTGCCTCCACGGCCGCCGCGACGAGGAACTGTCCGGGATCGCTCCAGCTGGGCATACCCGCTTCGGAGCAGAACGCGACCGTCTGCCCGGCTGCGAGCGCATCCAACAGCTCGGTCGTGCGCGCGTGCTCGTTCCCCACGAAGCAGCTGCGCCGCGGGGGCAGCTCGACATCCGGCCCGAGCAGTCGCGACGGGCTCCGGGTGTCCTCGCAGAACAGGAGGTCGGCCGACAGCAGCGCCTCCCGGGCGCGCGGGCTGAGGTCCCCGCGGTTGCCCAGCGGGGTCCCCACCAAGACCAGCGTACCGCTCACAGCTCGTGCCCCAGCGCCACTTGCACCGCGTCGCCGAGTTCCTGCTGCAGGTAGGTCCTCAGCCGCAAGATCATCCGCTTCTCCACCTGACGCGCACGCTCGCGGCTCACGCCCCAGCGGTCGCCGAGTTCCTGCAGCGTGACCGGTTCCTCCGACATCAGCCGGTCGGTGAAGATTTCGAGCTCGCGACCCTCGAGGTCTGCGCCGAACGCCATCAGCTTGCTCTGCATCAGCGTCTTGAACTCGGCGGCGTCGACGTTGTCTTCGGGGTCGGCGAAGTCATCCTCGATCATGTCGAGGCGCGTCCGCGAGCCATCGCCGTCTTCCCCACCCAGCGGCGTGTCGAGCGACATGTCCGGAGCAGCCATGCGGCGCTCCATCTCGACGACCTCGCGCTCGGACACGTCGAGCGCGTTCGCGATGTTCTCCGCCGAAGGCTCGATGCCCGCGGCTTCCAGTGCGGCCCGCTGCTTGCGCAGGTTGAAGAACAGCTTGCGCTGGTTCTGCGTGGTGCCGATTTTCACCAGCCGCCAGTTGTTGAGGATGTACTTGAGGATGTACGCCCGAATCCACCAGCCGGAGTAGGTGCTCAGCTTCACGCCCCGATACGGGTCGAACTTCTGAACCGCCTTGACCAGGCCGACGTTCCCTTCCTGCACGAGGTCGAGCAGGTTTTGGTACGCGCGGCGGTACTCGTGGGCGATCTTCACCACCAACCGCAGGTTCGAGGTGACCAGCTTACGCGCTGCGTCCTGGTCGCCCTCTTCAACCCAGCGCACGGCGAGTTCGTGCTCCTCTTCGCGGGTGAGCAGCGGGTGCCGGCGCACCTCGGCCATGTAGGCCGCCATGGGATCACGGCGGGCGAGCGCCGTTGTTCCCGACGGCGCGGCCTTGGGGCGCCCGATGTCTTTGGCGATGGCGTCGAGCTCGTCGTCGGAAACAGGGTCGATGTCGGCCAGCGCCTCCGCAGCCGCGTCGTCCTGTTCGGGCTCCACGTCCGCCTCGTCGTCGCCCGGCACGCGCTCGACGACTTCGACGTCGATCGGCTCGGACAGCGCCGCAGACTTGGAACTCTTCTTCGCTTTCGGCTTCGCCATCGCGGAGGTCTCGCGGAGTTTACGCCGCTGCGGACGCGCGCGGCGCCCGACTCACGACACCGTAGCCGGAATCCCCGCCGATCTGACGCACAGGCCGGCTCGTCGCGGGACCGAATCGACCCCCGGAGAGCCCGGCATCGGCCAGCAGGGCTGCTATCCTGAAAAACGTGAGTCGTCTGACGCCTTCGAGTCGCCGCCCCAGCCTGACCGGCCGCATCTCCACCCCCGCGGTCGTCATCGGCTCGCTCGTCGTCGCGCTTGGACTCACCGCCCTGGGCGACACGCACGCCCAGGCCCAGCACAACGATCCCCGCAAGCACTCGCGCCTGGTGCCCAACCACGACGCGACCGAGCTGCGCGTCCTCGATTGGACGCTATGGAACGTGTCGAAGTACTACGTCGAGCCCGACCGCGTCGACGCCCAGGCGATGACGATGGCCGGCCTCGAAGCGCTCGAGCGACGCGTCGCCCAGGTGCTCGTCGAGCCCATCGGCGACGGCGGGCGCGTTCGGGTCCGCGTCGCCACCAAGGAGCGCGAGTTCGACGTCAGCGACGTCGACGCGCTGTGGGCCGTGGGCCCTCGCGTTCGCGAGGTGTTCCGCTTCGTGACCGAGCACGCCGACCTCACCGAAGACGAACAGCGCGAAGCCGAGTACGCGATCATCAGCGGCGTCCTCGGTACCCTCGACCCGCACACCAACCTGTTGCGCCCCTCGGACTTCAGCGACATGAAGGCCAGCACCAAGGGCAGCTTCGGCGGCCTGGGGATCGAGGTCGGCATGCGCGAGGGCAAGATCACCGTCATCCGGGTGATCGACGGCAACCCGGCAAGCAAGGTCGACATGGAACCCGGCGACCGCATCGTGCAGATCGGCTCGGAGTCCACCGTCACCATGACCCTCAACGAAGCGGTCGACCGACTGCGGGGTCCCGCCGGCACCGCGGTCACGCTGTACGTCATGCGCGACGGTCTCGCGAAGCCCAAGCGGCTTTCGATCACTCGCGCGACGATCAAGCTGGACTCCGTCATCGGTGAAGTTCTCGAGACCCCCGGTCTCGACGGTCAGATGCACAAGGTCGGCCTCGTGCAGATTCCCCGCAACTTCGCCCAGACCACGGGCAAGGAGCTGCGGGCCAAGCTCGACGAGTTCGAGGCGGCGGGCGTCGAGGGCGTGGTGCTCGACCTGCGAGACAACCCCGGCGGTCTGCTCAACGCCGCCGTCGAAGTTGCCGACGCCTTTCTCGACTCGGGAACCATCGTCGCGACCGAAGGCGAGAGCTCGCCCCGCGAAGAGAACCGCGCCGACGACCGCTACGACTTCCCGGACAAGCCTCTGGTGGTCTTGGTGGATCAGGGCTCGGCCAGCGCCTCGGAGATCGTCGCGGGCGCGCTGCGGAACCTCGGCCGCGGCGTGCTCATGGGTCGCCGCACCTTCGGCAAGGGCAGCGTCCAGGTCCTGCACGAGCGCAAGGCCGGCGACAAGGAGCTCGCCCTCAAGCTGACGATCGCCCAGTACCTCACCCCGGGCGACGTCTCGATCCAGTCGGTCGGCGTGAGTCCCGACCTCGAGACCATCCCGGTGTGGATCGGCAAGGACCAGATTTACTACTTCGGTCGCAGCCGCTTCGACCTGCTGCGCGAGGAGTCGCTCGCAGCCCACCTCACGTCCAACGCCAAAGCCCAGAGCATCGCGTTCGGACCCCTGCACTTCCTCGACGCCGGCTCCGTTCAGCCCGGCGCCGACGACAAAGGCAGCGGCAAGAAAGGGGAGACAAAGAAGAGCGCCAAGCCCTCCTTCCTCGACGACCCCGAGATTCGCATGGCCGCCGAGTTCGTCTCCTGGGCGCCCTCGTCCGACCGCAAGACGCTGCTCGACAAGATGGGCGACTTCGTCGAGCAGCAGCAGGCCCGGCAACAGGAAAAGATCACCGCCAGCCTCGGCGTTCGCGACGTCGACTGGTCCGTGGGCCCCAAGTCGACGACGGGCGCCGCCAAGCTGCAGGTCTCGCTGAAGACCGACAAAGCCGGCAACGTCATCAAGGGCGGCGAGCGAGGAACGGTCACCGCGACGGTGAAGAACGTCGGGGACGCGCCGGCCTACCAGGTTCGCGCCATCACCGACAGCGACTACCGATACTTCGACGAGCGGGAGCTTCTGTTCGGACGCATCAACCCCGGCGAGAGCAAGCAGTACAGCCTCAAGCTCTCCGTCTCCGAGCACGAGCTCAGCCGTACCGACCGCATCGATCTCCACCTGTTCGAAGCCCACGCGGCCAAGCTGGCCGAAGGCTCCACCACCTCCATCGACGTGAGCGCCGAAGGCCTGCCGCGACCGCAGTTTGCGTACGGCTACCAGATCATCGACGACCCGTCGTTCGGCGAGAGCATCGTCGGCAACGGTGACGGCGCGCTGCAGGTGGGTGAACGCGTCCGGCTGCGCGTGACGCTGTCCAACCAGGGCGAAGGCCCGGCGCTCGACACCTGGGTCACCCTGCGCAACCGGGCGGGCGAAGCGGTGTTCCTGCACGAGGGCCGAAAGGAGCTCAAGAAGGTCCCCGCGGGCGAGAGCCGCATCGTCGACCTGGACTTCGAGGTCAAGGAGCGGCCGCCCCAGGGCGAGGTTCCGCTGCAGCTGACCGTCTCCGACAACAAGATCGCCGAGGCGCTCTCCGAGAAGATTCGCTTCCCCATTCCCGAGCGCGGCGTCAGCCTGAGCAAGGACAAGGGCGTGGTCTCGGCCACCGGTGCCATCGACCTCTACGCCAGCCCGCTCTCGCCCGACCGGGTCGTCGCGCAGGTCCCCGCCGGCACGAAGATGCCGATGCGGGCCAGCAACGCCGAGTGGTTCCGGGTTGAGCTCGACGACGGCCTGATGGCGTTCGCCAAAGCGGCGGACGTCACCGACGCGAAGGGCAGCACAAAGCCACCGACCGCCACGGAAGTTTTCGAGGTGTCCCCACCGAAGATCACCCTCAAAGGCTCGGTGACCCAGACCGATACCGAGTCCGTCACGCTGCAGGGCACCGCCGTGGACGCGCAGGCCCTGCGAGACGTGTTCATCACCGTCTACAACCCCTCGCGCAACCTGTTCGGCGACCGCGAGAAGGTGTTCTACACCGCAAGCCCCAACCCCGCCGGCGGCACGCTCGACTTCACCGCCGAGGTCCCGCTCACGCCCGGCAACAACATCATCGAGGTGCACGCCCGCCAGAACGACGATGTCGTGGCGATCAAGCGGATGTGGGTCCTGCGAACGAGCGGACTCAGCGAGGCACGGGCCGCCGACGCCGAGTACAAGTCCAACGGCAAGCTACGCGTCGACACGTTCCAGTAGCCGCCTCAACGAGCAACGCCGCCAACCTCGTCCGAGGCGGCGGCGTTGTTGCGTGGAGCCTCGAGCCGGAGGGAGCTGCTACCGGTCGCGCAGCTTCTTGACCAAGCGGCGCCCTTGCTGAAAGCGGCGGTAGGCCGCGCGACCGAGACGGTCGACGTTGCCCCAGACCAAGTCGCGCAGCGCCTCGTCAGGGCGGGCCTTGAACACCGTGCTGTGCATGGTGCCGTCCCACTTCGCGGGCGCTTCTTGGGTGTAGTAGTAGCCGGCGAACGACTTTCGGGCCACGTTGGGCGGGCACGTGACCGGTTCCACGCCGTGATAGCTGATGTCACTGGTCTCGAAGAGAACGCATCGGTTGAGCACCGGCGACAGCGACACTTCACAGTTCTCGACCGCGGTGTCCCACAGCTCGACCGACCCACCCCACGCCTTCTCCCAGGTCTCGTTGAGGTAGACGAGGATGTTCAGACGCCGGTGCATCTGCAGGTCCTTCGAGAAGTTGAAGTCGATGTGGACGTCGAGCCGCCCCCGGGGACCGGTGAGGTGCATGCCGCCGCCGGTCATGGAGGGGTCGGGATGCAGCTTCTGAATCCCACTGATGTACGCAAGGTCATCGAGGAACGACTGCGAAGCGAGCGCGTCGTGCAGCGTCTTGACCGCCGTGGGGAACGACGAAGGGTCGGAGACCTGAACCTTGAACTTCTCGTTCAGGGCGTGGAAGGCGTTTCCGGTACCCTTCGCGTCTTCCCATGCCTCGCCGAACTTCGGGTACGCATCGACGACGCTTTCGAGGAACTTGGGCTCGAGGAAGTTGTCGATGACGATGTGCGGGAACGGCTTCGCGCTGCGGAACTGCTCACGGAGCGCGTCTTTGTCGAGGGCGTTGATGACCATGGTCCGAAACCCGAAACGAAGATAGCACGATGCCTCGGGGCGTCCGCAGGGGTCAGCCCGCCCAGGAGTCAGGCAGGTCACGGCCCAAAAAATCGGCGAGCGCTCGGTTCGGCGCCTCGTAGCGCACGAGCAGCTCGGCCCGCTTCGCGTCGCTGAGCGGAGACAGCTGCGCCATGAACGCGTCCGTCTTCGCCTGCATGCGAGCCCGAACGAGCGGCGAGTCCATCACCGTCCGCATGATCCGAGCGCGCACGGGCACGGGCACGGCCTGCTTCACCAAACGCACCAGCGGGTTGCGCTGAAGCCGGGCCTTGAGTCCGCTCGCATTGCTGCTGGTTGCGCGAGCCTTGATCTGATTGGACGGTCCCTTTTTGGACCCGAGGCCCTCGACCACGTCCAGGCCCAAGAAGCGCTGCAGCTCCCCAAGCACCGCGTCCGGGTCGGTCTTGAGCTCGTGCAGCGTGAGGAAGAAGAACCGGTCACGGGGGTAGTGCTCCGTGAACTGCTCGATCTGACGCAGATAGCAGCCGGTATCGAAGTACTCGTCGCTCGAGGCCAACGCCGCGTCGAGCGAGATGACGGGCGTGCGGTTGCCGGCCCCCTCCAGCATCGCGTGCCGGTAGTGCGAGTACAGCCGGTCGACGGGATGCCGCATGATGTAGATGAGCTTGATGTCCGGCAGGTGCTCATGGATGCGCGCAGCGACGTCACCGAAGTGAGGGTGCCGCGTGTAGCAGGTCGACGACTCGAAGAGCAGCTGGTCGTCGGTGGCCGAGGCGAAGATCGAGCGGTACCAGTCGATACCAAGCTCGAACCGCTCGTCGCGGCTGAAGAATCCGGGCTCCTTGTACTGCGGCTCGGCCAGCTGCGGATGCGTGACGAGCTGGTCGTGAAGCGACGTGCTCCCGCACTTCATTCCACCGATGAGCAGGAAGTCGGGAAGACGGCCGGAGCTGGGTGCCGAGTCGGTCATGGGATCACGAGAGGATGGAAATAGAAGCCGAGCCCGAGCACGAGGGCTGACGACAAGAACGCGAGGCCGTCGAGCTTGGGCAGCCAGGCGCCGCGTCGAGCGAGCAGCACCGCCATCGGGAGGTAGCCGGCAACGCGACCCGCGGAGTATCCGATCAGCAGTCCGGGGAACTCGCCGTAGTGCCAGCCAACGGCCAACCCAACAACGAAGAGCCCGGCTCCCCAGGCCTTGTGCACCAGGTGGGTCCGGGACTCGCCGGAGGCGACGAACAGCAGCTCAACGGTGGCAATGATCGACGTTCCAATGACCCCAGGCATCAGCACGCGCAGCATCCAGCCCGCCTGTGCGTAGCGTTCGTCGAAGAGCAGGTCGACGATTTCCTGGCCGAAGACGCCCGGAACCCAAAGCACCGGGAGAAACAGCGCGAGCAGAGCCGCCCGCACCCGGAACAAGCGGCCGCGGAACTGCGCCTTGTCGCCATTGACGAACTTCGCGTACAGCGGCTGCAGCACGCTGCGCGCGACAGCATTGAGAGCCTGCACCGGCGCCTCGCTCAGCATCAGCGCCATCGAATACACGCCGAGTAGCGTCTCGCTGAGAAGCTTTGCGACCACCATCGAGCCGCCCTGTCCCAACAGCGCTGCGAGGGCCGAGCTGATGAAGACCCACTTGCCGAAGCTGATCTGATCGCGGACGGCGTCTTTGTCCCACCGCCATCGATTGCGATACCCCTTGATCAGGAAGTGCGTGAAGAAGCCGTGCCCCACGTTGGTGAGGACCATGCCGAGCGCCAGCACCCAGACGCTCTTCCAGAACACCGCGAGAACAACCGTGATGACGAGCGCCGCGATCCGAATCGAGACGTCGAGCAGTGCGAAAGGCTTGGGTTGCACGCGACGCGACAGCGTGAAGACCGCCGTCGACTGCGCGCCCCGGAAGATCATCGAGGCCCCCACGACCGGCAGCAAGATCGCCAGCTCGGGCAGCGCGTAGAAGCTTGCAAGCGGTACTGCCAACGCAGCCACGACGGCCGCGACCACGACGCCGCGCAAGCACTGCAGGGTCCACGCCGTGTTGTAGAAGTCCGGGTCGTCGCCGCGCTTGTGGAAGATGATGCTGCCGCGCAGGCCCGCGTCCGAGAGCATTCCGACGATCGCGACCACCACGTTGAGCACGCGCATGATCCCAAAGGCCTCGGGGAACAGGAGCCGGGTCAGGAGAACGTTGCCACCGAGTCGGGCGACCTGCTGCACCCCGAAGGCTCCGAACACCCAAACGGTGCCTTTGGCGGCGGCTTTGCCCAAGCCCCTGCCTGCGTCTGGCCGCTGGGGAGCGCCTTTTGCCTCAGCGGGCGACTCGGCCAGCTCCGGCGCAACGGACGCGTCGTCCCCAGCGTGCTCTTGTTGCCCGTCCGTGGGCTCTGAGGCATCCGAAGCCATGAATCGCTCCGGGACGCTAGCCCACCGGGTTCGCGCCAAGCAAGCGTCTTCCGCGGCGCGCCTTGGTATCATCGCACCGTGGCCTCCCCGCCCGACGTGCGGCCATTCGTCGCCCTGCTGATCTACCCGCCGGCCTGCATTGCCGCGGCTGTCAGCGCAAAGAAAGAAGACGCAACCAAGACGGTCTTCTGGGTCTTCTTCATTGGCGTGATGTTCCTGCCGGAACTGGTGGCGTTCGACGCCCCGCTCATTCCGCCCCTGGGCAAGTACGAAATCTCCGGGGTCATGGGGGTCGTCGCCGCCATCATCGTCCACCGCGACCGCATCAAGAAGTCCAAGCCCTTACGCGGCGTGGACCTGTTCTTCGTCATCGCGCTGCTCGGCGGTGTGGGCACGATCCTCACCAACAAGGAGACGCTCGAGTTCGGGTTCTACTGGTGGGACAACGAGGGCAACCTGGTTCAGGAGCCGACCGTCCTCAACGGGCATATCCCCAAAGACGTCCTGGTCATCCTGGTGCGCGACGGCCTGTCGGTGTTCGTGCCGTTCTTCTTGGGCCGTGCCGTGTTCAAGCGGACCGGAGACGCCCACGTGCTGTGCAAGGGAATCGTCACGATCGCGCTGATCTACGCCCCTGGCGCGCTGCTCGAAGCCCGAATCTCACCGCAGATTCACCACTGGCTGTACGGCTACCATCCTACAGGCTTCGCCGGCGTGGTCCGCGGCGACGGCTTCAAGCCGGTGCTGTTCCAAAACTCTGGCCTCTCCGTGGCGACGTTCTTCTTCACGGCCGTCGTGTGTGCTGCGATCCTGCACAAACGAAAAGAGAAGGTCTTCGGCGTCCCTGCCATTGGCGCGATGGTGTTCTTGATGGTGGTGCTCGCCCTGTCGCACAACATGGCGGCGCTCATCTATACGCTGGCCGCCGTTCCGGTCGTGCTGCTCTCGCGCGGCAAGCTGGCCGCAACGGCCTCGGTCGCGCTCGCGATCGCAGTACTGCTGTATCCACCGATCCGCGGCGGCAGCATGATCGACGTCTTCGCCTTCATCGACTGGCTCGCCCAGTACAGCCCCGAGCGGGCCGACTCCTTGCATGTGCGCTTCTACAACGAGGACATCTTGTATGAACGCGCGTCCGAACGCCTGACGTTCGGGTGGGGAGGGTACGGACGAAGTCGCGTCTACGACGAGCGCGGCAAGGACATCTGCCTGACCGACGGGGAGTGGATCATCACCCTGGGCGGACGAGGAATCATGGGCTTCATCGGCCTCTTCGGCCTGATCCTTTCGCCGCTGTTCATTTC
Organism: Myxococcota bacterium; assembly: GCA_039024335.1. Lineage (GTDB taxonomy): Bacteria > Myxococcota_A > Polyangia > Nannocystales > Nannocystaceae > CAJXVA01. Next base: position 16,010 of record JBCCQM010000060.1, read on the forward strand.
GTTCGGCCGCGCGGGAAAGATTCCTCTGGGGCCGCGGCAGTACCTCGACGGTATCTCGATCATCTGCGCGTTCTTGGCGGTCGACCTGCTGCCCAACGCGCTCTTCACGAAGCTGCCCTACTTCCTCTCCGGCGTCCTGCTTGCGCTCAGCAGCGGGCTGATCGAAGAAGCCAAGGAGGCCAAGGAGCGACCCGGTGGTGGAGGACACGGTGGACTGCCACCCCCCTACCCGCCTCAGGGCTACACGGTGATGCCGCCGTACGCTGCGCTTCCACCCGGACCCCGGCCCGGGGGGCGATGACGATGCGTGTCCGCCACGCGATGCTCGCCCTCACGCTGGGCGCCACGACGTGTGAAGACGTCCAGCCACGGACCCAGGTCGATACGGCGCTCGTCGACCTGACGCTTCGTGACGTCGCGCCGGGCGTGGTCCTTCCCGGCTCCACCCTCGTCATCGAGGGAGACGCCTTCGTCGACGATCCCTGGGGAGAGTCCACTCTGCTGCTCGAAGGCGAGGTCGATACGGGGGCGAGCGTCGAGCCCCGGGTCGTCCGCCTTCCTGCGCGCTTCGTCGACTTCACGACGCTGGAGGTCGACGTCGATCGCGACACGTTCACGCGCCTCTCCGGTGGCGCAGCCGCCCGGTTCGAGGGGTCCGCCACCGTCGAGGTCCGCAGCGCCGTCGACGGACGCCTGTATCGTTCGAGCGCCGCTTCGGTGGCCCTGCAGTTCAACACGACGCTGCGCCCGTCCCTCTCCCTGCAGACACCGGCAAGCGTCATTTTTCCCAACGAGCCGCTCGCGGTCGAAGGCGATGGCTTGCTGCTCGGCGGCGAGGGCAACTCGGTCGCGCTGGTGCAGGGCTGCTTCGCACAAACCGGAACGCCCGACTGCGCCGCAATCGAGCCGCGGTGGCTCCCGATCACCCCGGACGACCCTTTGCGGCGTACGGGCGGCTCGTTCGCCTTCGTGCCCTCGGTCGCCGGCATCAACCCCGGGCGCTTCGAAGGCACGGTCACGCTACAGAACGAGCACGCCAGCGGGGCGCTCGAGGAATCGGAGCCGATCGTGGTGACCTGGGACCTCGTGGAGCCAGCGCTCTTCGGCGTCGACACGCAGCAGGCCAGCCTTGGTCGCTACGTCACCATCGATGGCGCAGGCTTTCTCGGCGGTGAAGCCGGCGGCAATACCGTTCTGCGCTTCGACGGCATTTTCACGCCTGACGACACGGGTGTGCCCCTCGAGCTCGACGAGCTGCTGTTTCCCGAGTACTCCAACGGACGTCAGGTCCGCTACGTCATCAACGAGGAAGACGCCATCGCCAGCCTTATCGACACCCGGTACCAAGCGGGCGCGTTCGAGGGCCTGGTGACCCCAGTCATCAGCTTCGGCGACGCGGAGGTCGAGGGCGCGCCGACGCCGTTTGGCTTTCGGCTCGAGCCGGTCCGCCAGGTCGTCTGGGTCAACTTCGCGCCGGCGTATACGGAGGGACTGCGTCTCTTTGGGCTCCGTGCCGTCGACCAAGCCATTCGAGCTCGCGCGCTGGAGGTCCTTCGTCGCGACTTCGAGACGGTGAACCTCGAGGTACGCGAGGAGGAGCCCACTGACTACGCGCTGTACGTTCGAGTCGACATCGCAGGCAGCGATCCGAACGGCCTCGGCCTGCTCGGCTACGACAACACCCCGGGCAAGGACACCGAGAATCAGCGCCTGTACGACCGCATCGGTGGCGCCAACGCACAAACGCAAGAGGACGGATTTCCCGGATTCGGCGGCGTGTTCCTCCAGTCCTTGTTCGGATACTCCGAGCACCCCGGCGAGCTTGCGGAGCCGGTCCGCCCCGACCCGCAGTTCGATCGACTCTTCGATCCGTTCCGCCCCGATGTCGGAGGGCGCCCCATTCTCGCCGCCGACCTCACCGCGGACCTGCCGAACGTCGACGGTACGGGCTGCCCCACCGTCGGCGACCGGCCCGAGCAGATCGCGTGTGCCGTCCACGCTCTGGGCACCCTCATCGGCAGCACCATCTCGCACGAAGTGGGCCACAGCCTCGGCCTCGCCGACCCGTACGGTCCCGCATTCCACAACAGCGGCGACCAAGCCGACCGCCTCATGGACGCCGACCGCCCCTTCAACGAGCGCGCCGAACTCGAAGGCGAAGGGCCCTCACGCTTTTGCGTCGACGAGTACGAGTACCTGCGAGAAATCCTGCCTTCGGGCGAGCCGTACGACGTGACCGCTCGACCCGCCTGCTTCTGACGCGAGCTCGCGCTTCCCAACTTGGGCAAAACGTCTTCCCAAGCTGGGCAAATCCACGTGACGCGGTCGAGTCTCGTTGACCGGCTTCATTCCGCGGTGCCAAGAGGAGGGCATGCGGCTGCGCTACACCCTCTCGAGCATGGTCTGGCTGTGCGGTTGTTTCACCGACCCACAGGCGACGTCGGTCAACGACACAACCGGCGAGACACCAACGACCTCGACCTCGGCTGACGCCGGCTCCTCCGTCGGCGATCAGACCACGCTCAACGACGGCTCGGACAGCGCCACGACCATCGCCGAGGCCAGCAGCGATACGGGCTCGGACTCGAGCTCGGGCTCGGGCTCGTCAAGCAGCACCACCTCCGACTCCGACGAGTCGTCTTCGACGGGGGAGCCCTTCTCCGTTTGCCCTTCGTTCATCGACGACTTCGAAGATGGACGAGAAGACAGCGTCTGGCAGCAGGCTCCCAACAGCGCCAGCATCGAAGAGGACGGCGAGTGGAAGCTCCAGGTCAGTGCCGAGGGCGAGGACGTCTTCGCCACAATGACCATGCCGCTGCCCACCAGCTTCGAGGGCAGCGCCGTGCGCTTCGAGATCGGCACGCCGCCGGCGAACGACGACGTGCTGTTGATCCTTTGGCTGCAGCAGGTGGGCGGTCAGGGTCGGATCGCGTTCAACCTGATCCAGCGAGAAGGGCTTCTCGAGCTCCAGGCGCGGGTGACCAACGAGTCGGGCCCGCCGGGATTCGTCGTAGAGACCACGCCGTGGGTCCAGGACGCCCAGGGCTGGATGCAGCTGCGTGAAGCGGACGGATCGCTCCACTTCGAGACGTCGTCGAACGGTGTCGACTTCGTCCCAGTCTTCACGATCGACACGCCGATCGACGTCGACGACGTCCTGGTCGGCGTGGTCGGACACAACCGCGTGACGCTCCCCGCGGACACCGAGGTGTCGATTCGAACGTTCGAGATCGACTGCGGCGCCTGATCCGGGCCCCGAACCAGAAACAACGCCCCGCCATCGGATGATGGTCGGGGCGAGCTCAACGGACTGCAAGAGGCCTCAGGAGGCTTCTTTTTTCTCGTGGCTGTAGACGAGCGTCGGACGCTTGTCGTCGGTGATGCACTCGTCGCTCACGACGACCTCGGCGATGTTGTCGATGCTCGGGATGTCGTACATGACGTCGAGCATCGCCTTCTCGAGGATGGAGCGAAGACCGCGAGCACCGGAGCGCTGCTTCTTGGCCTTGGCGGCGACGGCGACCAGCGCCTCATCGGTGAACTTCAGCTCGACGCCATCCATCTCGAGCAGGCGGACGTACTGCTTGACCAGCGCGTTCTTGGGCTCGGTGAGGATCTTGACCAGCGCCTCTTCGTCGAGTTCCTGCAGCGGCGCAACGACCGGCAGGCGACCGATGAACTCCGGGATGAGGCCGAACTTGTGCAGGTCTTCGTTCTGGACCGTCTGCAGCAGCTCCCAGCTGCGCAGCTCCTTCTTCGACTCCACCTTGGCGCCGAAGCCCATGCTCTTGGCGCTGACGCGGTGCTCGATGATGTCCTCGATGCCCGCGAATGCGCCGCCACAGATGAAGAGGATGTTGGTCGTGTCGACCTGCAGGAAGTCCTGCTGCGGGTGCTTGCGTCCGCCTTTGGGCGGGACAGAAGCCACGGTGCCCTCGAGGATCTTCAGCAGCGCCTGCTGAACGCCTTCGCCCGAGACATCACGCGTGATCGACGGGTTGTCTCCCTTGCGCGCAATCTTGTCGATCTCGTCGACGTAGATGATGCCTCGCTGGGCTCGCTCGACGTCGTGGTCAGCGTTCTGCAGCAGGCTGACGATGATGTTCTCGACGTCTTCACCGACGTAGCCGGCCTCGGTGAGACTGGTGGCGTCCGCGATGGCGAAGGGCACGTCGAGGATGCGCGCGAGCGTCTGTGCCAAGAGCGTCTTGCCCGAGCCCGTCGGACCGATGAGCAGGATGTTGCTCTTTTGAAGCTCGGCCTCGTCGGCCTTCTTCTTGGCGTTGATCCGCTTGTAGTGGTTGTAGACCGCGACCGAGATGATCTTCTTGGCCGAGTCCTGACCCACGACGTAGTCGTCGAGGATGTCGCGGATTTCCTTGGGCTTGGGCACCTTGCCCTGACCCTGCTGCCGCTCCTCCTTCTGGACTTCCTCGGCGAGGATGTCGTTGCACAAGGAGATGCACTCGTCGCAGATGTAGACCGAGGGTCCGGCGATGAGCTTCTTCACCTCCTTCTGGGATTTGCCACAAAAGGAGCAGCTCAAGTTGCCGTGGCCGTTGTCGCGCTTGGAAGTGCTCATCTGCCGTCCTTGGGTCCGTCGTCAGGGCCCGGATTAGGGTTTCGCCGCCTCATCGGGCCGCTTCTGAATGACCTCGTCAACCAAACCGTAGCGTTTGGCCGTATCGGCGTCCATGAACTTGTCCCGTTCGGTATCGCGCAAAATGTCGTCGACACCGCGGCCACAGTGGGTGGCCAGGATTTCGTTGAGGCGCCCCTTGAGGCGCAGAATTTCGCGGGCCTGAATCTCGATGTCGGTCGCCTGACCCTGCGAGCCCCCGTGGGGCTGGTGAATCATGATGCGCGCGTTCGGCAGCGCGAGGCGCTTGCCGGGTGCGCCGGCGGCCACGATGACGGCCGCCATCGACGCCGCTTGACCCATGCAGTAGGTCGCCACCTTGGGCTTGATGAGCTGCATGGTGTCGTAGATGGCGAGGCCAGCGGTGACGACGCCACCGGGGCTGTTCACGTAGAGCCGGACGTCCTTATCGGGATCGTCGGACTCCAGGTACAGCAGCTGCGAGACGATCGAGTTCGCGACCTGGTCGTTGATCGGGGTGCCCAGCAGGATGATCCGATCCTTGAGCAGCCGCGAGTAGATGTCCCACGAGCGCTCGCCACGAACCGTCTGCTCGATGACGAAAGGGATGTTCGCGGACGGGCTGCCGCCGCCCCACATCATCGGAGATGGGAACGAGGAGGGATCACCAAAGGGGTTGAAGTCGGCCATGGAGGGGCTGGTGTCGAAGCGTTGAGGTCGGCCGCCGGAGCGGGTGCGCCGCAGACCCCATGTGGGGCCAAACCGGCGCGGTGGCAAGGGTTGCGCGGGCGCAACGCGGGCCAATGTGGGTCGCCACGTCGGTCCGATGTCCAACGGACCGATGACGGGGCCCACGGGCCAACCGTCACTGCGGCGTGAAGCTATGTTGGCCGGCGGGGCGACTTCATGCAAGTGCCGTCATCGGCGCCAAAACGGCGGTTTTGAGCCGTGGAAGCGGTCCGTTCCGGGGAGGATTGCCCCCCGTTTGGGGAGGAGCGTCCCGAATCGGACGAGCCTCAACCCGGCCGGCTCGTCCGACCTGGGCACGAAAATCGGGCACGAAAACCAGGCACGAAAAAGGGGACACCCCTCGTTAGGAGCGTCCCCTTGGGAATCTCGCCGGAGCGAGGTGCGGGCCTCAGGCCTGCGCGTCCGCTTCGGGCTCGGGATCGGGCGCCTCGGTAACCTCCGCCTTGCCCATCAGGAAGTCGAGGATCCGCTCCTCTCGCATCTGGGCCCGGACCATGAACAGCTGGCCGCTCTTCTCCATGCTGGCGCGCATGCGGTCGATGTTCTGCCCGGACTCCTCCGCCATCTCCTTGAGCTGACCTTCGAGGTCCTCGTCGCTGACCTTGATCTCTTCCTTCTCGCCGATCGCGTCGAGCAGGAGGAACGCCTTCACGTTGAACAGCGCCTGCGGACGGATGCGGGCCGCCATCTGCTGCTCGTTGGTGCCGATGTGCGCGAGGGTCATGCCCTGTTGCGCCAGCTGACGCTTGGTCTGATCGACCTGCGCCGAGACCTCGCGGGCGACCATCGATGGCGCGGGCTCGAAGTCGTTGGCTTCGAGCAGCGCCTCGACCAGGCGGCGACGAGCCTCACGCTCCGCCACGTCGGCGTCGGCCTGCTTGATGTCATCGGAGATTTTCGACTTCAGCTCGTCGAGGGTCTCGGCGTCGCCGGTGTCCTTCGCGAACTCGTCGTCGAGCTCGGGCACGTACTTGAGGCGAACCTCGCGGAGACCGAGCTCCAGCTTGGCCTCTTGCCCCTTGAGTTCCTCGCGGATGCGGTCCTCGGGGGGCACGAACGAGATGTTCTTGATCGAGCCGACCTCGGAGAGCTTGAGGCTCTCGAGCGCTGCACCGATACCGGGGATGAACTCGTTGGTGGTCTCGCCGATGTCGACGCGGACGTCCTTGCGAGTGACCCGCTGCGTACCGAGCGTGCCTTCGACGTCGATGGTCCACACGTCGCCGGCCGCGGTCTCTTCGCGGTCGAGGTCTTCGGGCAGCGGACGAAGCTCGGTGAGCTTCTCGCGGCGCGCCTCGAGGTCGGCGGTGACCTTCTCCTCGTCGATGACGGCGGGGCGACGACGGACGGCAACGCCGGTGTAGTCCTTGGGCTCGACCTCGGGGCGAACTTCGAAGCGCGCCTCGTAGGTGAACGGCTGCTCCTTCTCGAGCGACGACCCTTCGACGACGGGCTGCGTCAGCGGCTGCTGCTCGTGCTCGGTGACCGCGGTCTGGAAGGTCTCCTGCACCAGCTCCCCGGCAAGCTCCTCGCGGACGCCTTTGCCGAAGCGCTTCTCGAGCACCTGCGGCGGCACCTTGCCCGCCCGGAAGCCTGGCAGACGGGCGCGACGACGAAGGTCGCGCATCTTGTCGGTGAGTCGGCCCGAGACGTCCGTCCACGGAATCTCAACCTTGACTCGACACTCGACGGGACTAATGCGCTCGATGCTGCTCTTCATATCTGGGGACCCCGGGTCGCGGGAGGACCGGCTGCATAGCAAAGTCCCACGCCGGTGACAAAGGCCCCGCGCGCCCCTGCGCGACTCCCACCCGCCCAGAGGCGGGTTCTGCGGCGACTGGGTGAAAAGACGACGGTTGGCTCACGTCGACCGGGCTCAGCCGAGCCGCCCAAGCGCCTGCCGGAGGTCCGCTTCGAGGTCGTCGGCGTCTTCGATGCCCACGCTCATCCGGACCAACCCCTCTTTGATTCCGATCTCGGCCCGCTGCTCCGGCGAGAGTTCGAAGAAACTCATCAGCGGCGGCTGCTCGATGAGGCTCTCGACGCCGCCCAGCGAGGCGGCGAGCTTGGGGATGCGGACCCCGTCGACCAGCCGCGTACCGGCCTCGATCCCCCCCTCCACCTCGAACGCGATCACCCCACCCCCGCCCCGCAGGTAGCGCTGCGCGAGCGCATGGTCGGGATGACTAGCGAGCATCGGATACCAGACCTGCTTCACCGCGGCGTGTCCCTCGAGCATCGTCGCGAGTCGCAGCGCCGTCTCGTTCTGCTGAGCGACGCGAAGGCCCAAGGTCTTCACCCCGCGCAGCGTCAAGAACGCGGTGTTCGGGTCCGCCACGGCACCGAACATGCCGTGCTGCTCGCGAATCGCCTCGACGATGGGCCCCTTGCCGACCACCGCGCCCCCGAGCAGGTCGTTGTGACCGCCGAGGTACTTGGTCGTCGAGTGCAGCACGAGGTCGATGCCGTGCTCGAGCGGCCGCATGTTCACTGGGGTGGCGAACGTGGCGTCGATCATCGTCTTGGCGCGATGCTCTCGCGCAAGGCCGGCAAGCGCGTCGAGGTCGACCATCCGCCCGTACGGGTTCGTCGGCGCCTCGGTGAACACGATGCGAGTCTTCGACGTCACGACCTTCGCGAGCGCGTCGATGTCGGGCTCGACGATGTCGACCTCGACGCCGTAGCGGCTGAGCACCTGGCGGGCGAACTGCCGGGTCTTGCGATAGACGTCGCTCGTGAAGACGACGTGCTGTCCCGCGCGCAGCATCGAGAGCAGCGTCGTCGTGATCGCGGCCATGCCCGAACTCATGAGCACCGCCGCATCACCGCCTTCGAGCGCCGCGAGCTTGGCCTCGCAGGCCGCCACGGTCGGATTGCCGTAGCGCCCGTACTCCTCGGGACGCTCGCGCTCACCGTTCATGTAGGCGACGAGCTCGGCCGTGTTCTCGAACGGATAGGTGCTCGCATGCACGACCGGCGTGCTGATGCTTCGGTCGGACCGCACCCCCGGCTCCCCGTCGTGGACGGCTCGGGTGGAGGGTCCGCGGGGGGGCTCGTGCGCGTCGGTCATCGTCAGCCTTGCAGCGCCGCCAGCTTGGCGTCGCGATCACGATACCCAGCGTCGACGGACTGCAAAAGCGCGATGGCGGACGAAGCGTCTCCGGTCTTCTCGTAGACGACGGCCAGCTCGTAGTTGGCGGAGCGGCGCTCTTCGTCGTTGCTCGCCGACTCCACGGCCCGCTGAAGGTCGGTGACGGCGGCGTCGGTCTCGCCGCGAAGGACGCGGAGCGTGGCGATCATCACCAACGCGCGCGACTGCCAGGCCGGGTCGTTGCATGCGGCTTCGAACTCGGTGACGGCCGAATCGACGAGGCCCATTTCACGGTACGCCATGCCGAGATCGAAGTGGTCTCGCGCGCTCGAGCCCTCGACGTCGGCGGCTTTGGCGGATACCTCGACCGACCGCGTCTTGCGCTCGGGTTCGTCGCTGAAGATCGCCGACAGGTACGCGTCTTCGTCTTCGTCCTCGTCGGTGTCGAGGTTCACCAGCGGCTGCGCGCCGGTGGTGAGCGCCTCTGGCGGCTGCTGCACCCCCGTGAGGTCGGCGCGAAGCTTGGCGATCTCGGGGTGGCCGGGGTGCTGGGCGGCGAGGTCGTCGAGCGTGGCGACTGCGTCGTCATCGAGCCCCTGGTCCACGTAGAACCGGATCTCGGCCAGGTCGTCGGACAGGTCCGGCCAACCGCCAGGCGGGGCCAACGCAACCGGAGGTGCGGCAGGCTCCGGCGCGGCGGCAGGATCCGGCGAACCGACAGGCACCTGCTCGGTGGGCGGCTCGTCCGCGTCGAGCAGGTCGTCGAAGCCATCGTCGAACTCAGCGTCGAACTCGGCGTCGAGGCTCTGCTCGACCGCATCGGGTTCGGGCTCCAGCTCGAGCTCCAGTTCGGGCTCCAGCTCGGGCTCGGGCTCCAGTTCGAGCTCGGGCTCAAGCACGGGCTCGGCCACGTGCTCCCCGGTCGTCGGCTCGTCGTCGAGATCCAGCTCGAGCAGGCTGCTGTCCTCGTCGAGGATCGGGTCGATGCTGGCCGCCGTCTGCTCGATCGAGATCGGTCCGGTCTCCGCGTCGGCGTCGTCGTCGAGGTCGGTCAGCGTCAGCTCGGTGCTGCTCGGCGTGGGCACCATGGGTCGCACGGGCACGCCGGTCCCCTCTCCCACGGGCGGGCGGGCGACGAACCCGGCCGGTGGCGTTCCACCGTCCGCCTCGCGCGCGCGGCGAAGCGCCTCCATCTGGTCGGTGGGGGCAAACCCGCCGCCATCAAGGCCCTCACTGCGCGGCTCCGGCAGCGGACCGGCTTCGCTGATGCCGAAGCGGTTCTCGACCACCATCGGCATCGCGGGACGCTGGGGCTCCGACTCCGGCTCGCTGACGTCGATCGCGATGCCGTCGTCATCATCGAGCAGGTCGAGTTCGACGTCGTCGGACAGCGGCGGGGCGGCGGCACCGTCGAGGCGCGACTGGACGGCGAGCGCCTGGGGCTGCCGCGGCTCCAGGGAAAGCGCGGCCTGAACGTGCTCGTTGGCGAGCTTGGGGTCGCTGCCTTCGACGAGCGCCGCGACGCGAGCATGAACCGACGCCGCTTCGCCGCCACGCTCGAGCTCGGTAAGCGATCGTGCCTGAAGCGAAAGGGCGCCGATATGATCGGGCTGCGTTTCCAGCAGCGACGTGACGTGCTCGAGAGCGTGCTCGAACAGCCGGTACTTCACGTACACGCGAGCCTCGAAGAGCACCTTGTCGAAGTCGGTGAGGGTGGATGGGTCCACCTGCGCATGCTCGGCCTCGGCTTCGACGGCTTCTTCGATGACGTGGTCGGTCATCGACGTCGAGGCGGGTTCGTCGTCGCCAACGTCGAGCTCGATCGCGTCGGGCTCGAGCGCAACCGCGTCGCTGGGCTCGTCGGCCGAGAGCACGAAGTCGGAGTCGTCGAGCTCGACGACGTCGGAGTCGTCGACGTCGAGTTCGAGCGGATCGGTGTCGCTGTCGTCGGACGGAGCAGCAGGAGCGGGACCACGCTGGAGCGCGAGCAGGTCGGCTTGGCCGGGAATCCAGTCCAGGCCCGTCTCGAGCGCGCGATCGGCTGCCGTCTCATCGCCCTTCTCCCGGAGCTTCTTGACGAGCTCGACGATGACGGAGCTTGCCTTGTCCGGCTTGCCGAGCGCCATGAAGGTTTCGGCGAGAAGCTCCAGCCCCTGTGCGTCGCCTGGATCGGTCTGCAGCAGCCCGTTGAGCTTCAGCAGCGCTCGGCGAGCGTCGCCGAGGTGCAGGTAAACGCGCGCGAGCTGACGGATGGCGTCGCGGTCGTCGGGCTTGTGATAGACGAGCCGCTCGGCGACGCGAACGTAGTCGGCGTGACGATTGGCATCGAGCAGGATCTGGCCTGCCTGCCGGAACGCGTCGACCGCCTGGTCCACCATCTTCTCTCGCGAGTACAGCTCCGCAAGCCGCAGCCGCTTCGAGACGATGGTGGGGTCGGCGTCGGCGATCGTTCGGTACGTATCGAGCGCTTCGGCGATGCGCCCGCTCGACAGCTGGGCCTGCGCGATCGATTCGAAGCTGGCGATCGCATCATGCACCCGACCAACCTCGAGGTTGAGCTGGGCGCACTTGTAGTGGATGTCCATCCTCGACGGGTCGAGGTTGAGCACCTGTCGATACACCGCGAGCGCCTTCTGGAACTCGCGCTGGTTCGAGTAGAAGTCGGCGACCTGTTGGTATCGACTGACCGCGCCCGCACGGTCGCCCGTTCGGGCCAGGCAGTCCGCGAGCATGAGCCAAGCGCGGACGTCCTTCGGATCGTGATCGACGATCGATTGGTACTCCCGCGCGGCGCGGTCGTGCTGCCCCTTCGCCGCGTACTTCTCGGCCCGGTCGTGGGCTTTGTCCTTACTGAAGGCCAACGCGCCCCTAGACTACCCGCACTCGCGCCGTTGGTCAGGCCTCTTCGTCGGCGAACGCACGGACGGCCTGCTCGTCCATATAGTGGGCGAGAAAGTGGGTGTCGTAGCCGCCCTTGACGAACGCTTCGTGCTCGAGAATCCAGCGGTGCAGCGGGATGTTGGTCCCGATGCCGCGCACGATGGTCTCGTCGAGCGCCCCCCGCATCCGAGCGATGGCCTTTTCACGGGTCTCGCCGTGGGTGATGATCTTGCCGACCATCGAGTCGTAGTGCGGAGAGACCGTGTAGCCCTGGTACGCGTGGCTATCCACGCGCACGCCGTAGCCGCCCGGGAAGTGCAGCGCGGAGATGGTGCCCGGCTGCGGGGCGTAGCTGATGGGGTCCTCAGCGTTCACCCGACACTCCACGGCGTGGCCTCTTGCCACGTACTCGCGCTCGAGATGCCCCAGCGGCTCGCCCGTCGCGATGCGGATCTGCTCCTGGACGAGGTCGACGCCCGTGACCATCTCGGTGACGCAGTGCTCCACCTGGATGCGGGTGTTCATCTCCATGAAGTAGAACTTGTCCCCGTCGAGCAGGAACTCGACGGTGCCCACGGAGCGATAGCCGATGGCTTTCGCTGCGGTAACCGCGGACTTTCGCATCTCGACGATGACGTCGGGGTCCACTTCGGAGGACGGCGCCTCTTCGATGATCTTCTGGTGACGGCGCTGGACCGAACACTCGCGCTCGAGCAGGTCGATGCAGCTGCCGTGGTGGTCGGCCACCACCTGAACCTCGATGTGCCGAGGGCTCTGGATGTAGCGCTCGATATAGACGTCACCGCAGCCGAACGCCGCCTGCGCCTCGGCTTGGGCCATCTCGACCGTCTGCCGGATCGTCGCCGGGTCGTGGACGATTTTCATGCCGCGACCACCGCCGCCGGCAGACGCCTTCACGATCACGGGGAACCCGATCTCGTGCGCGGCCTTCTCCGCCTCCTCGGTGGACTGCAGCACCCCGGTGCCCGGAAGCACGGGCACGCCGGCGCCCTGCATCTTGGTGCGCGCAGCGACCTTGTCGCCCATCAGCGACATATGCTCGGGCAGCGGCCCGATGAAGGTCAGGCCGCACTTCTTGCACATCTCCGCGAAGTCGGCCCGCTCGGCGAGGAAGCCGTACCCCGGATGCACCGCGTCCGCGCCGGAGAGCTCTGCGGCTGCGATGAGGTTGGGAATGTGCAGGTAGCTCTGCGGGGAAGGTCCGGGGCCGATGCAGACCGCTTCATCCGCGAAGCGGGTGTGGAGGGCGTCGGCATCCACGGTCGAGTGGACCGCCACGGTGCGGATGTCGAGCTCACGACATGCACGGATGACGCGAAGCGCGATCTCGCCGCGATTCGCGATCAACACCTTCCGGATCGACTGGGTCACTGCTTCTTAACCCGGAAGAGCTTGGCGCCGTACTCCACAGGCTGGCCGTCCTCGACGAGGACCTCTTCGATGGTGCCGGAGAAGTCCGACTCGATCTCGTTGAACAGCTTCATCGCCTCGACGATGCAGACCGTGTCGCCCTGGTTCACCTTGGCGCCAACCTCGACGAACGCGGGCGCGTCGGGACGCGGCGACCGGTAGAAGGTGCCGACGAAGGGCGAGGTGATGTAGTCACCGGGAGCTGCGGCCGCGGGTGCTGCTGCGGGGGCTGCCGCAGGGACTGGGACGGCGGCGGGCACCGCCACGGGCGCGGGCGCCGCAACGGCCGGCGCTGCGGTGACGACGGGCATGTCGCCACGACGCAGCAGCATGCGGGTCTCGCCGGTCTCGATCTCGAGCTCGTCGAGTTCGTGATCCTGGAAGATGCTGGCCAGCTCGCGGATATAGCTGAGGTCGGGAAGCTTGGAGTCGGTCTCGGTGGGCATGGTGGCTCTCGAGAATCGTTCGAGGGATCAGGACCTCTCGGCGCCGGACCCTATCATTTCCAGGACCGCTTCAAGGGCCAAGACATATGAGTTCACGCCCAGCCCCATCACCACCCCGCGGCACGCCGCGCCAGTGATGGAGACCTGCCGGAACGGCTCTCGTCCATAGATGTTGGACAGGTGCACCTCTACGGCGGGTAGACGGACTCCGCGCAGCGCATCGGCGATCGCCACCGACGTATGGGTGTAGCCGCCGGGGTTGATGACGATCCCTGCCGGCGCCGCATGGATGAGGTCGATGATCGCCCCCTCGGCATTGCTCTGGTGGCACTGCACGGACGCGCCACGGCGTACCGCTTCGTCGGCCAGACGGGCGTCGAGCTGCGCAAGCGTGGTCGCGCCGTAGACGTCGGGCTCGCGGGTCCCGAGCAGGTTGAGATTCGGGCCGTGAATGACCGTCACCGCGGCGGCTGGCATAGGCCGCAGTGTACGGGTTCTGTCGGCCCTCCGCGGGCCGAGCCTAAAGCTCGGCCTGGAGCTCGCCCGACGTGGAGCGCAGCATCCATCGGCCTTTGCCGAGATGCCCAGGCTCCTCGAGCACGATCGCGACGAAGTACTCGTCGGTCAGCACGCGGCAGAGTACGGCGCGGTTCTCGGCCTTGATCGTGATGTCGGAGACCTCGCCCATGCCCAGCGACTGCGCAGCCTGGCGAAGCTCGACGAAGCGAAACGAGAACTCCATCGCAGCCGACTCGATATCGACCTCCTCGTGACCGGGCGCGATGTGCTGCATGACGGCGATGCCGTCGAAGCCCATCAGAATCGCACCGGCCGAGCCGGGCGTGTTCTCCACGATCTTTTCGAGTGATTCGTTCAGCATCGGGCTCTCGTCCCCCGTGCGGGCGACGTCGATAGAGTCGCGCAGCCCACGGGCTGGGTCAAGCGGGGTCCTACTGACAGTTGGGGTCGACCGGGACGAGCAGGTCGTCCTGGGCCGTCGGGCAGCCCACGTTCGCGCCGAGGTAGTTACCGCGGAAGAGCCGCTGCGTAGGCTCGAGCGGGACAATCGCCGGGCAAACGCCACCGATCTCCTCCGTCATGCCGTCGCCGTCGGGGTCGACGTCGAACGAGCATGTCGCGCAGGAAACCAGGCAGCCGTGACAAACCTGAACCGGAAACTCGAACTCTCGGGACTCGAACTCGCCGACGCTGCCGACGCGGTTGCCGGTGCGACGGGCTCGCACGACGACCCCGAGGGTGTACGTCTCCTGCTGCCCGAGCACGCCGGCCTCGCCAGCGCGCCGCACGGTCGCGATCTCCGCTTCGCTCAGGTCGGGGTTCTCGGCGAGCGCGTTCGCGACGGCCGACTCCCCCGCGGCTACCGCTTCGGCGACGCGCAGCGCGGACAGGCGCGCCGCAGTGGCGGCGGGGATCCCCTGAATGATCAGGCCTTTGGAGGAGCTGCCGGGGATCGAGTCGGTCGGCACGGCGGGGGAGAAGTCGACGAATGCGGGGTTCTCCGCCCGGAGCTGATCGATGATGTCGGGCCGCTGCGCGCTGCTGATCGTGATGTCCACGCCCGTCAGCTGCATCTCCGAGTTGTCGGTGCTGCTGTTCTGCGTCTGGGGCTGCTGGGCGAGCAGCTGGTTTTGGAGTTCGAGCGGCAGCAGGTAGTCGGTCTCGAAGCGGACGTCGAACGTGCCCGCAGACAGGAAAAGGTCTGCCGGGACCTGCACCGCGCATCCGGTGTTCCACACCGGCGCGCCCGCGACGATGAGCGACTCCTCCTCCTGCGAGCACGAGCTGACGCAGGCCAGCGAAAGAAGAGCGGCGGCAGCCGGGATGAGCTTGGCAAACTTCATGACGCACCCGTCGGGCGCACCAACGGCAGCCCGCGCTTCAGCGTAGCAAGGCGCCGTGCGGCCTCCAAAAAACGCCGCCGACGCGGTGCCGCTCAAGTGCTCAGGGTGTCGAGGATTTCCTCAGGCGTGAGCGCGAGGACGCGCGGCTCACCGAGGCGTGCAAGGCCGATGTAGGTGACCTTGCTGTGGGCGCCACGCTTCTTGTCGTGCGCCATCGCCTCCGCAATTGCGGGACGTTGCGAGGCAGAGAGTCGCTCATCGAGGTCGACGGGCAGCCGCAGCGCGGTGAGAGCCTGTCGGATACGACCCTCCAAGTCGAACGCGGTGAGCCCTCGGCGCAACGAGATGCGCGCCGCCGCCAGCAGCCCAAGACCGACCGCCTGGCCGTGCTTGAGGGCATAGCCGTCGGCGGCCTCGAGCGCATGCCCCACCGTGTGGCCGAGGTTCAGCACCACCCTGCCCTTGCCGGCGTCCGACTTCTCGAGCGGATCACGGATCACGCAGGCGGCCTTGAGCGCGACCGAGGTCGCGACCAGCGGGCCAAGCACGGCGTCGTCTCGGTCATAGATGGCCTCGGCCTGCGACTGCAGCGCGTCGAAATGCTCCGGGTCGAACAGCGCCCCGTGCTTGAGCATCTCCGCGACGCCGCAGCCAAGCTCCTCGTCGGGCAGCGTGTCGAGCACGGTCGGGTCGATCAGTACGCAGCGGGGGAACTGAAACGTGCCCAGCAGGTTCTTGCCCTCCGGAAGGTCGACCGCGACCTTTCCGCCCACCGATGCGTCGACCTGGGCCAGCAGCGAGGTTGGGCACTGCACGACGTCGATACCCCGCATGAAGAGGCTGGAGACGAACCCAGCGAGGTCTCCAACGACACCGCCCCCAAGCGCGAGCACGGCGTCGCTGCGAGACAGACCTGCGGTGACCAGTCCCGAGACGAGCTCGAGCATGCGGGCGGGCGTCTTGCTCTGCTCTCCGGCCGGCACCACGAAGCGCACCACCTCGAAGCCTTCGGCGACGAGCGACGCCTGAACCCGCTCGCCGTACAGGGGCATGACGTTCTCGTCGGAGATGAGCGCAACGGTGCGCGCTCGAGGCGTCGCGCGCTTCATCTTCGCACCGACGTGGTCGAGCAGACCTCCCCCGATCAAGACCGGGTAGCTGAGGTCATCCGAGGGAACCGCGACTTCGAGAACAACCGGCCGGGCCATGGGCGTCCTAGGCAGGCCGGGTGTCGCCGACTTGCGGCGAGAGGTCAAGCGCATCGAGCAGCCGCTCGGCGACCTGCTCGACCGAGCCGGTCGCGACGATCGGCAGTGCCCCGTCCTCGTAGGCGGACTGACGCGCGGTCCAAATCGCCCCCAGCCGCGCTGCCAAGTCCGCGTCATCGCTGGACTCGGCGACCAGCGGACGGGCTGCGCGCGCAGGGCCTGAGCGAAGCCGTGCTGCAAGCTGAGGCAGCGGAACCTGCAGGAACACCCGCCGCCCGACCGCGTCCATGGTCTGCCGATTGGCGGGATCGACCACCGCGCCACCGCCGGTCGCGACGAAGACGGTCCGACGCCGGAACGACGGCTCGGCGACCAAACTGCGCAGCGCCTGCTGCTCGCGCGCCCGGAAGGCGGCCTCGCCCTGCTCGAACAACGCGGCGATCGTCGCGCCGAACATCCGTTCGATCCGCAGGTCGAGGTCGATGAACGACACCCCCGCCCGCAGCGCCGCAAGCCGCCCAACCGACGACTTGCCGCAGCCCATCATGCCGCACAGAAAAACCGGCGCGCCCATCATCGAGAAGGGTGCGCCGGTCTTTGGCGGACTTCAAGCTCCGCGGCTCAGCCCCCGATGGAGCTGGCTCGGTTCACGATCTTCGGCGTCAGGAAGATGAGCACCTCGGAGCGCGTGTCCGCTTCGGCCTTGTTCTTGAAGAACCACCCCACGATGGGGATGTCGGCGAGCCACGGGATCTTCGTGTAGTTGACCGCCTTGTTCCGCGTGTAGATGCCGCCGATGACCGCCGTGTCGGCGTCGTTGACCAGCATGCGGCTGTTGGCGTTCCGGGTGAGGATCGTCGGGTCTCCTCGAGCGCCGGTGTTGACGAAGTCGGCTTCGTTCTTCTGGACGTTGACGTCCAAGAGCACTGCGCCTTCATTCGTGACGTGCGGCGTGACCTGGAGCGAGAGCGTCGCGTTGACGAATCGCGTGTTCACGCCCTGGGCGCTGACCTGCGAGATCGGGATCTGAACGCCCTGCTCGATGGTCGCCTCGGAGTTGTCCAGCGTCACCACCTTCGGCGCGCTGATGATGCGGACCTCGCCCTGCGACTCCGCCGCGGAGAGGCGGAGGTTCGTGTTGAGGTTGCCGCTGATGCTGCCGAACGACATGCCGACCGCACCACCGGCGCCGGTACCGACCGGTGCCGGAAGGTCGACCGCATAGTTGGGGTTCGCGGCCGCACCCGGAAGCACGAGACCGCGAGAGTCGACCGGCGTACCGGTACCACCGCCGCCCAGGCCGATGCTGTTGGGGAACAACAGTCCGGTCGGGTTGCCGGTACCCGGGCTGGCCGTGAAGTCGAAGCCCCACTGAATGCCCAGCTGGCGCGTGAAGGTGGTCCGCGCCTCGACGATGCGGGCCTCGATGAGGACCTGCGGCGTCTGGGTGTCCAGGCTCTTCACCAGGTCTTGGGCGAGCGCGATGTTGGCCGCGACGTCCATGATGATGAGCGTGTTCGTCCGCGTGTCGGGCGTGACCGTGCCGCGCGGGCTCAGCACCGCCTGCACCTTGGGGATCATCTCGTCGACCGTCGCGTACGACAGCGGCACGAGGCGGGTCTCCAGCGGCTTGAGCTGCACCCGCGCGTTGGCGCGCTCGATCGCGTCGCGCTGCTCCTGCTCGAGCGTCTCCAGCGTGGCCACGCGGATGACGTTGCCCTCTCGAACGGAACCGAGCTTGAGCGAGCGCAGGATGATGTCGAGCGCCTGGTCCCACGGGACCGAGTTCAGCTTCATCGTGACGCTGCCGTCGACGCCGTCACCGGCGACGATGTTCACGCGACCGATGTCGCTGAACAGCAGGAGCACGTCCTTGATCGGCGCGTCCTGAAGCTCGATGTCGATCCGCTCCCCACGCCAGCGCGCGCGGCTGGAACGACGGCCGCCGGTGACGTCGGCCTGGGCCGGCGCGGGCGCCATCATGGACCGAGGCGTCGGCGCCGACGCGAAGCCGCCGACCTTGGTGCCGTCGACCGAGACGGCCTTGGGCTGCGGACGACGCACCGGCTGCTGCGCAGCAACCTTCGTGGCGGGCGCGTCATAGGCCTTGGGCGGGTTCGGGAAGTGCCAGACCAGCGCGCCGGGCCGCTCCTCGAGCCGTGGCTTGACCGGGCCGTTCGTCGAAACGATGACCTTGGCGTCCTTGCCCTCGGAGAAGCTCGTGACCACGCGAACAGCACCGCCATGCTTGGTGGCGTCGAGCGAGCGCTCGAGCTTCTTGCCCATCTTCGCCCCCGAGAACTTCAAGAGCTGAATGGTGGGCGTGAGCGTCATGCCGTCGTAGCGCGCAGGGCCGTCGAACTCGACGATCACCCGGGACTCGCGCTCGTCCTGCTCGAATCGGACGTCCTGCAGCTTCGCCTTGCCGCGGGCCTTGGCGTTCGCCTTGCCTTTGGAGGCTGCGCCACGCTTCGACGCGGACTTCGCCTGCGTTTCGAGCTTGGCGAGCTGTGCATCCCGCGCTTCGAGCTGCGTACGCAGGCGCTGCGCTTCTTGCTGAAGCGCGAGAAGCTGCGACTCGGCTTTGGCCTGCGCATCGAGAGCCTCGTCTCGGGCGTCGCGCGCCTTCTTGGCGTCCGACGCGAGCGAGGACAGCTTCTTGCTGGCGGCGAGCTGACGCTCGACGGCCGCGTCGCGGTCCTTCTCGGCAGCGGCGAGCTTGGCTTCGGCTTGGCGACGGGCCTTACCGCGCCGCGCGGTCTCGGCGGACGCGCGCAGCTCCGCGAGCTGACGCTCGGCGGCCTTACGCGCCCGTTCGGCCTTGCTCTTTTCGGCTTCGGCACGCTTGCGCGCGGACTCGGCCGAGGCGAGCTTCTTCTCGGCCTGTGCCTGCTCCGTCTGCGCCCGCTTGCGGTCCGCCTCGGCCTTGGCGACGGTCTCGTTCGCCGCGAGCGCTCCGGCCTCGGCTTTCGATGCGCGCGCTTCAGCCTGCGCGATGCGATTCGCGGCGTCCGCCTCGATGCGCTTGCGCTGTGCTGCAAGATCCTTCGACGCCTTCGACTGCGCGGAGGTTCGCGCCGTCTTGGCTGCGGCCGCCACGGCAGACGCCTTCGAGGCACGAAGCTGGGCGAGTTCTTGCTCCGCGGACGCGATCGCGTCCTTGCGCGCCCGCTTCTTCGCTGCGGCGAGCTTACGCTCCGCCTCGGCTTCCGCCTTGGCGAGCCGCTGCTTGGCCGCAACGCGGGCGTCTTTCTCCGCCCGTGCCACTTTGGCCGCCGCTGCAGCCTCGGCTTCGGCCAGACGCTTTTTCTTCAGCGAAGCGGCGTCACGCTTCGCGTCGGCCAGCATGGACGCGGCCTGCTGCTTCGCGTTGCGCTGCGCGGCGGCAGCTTCGCTCCGCGCCGACGCGAGGATGGCAGCAGCCTTCTTTTCGGCCTCCGCTTCCGTGGCAGCGGCCCGCCGCTTGGCCTGCGCGAGGCGGTCCTTGGCGGCTGCCTCGGCCTTTTTCGCGTTCTTCTGCGCTTGCTCGAGCTCTTTTTGCGCGGCGCCGAGTCGAGTTTTCGCCTTGGCTTCCGCAGCCGCGAGCGTCTTCTTGGCCTCCGAGTCGGCGCTGGCGGCAGCCTTACGCGCCCGGCTCGCCTCGGCTTCGGCCTGCTTGGCCTTACGCTCAGCCGCCGCAAGACGCTGCTTCGACTTCACCTCGACGGCTGCAGCGGATTTACGCGCCGCGTCGAGTTCAGCCTTCGCCGCGTTGCGCGAGCCTTGAGCATCGGCGAGAGCTCGATCCGCGTTGCGGTTCTTCGCCGCCGCGTCCGCGAGCGTACGATCCGCGTTGCGGTTCTTCGCCGCGGCATCCGCGAGCGTGCGCTCGGCGTTCCGGTTCTTCGCCGCCGCGTCCGCGAGCCGCTTGCGCGCGACGGCCTCGGCTGCGGCGAGCACCCGCTCCGACTCTCGGCGCTTCGCCTGCGCAGACTTTTCCGCGGTGGCGAGCTTGGCCTCGGCCGCCTGGCGGTCCGATTCGGCCTTTTCGCGCTCGGCGGTCGCCTTCTTCAGCGCGCGACGGACCTTGAGTCGGTTCGACTTCGCGTCACCGAGCTCGGCCTGGGCCGCCTGCTCGGCTGCTCGTGCGCGAGCTTCTGCGGAGCGGGCTCGATTCGCCGTCGCCTCCGCAGCCGCGAGCTTCTTTTCGGCCGCCACGGCGCGGGCTTCCGCAGCCTTGGCTTCCTGACTCGCCTTCGCCTTGAGCCGACTCGCGTCCGCTTCGGCCTGGGCCGCGCGACGCTTGGTCGACTCGAGCTCGGTCCGGCGCGTCTGTGCGCTCTTGCGAGAGAAGTACGCCTCGGGTGGGACCTCTCGCGGCGTGACGGTGACGACCAGCGCGTCCCCGTCGGGCACCACGATGTAGCTCGCCTCACGCTTGAGCTCGACGACGACCCGAACGAGCTTGGCCTCTCGTTCGGAAACGCCCTTGACCGTCACCCGGCCACACGCCCACGTGTCCAGAGGCACATGCGGCACGACCGAGCCCTTGGCGCTCTTGGCAATGTCGACCACCAAGCGGTCTGGATCCGAGAGCCGGTAGACGTTGAACGTCGGCTTGTTGGTGCCCTGCAGTCGAAGAATCGTGGTGCCGTCGTCGAGTTCCTCGACGGCGAGTCCATCGACTCGGTTCGAATCCGCCAGCAGCTGCGGCAGGACGGCACTTGCGTGGAGTCCGGACGCTGCAGCCTGCTGCGGCTGGAGGGTCAGCAAAAGAGAGGCAGGGGCGCACAACAGGCACAGCGGCGTCCAGCGACGCGCCCGGGGGTGTTTTTTGCTCGAGCGCGTCATCACTTCGACGGTCCTCGCTCAGTCGGTTCGTAGGTAGATCGCGCGACGTTCACCGCGCTGCAGGTTGAGGCTGCTTCCCAAGTCATCGTCTACAACCTCGATCTCGACATAGTCCCGATTGACGGCGGCGAGCTTGACCTCCGCACTGGAGAAGTACTCGCCTTGCTTAATCGTCTTGGATTTACCGTCAGACGCCAAAAAAAGAGCGCGTGGGACCACCCCCCGACCGTTCACGATACTGATCAGCTTCAGGTCTTCAAATGCATAGGCCGCCATCGACACGCGACGCTCGGCGCGAATGCTCGTAACGGGAGGCTCTGGAAGGGCGTCATCGCCCGCAACGAAGCTCAAGAAGGGATCGCGCCGGCGCTGAAACGACTTGCTGTCGAGCGCCACCGGTGGTCGCGGCGGCCCCTCATCGACGACCTCGTCGTCGCCAGCGGTCTTCGAGGTCGGCGTGGCACCACCGTCCTTTTTTTGTTTCTTCTTCGCGTCGCCCGAGAGCCCGCGCTGGCCGGTGGTGGGCGTGTCTTCCCCGCAGCCGGCTGCGGTGGCGAGCAGGCACACCAGAAGCATGTTCAGAGTCTTCGAGGTCTGCATCGCTACTTCTTCCTTCGGCTACGGCGGCTGGTCTTCTTCTTGCCGGCTTGGGCCCCAGCGGACCGCTCCGCCTCGGTGAGGAACCGGTACGTTGCCGCCTCGAAGCTCAGCTCGAGCAGCGGCGCACCGTCCCCGGCCTTCGCGTCTCCGTTGGAGCGATTGCGCAGGATCAGGTTGTCCACGCTGACGATGCGGCCCTTGTTCTCGCGACCAAGCTCATACATACGGCGGAAGAACTCGCCCGCCTGCCCCCACGTTCCGGTGGCCTTCACCGAGACGGGTAGCCGCGCGTAGAAGTCTTCCTTTTGCTCGCCTTCGGGCGTCCAGCTCTCGACCGTGAGGCCGACCAGGCGCGCCTGCTGCTGAAACGTCTGCATCAGGTTGTCCACCGACGACTTGCTGGTCGGTAGCACGGCGATCTCCTGCTGAAGCTCCGCCTCGACGGCAGCCTGCTTACGCTGGCGCTCGAGGAAGTTCTCCTGCTCGGTCTTGACCCGCTGGAGTTCCTTGTCGGCCTTGGCGACCGCCTGCTTGGCGCCGTCGTGGGCGTCGAGCGCGTCTTGATAGAAAATGAAGAACCATCCACCGACGATCAGGGCGCCGAAGACGATGAAGGCGACGATCCGCTGCCAGATCGGGAGTTTTGCGAACTGTTCCATCCGTCGGTCTCCTTCAGTTCCAGCGCCGAACCTGAACGTTGAGCTTCCAGCTCAAGTAGCGCGCGTCGTCTTCGTCGGTCGGGTTTCCTTCGCGTTGGAAGTCGGGGTTGCTCGACTCGCCGAAGCGAGCGCTGGCGCGCAGGCGTCGGGTGAACTCGGAAAGGTCGGCTGCGTCGCGCGCCTGCCCCTCGATCGCCAGCGTCTGCCCGTTCTGCTCGATGGACCCGAGCCACAAGCCGGTCGGGTCCCACTTCTCGTTGATCGCGCTCTGCGGGTCCGCGGCAATCCCGGCGCGGTACTTCTCTTCATCGCGGTCGGGGCCCCCGCCCTGCGCGGCGTCGGTCAGGATCATCCCGAGCTCGTACATGACGAACACGGGCGTGCGACGCTTTGCGTTGAGCTTTTTCTTGGCCAGACGCATCTGCTTGACCTGCTCCTCGCGCGCCTTGAGACCCTCTTCGTCGATCTCTTTTTTGATCTTGTCGGCCTCTTTGTTCTTCGCGGCCGCCAGCTTCCGCTGCGCGTCCGCGGCGTCCTCTTCGATCGTCTGCAGCCAGTAGCAGACACCGCCGATGGCCGCCCACCCGATCACCATGCCGAGCAGCCAGACCTGGGCGCCCTGAACGGTGCC
>JBCCQM010000061.1:0-38855 GCA_039024335.1 Myxococcota bacterium
CTCCCATGCCCGGCAAGCAACGCGAGCACGCGCCCTCCCCAGAACACGCGCGGAGGCCGAGCCACGCGAAGCCCTCCCTCCCCACACCTCCCATGCCCGGCAAGCAACGCGAGCACGCGCCCCACCGGGCGCCCTCCCCAGAACACGCGCGGAGGGCGAGCCACGCGAGCACGCGCCCCACCCAGAACACGCGCGGAGGGCGAGCCACGCGACGCCCTCCCTCCCCACACCTCCCATGCTCGGCGAGCAACGCGCGCAGGCGCCCCACCGGGCGCCCTTGGAGGGGTGAGCGAAGGGGGCTCCGCCCCCGCAGCGAGGGGAACCGAGAGGTTCCCCTCAAAAACTAGAACAACCGCCGCCGCTTCGAAGACGACAGCACGCCCAGCTGCTCCCGGTACTTCGCCACCGTGCGCCGCGCGATGTCGATGCCGTCCTTCTTCAGCAGCTCGACCAGCTTCTGATCGCTGTACGGACGCTTCTGGTCCTCCTGCGCGATCAGCTGCTTGATCTTCGTCTTCACAGCCTCGGACGCCAGCTCTTCACCGTTGCTCCGGCTGATGCCCGCGTTGAAGAAGTACTTCAGCTCGAAGATGCCCTGCGGCGTGTGGACGTACTTGTTCGTCGTCACGCGGCTGACCGTCGACTCGTGCATCTCGATGTCCTCGGCCACGTCCTTGAGGATGAGCGGCTTGAGATGCTCCACACCCTTCTCGAAGAACGGCCGCTGGAACTTCAGGATGCTCTTCGCAACCTTCGAGATCGTCCGCTGCCGCTGCTGAATCGAGCGGATGAGCCACTGGGCCGACCGAAGCCGCTCGGAGATGTACTCCTTGGCCTCACGGTTGGTCCCCATTGCACCGCGATAGAAGCCGCTGATCTTCAGCTTGGGCAGGCCGTCGTCGTTGAGCGTGACGACGTACTCCTCGCCGACCTTCTGAATGTAGACGTCCGGGACGATGTACGCGGGCTCCTCGGACGCGAACGACCGGGCAGGCCGGGGCTCGAGGCTCATGATGACCTTCGCCCCCTCGTACACCTCTTCGACCGGTTCGCCCATGTCGCGGGCGATCACCGGGTAGGCACGCTTCTCGAGATTGCCAAGGTGTTTGCAGACCATCCCGCGCACGAGCGGATCGACGATGGGCTCGTCGGGATGGTTGATCTGAATCCAGAGGCACTCGGCGAGGTTGCGCGCGCCGATCGAGAACGGGTCGAGCTGCTGGATCTTCCGCAGCACCTGCTCGACGCGGAGCACCGAATAGCCGCAGCGCTGCGCGAGGTCAAAGACGCTGGTATCGCGGAGATACCCCGCCCCGTTCATGCTGCGCACGGCGTACTCGGCGATCTCCTCTTCGTCCGGCGAGAAGTTCGCCAAGCGCACCTGCCACATCAGGTGCTCGACCAAGGTTTCGGGTCGGGAGGCCGTGGCCTCCAGCGAAGGCATGTCCTCGTTCTGGACCGCGACGCCGGGGCCCGTGGTCGGCGCATAGGCGTTGTTTTCGAGGTACGCCTCCCAGTCGAAGTTGTCCTTGGGACCGTCGTCGACCTTGAGCTCCTTCTCGGGAGACTCGGGCTGCTTGCGCTCACCCGCGTCGCGCTGGTTCTCCAGCCCGTCCTGCATCTCCACCGAAGTGACCGGCTCCTCGTTGTTGGAGCCCATCTCCTGGGAGTCGTCGAGGAGCGGGTTTTCGAGCAGCTCGCTGCGGACCAGGTCCTGAAGCTCGATGCGCGACAACTGCAGAAGCTTGATCGCCTGCTGCAGCTGGGGCGTCATCACCAGCTGCTGGCTCATCCGCAGTTCTTGGCGCATGTTCAGAGCCATGAGGTCGTCGGTCTCTCCCTTTCCCGAAGCTCGGGTTTCATCATCCTAGCAGCTTTGCAGGAGACGTGCCCGACCGAACATAGGCGGTAGGTGCCCAACCTACGTAGCGATTCCAGACCCTTAGCGGATCGCTCCGGCCCGCATTGACCCAGTCGACCGGTCGTGCCCCACCCTCGTTGGGGCGCACCGGGACGCGATCACGCTTCGCTTCGAAGTCGGTCGATCGCCGCGCCGATGTAGGCGCTGAAGAGCGGGTGCGGAGCCGTCGGGCGGCTGCGGAACTCGGGGTGGAACTGGCACGCCACGAAGAACGGGTGCTGGTCCTTGGGCAGCTCGACCATCTCCACCAAACGACCGTCGGGCGAGAGAC
The DNA here is from genome assembly GCA_039024335.1 of Myxococcota bacterium. GTDB lineage: Bacteria > Myxococcota_A > Polyangia > Nannocystales > Nannocystaceae > CAJXVA01. The sequence continues at coordinate 2,193 of JBCCQM010000061.1, forward strand.
CCCCGAAGACCAAGCCGGCCTCGGCGAGCTGCTCGCGGTACGCGTTGTTGAACTCGTAGCGGTGACGGTGACGCTCGGAGATCGTCGAGCCGCCGTAGATCTTCCACGCGAAGGTGTCGGGGATGAGCTTGCAGTCGTACGCACCCAGCCGCATCGTGCCGCCGAGGTCGGTGACCGCGTGCTGGTCGGGCATCAGGTCGATGACCTTGTTCGCCCCCTGTTCGTTGAACTCGCCCGAGACGGCGTCCTTGATGCCGGCGACGTTGCGCGCGAACTCGACGACCGCCATCTGCATGCCGAGGCAAATGCCCAAGAACGGGATGTTGTTCTCCCGAGCGTAGCGAATCGCTTCGATCTTCCCCTCGCTGCCCCGCGCGCCGAACCCACCGGGCACCAGCACGGCACCGCAGCCCGAGAGCAGCGCTTCGGCTCCGCGGGCGCTGAGTTCCTCGGCGTCCACGTACTCGATCTCGACCGCCGAGCGATGCGGCAAGCCGCCGTGGGTCAGCGCTTCGGAGAGGCTCTTGTAGCTCTCCGCCAGGTCGACGTACTTGCCGACCATCGCGATCTTGACCCGCTGCTGCGGCTCGTCGAGCACCTTGACGATGCGCTCCCACTCCGTGAGAGAGGGCTCGCGCGACCAGATGTTGAGCAGCTCGCACACCTCGACGTCGAGACCGGCCTCGTGAAGCGCCAGCGGCACCTTGTAGATGGTGTCCTTGTCTTCGGCCGGGATGACGGCGTCGACGTCGACGTTGGTGAACAGCGCGATCTTCTCCCGCACGTCGCGGGTGATCGGACGGTCGCAGCGACACACGAGGATGTCGGGCTGGATGCCGATCTCGCGCATCTTCATCACCGAGTGCTGGGTGGGCTTGGTTTTCACCTCGCCGGCGGTCGGCAGGTACGGCAGCAGCGTGAGGTGGACGAACACCGCGTTTTCGCGGCCCACCTCGAGTCGCAGCTGACGAATCGCCTCGAGGAAGGGCAACGACTCGATGTCCCCGACCGTGCCGCCAATCTCGACGATGAGCAGGTCGAGGCCGGCCGACGCCGCCTCGATGCACTTTTTGATCTCGTTGGTGACGTGCGGAATGACCTGCACCGTCTGCCCGAGGTAGTCGCCCCGTCGCTCGCGACGAATGACCTCTTCATAGATCTGCCCCGAGGTGTAGTTCGAGTGGCGCTGCATCCGGTTGGAGACGAAGCGCTCGTAGTGACCGAGGTCCAGGTCGGTCTCGGCACCGTCGTCGGTCACGAACACCTCACCGTGCTGGGTCGGATTCATCGTGCCGGGGTCCACGTTGAGGTACGGGTCGAGCTTCTGCATCCCGATGTTCAACCCGCGCGCTTCGAGCAGCGCCCCCAACGATGCGGCGCACAGTCCCTTGCCCAGAGACGAGGCCACGCCCCCTGTGACGAAGATGTACTTGATTCGCTTTCGCGCCGGCGCCATCGGCCTTGGAAGTAAACCCTGGGCCCCCTCGGGATCAATCGCCGAGGCGCGAGGGCGCCGTGTTGGTAGTCACGGTGCCCTCGCCCCAGCCTCCTGAAGGGCTGCGTTGCGGCTCAGCTGCGCCAGCGAGTCGCGCGGCGCCATGGCGAGACCCCTTCGGGTGCGCCGCCGGCGGAGGTCGACGAGCCCTCGGCGCCGCCCTGCTCCGCGGCAACCGCGGCAGCCGCTGCGATGGCCGCTTCCGTCGCGCCCTCGAGCTCGTGCGGATTGAGCACGTCGGGGTGAAGCTCGAGGTATCGCGTGGTCACCGCGACGCCCTCGCGGAAGTCGGGCTCGGCGAGGATGCGGTGGTGCAGCGGCAGGTTGGTGGGGATACCCAGCAAGACGGTGTCGCGCAGCGCTCGCTGCATCTTGCGCACGGCTTCGGCTCGGTCCGCGCCGTAGGTACAGACCTTGGCGATCATCGGGTCGTAGTAGCTGGACACCTCGGTGCCGGTCGCAACCGCGCCGTCGATCCGGACGCCACCGCCCTCGGGCCACTCCACCCGGGTGAGCAGCCCCGGACGTGGAAGGAACGACACGGGGTCCTCCGCGTAGACCCGACACTCGAGCGCGTGCCCGCGCATCTTCAGGTCTCCCTGCTCGAAGCCGAGCTCTTCACCCGCAGCAACGCGAATCTGGTCCCACACCAGGTCGCGACCCGTCACGAGTTCGGTGACAGGGTGCTCGACCTGCAGCCGCGTGTTCATCTCCAAGAAGAAGAAGTTCGGCCCATCGGGGGTTTCCTCGAACAGAAACTCGACCGTGCCGGCGCTGCGGTAGCCGACCGCGCGCGCGGCCTTCACCGCCACGTCGCCCATCGCGGCCCGGACCTCGGGGGTCATCTGCGGGCTCGGAGAGGGGCACTCCTCGATCACCTTTTGGTGGCGCCGCTGCACCGAGCAGTCGCGCTCGAACAGGTGGACGACGTTGCCGTGCGCGTCCGCCAAGACCTGAATCTCGACGTGCCGCGCGCCGAGGACGGCACGCTCGAGGAAGATGCGCTCGTCGCCGAACGAGGCCTTGGCCTCGCGCTGCGCCGCGTCGAAGGCCGCGCCGACACGCTCCGGCTCATGAACGATCCGCATGCCCTTGCCACCACCGCCGGCGGAGGCCTTGATCATCACCGGGAAGCCGATTTCCTTGGCAGCTTCGATGGCTTCCTCGCGGGTCGCGATGCCGTCCTTGCCAGGCACCACGGGCACGCCCGCTTCGATCATCTTCGCCCGCGCACGCTCCTTGTCGCCCATGTCGACCATCGCCGACCCGGGCGGACCGATGAAAATGATGCCGGCCTCTTCACAGGCCGAGGCGAAGTCCGCCCGCTCGCTGAGAAAGCCGTAGCCGGGGTGAATCGCGTCGGCGCCCGTACGCCGAGCGGCGTCGAGAATCTTGTCGATCCGCAGGTAGCTCTCCGCGGCCGCCGGCGGTCCGATGTGCACCGCTTCGTCGGCTTCGGCCACGTGCACCGCATCGCGGTCGGCATCGCTGTACACGGCGACCGTGGCGATGCCGCGCTCTTTGCAGGTTCGGAAGACACGGCGAGCGATTTCACCGCGGTTGGCGACCAGGACCTTGCGGACCGTCATCCCTCGCACCGTACAGCGGCGCGCGCGTTCCGTCAGCCCTCGGCCATCAGTCCTCGGACCGTCCGGCCTCGGGAGCCGCGTCCGCAGGCTCGGTCGGCTCACTCGGCACCGACGGCGCGGGCTCGGGCTCCACCGGCTTCGACATCGATGTCGGCTGTGGGTCGGGCCAGGCCGGCGGCGGCGACCGGTCCGCGCAGCCAGCCACATGCACGCACGCCAACGCAACGAACCCGCGCGTCGCCGCGCGCAGTCGCGCCGGGACGTCGCGGGTCGTCGGGGTGCCCACGGGGGCGGACCTAGCTTTCGTCGCCTTCGCTGGCGTCGCCGCTGTCGTCGTCGTCGAGCGCTTCGGCGTCGAGATCGTCGGGGTCAGCCGCCGGCGCTTCGCTGTCGCCGCTCTCACCGTCTCCGTCATCGCCGTCCTCGTCGTCGTCGGTCGACGTGCTCTCGCCCTGAGCCTGCTTGTTCAGCTTCTCGGGGTCGGTGTTGAGCTCCTCGACGTCGGGCTCGTCGGTGCCGTCGTCATCGTCGTCGTCTTCGAGGGCGCGCAGCGAGGCGGCTTCGAGGAAGGTGTGCTCGCCGGTGGTGACGCGAAGCTGACGACGCTGCTCCTCGATGAAGCCGGTCAGGGTCTCTTCGACGTTCTCTTTGTAGCGAACGCGGTCGGCGCTGATCTCACGCAGTGCGGTGACGCCCTCTTTGTTCTCGCACTCGACGAGGGCGCGGCCGCGACCTTCACTGATCGCGCGGGCCCGGCGGGAGCCGAGCACCGTGAGCGCGAACCGGTTCGGGACGCGAGCGAGACAATCTTCGACGGTGACGCGAGCCATGAGCGCGGGAGTATGGGCGAGCGCCGCGCGCCTGGCAAGGGCCCGGCGGCAGCGCATGTCGAGGAGCGTTCGCGGACTTCGCGCGCCCCAAAGCGCGGTTTCGAGGAACCGGCGAACTACATCTCTACGAGGATCTGCTGGCCCCGCTCGCGCAGTTCCAGGCTGTCCTGGACCCACTTCACGAACCGTTCGGCCACGCCGGCCTCGAACTCGAACGACGCAGCCAGCTTGCCCAGCGCGTCCTTCTCGCCTTCGACGAGCACGTTGTCGGCCATCGCCGCGCACACCGCTTGGTAATAAAGGAAGATCCGCGCTTCGCGGTGCTTCACCGCCTTGGCGATCTGCAGCAGGTCGCCAGGGGCGCTGAACTCTTTGCGCACGAGGTCGCGCTCTTCGGGCAGGAGCATCATCTGCCCCATCAGCTCTTCGACGAAGTGCCGCTCACTGTCCGATACGTCGTCATCGCGCGAGGCCATGACGGCGACGGCTCGGGCGACGGCAACCTGCTCTTCGGGGGTGATCAGCTCTCCGATGGGGAAATCGAGCATCAGGTCTCTCCACGCGGAGAGTATCGCAATCGCCCCCCTGGAGGGAAGCGCTACCGGCGGCGGTCCGATGGACTCCGGTTGACACGGGCCATGCGCGCGCGGCATTCAGGCGTCGTTCCCTGAAAAGAAAGCCCGCACGTGGGGGCCCCAAGCCCGCGCGACGAATCGGCTCCCGGTCCGCCGGGGCCCCGTCGCGCGAGGGAAGTCGGTGCAAATCCGACGCGGCTCCCGCCACTGTGATCGGCGACGACGGCATGCGAGCGCCCGGGCAGTCACGCCCGCGCGGGAGGGTCTCCCTCCATCCACTGGGCTTCGGCTTGGGAAGGATCTCCGCCGGAGGATGACCCGAAAGCCAGGACACCTGCCACGTGCGCGCACCCGACGGAACGGTCGGGCCTTTGTATGTCTGGTGAGACGGGAGCCAACTCGCCATGTTCTGCGCCGAAGCCATCGCCGCGACCTCCGTGGTCGAACCCGCCTCGACCGACGCCCCGACGTCGGCCGAGGGCGATGATTTTCGGACCGTCGTCGAGCAGCGCGCCGACGCCCGTGAGGACCAGCGCGCGCTCGACCGCGATACGCCCGGCTTCGGGACCGCAGTCGACCTGCGCGCGCGCGACGGCGCACGACCCGACGACGACCTCGGCGAAGTGCTCGCGCGAACGCCGGGCGCCCACGTTCGGTCGCTCGGCGGACTCGGGCAGTTCTCTGCGATCTCGCTGCGCGGGAGCAGCAGCCAGCAGGTAGGGGTATTCGCCGACGGCGTCCCGCTGACCGACACCTTCGGCGGCATGCTCAACCTGGCCGACCTCCCGCTTGCCGGGCTCGATCGCGTCGACGTGTACCGAGGCTTCGTCCCCGTGCGCTACGGCGGTGCGACGCTCGGTGGTGCGATCGACCTGCACGGCGGCGCCCCGGTCGATGCCGCGCAGACTCGGCTGGCAACCGGGGTCGGCAGCTTCGGCGGGCGGCAGCTCTCCGTGCGGTCGGTCGTGCCGTTGCCCCGCGACCTCCAGCTCTCGCTCGACGCCGGCTACGCAGGCGCGCGCGGAGACTTTCCGTTCTACGACGACGCCTCCACCCCGACGTTCACCGGTGACGACGCGACGGTCCGGCGCAGCAACAACGACTACGATCGCGTGCTTGGACGCGCGCGGCTCGACATGGAGCGCGGGCACGTCCACGCCCACGTGCAGCAGTGGGCGCTGGTGCGACGAAGCGGAATTGCGGGCCCCATCGGCGCCCCGTCGACCGCGGCTGCGCTCGATACCGCGGCGCTGCGAACGATCGCCGGGGTCGAGCACAGGGCCTTCGGCCGCCCCGGTGGGCGCCTCGAAGGACGGTTCGGGCTCGGGCTGCGAACGCAGCGCTTCGACGACCCGGACGCCGAACTCGGTCCAGGCGCGAACGACCAGCGCGTACGCGCTGTCGACCTGTACGCGAGCCCGCGCTGGAGGACGCCGCTGTGGTCGGGCGCCTTCGCCTCGATCACCGCCGACGTGCGGCCCGAGTGGGTCCAGGTCGACGAGCGTGCCCAGGTCGGCCTGGCCGACACCGATGCGACCGGCGGCCGCGTGGGCGTAGGCGTGGGCGCGCAGCTCGAGCAGTTCCTGGCCGACCGACGCGTCCGCATCGTGCCCGCCGTGCGCGTCGACGGCCTGGCGAGCCGCTTCGACGATGGCGCCATCGACCGTCGTGCCGAGGTTGGACTGTCTCCTCGGTTGGGTACGCGCGTACGCATCGGAGGGCCGCTCGAAGCCCGCGCCTCCGTCGGCCGCTACTTCCGCCCGCCCACGCTGCTCGAGCTGTTCGGCGATCGCGGCTACGTGGTCGGAAACGACGACCTCACCGCCGAGCGCGGCACTGCCGTCGACGGCGGGTTCGTCCTCGACCACGATGGCCCACGCCTGCGCGTGTACGGTCAGCTCGCCGGCTTCGCGTCGTGGAGCGAGGACCTGATCACCTGGGTCTCGGCGGGCCGAGTCTCCCGCGCAGTCAACCTCGCCTCTGCGCGCGTGCGCGGGGTGGAGACCTCCGTCCAGCTCGACGCGCTCGAGCGGTTCGGCGTCGAGGGCAGCTACACGTTCACCGACGCCGTCGACCGCAGCGACGACGCGGTCACCCGCGACCAGCCCTTGCCCGGCCGCCCCCGTCACGACGCGAGCGTGAGCGGATGGGTCGGTCGAACGTGGACGCCGCGTGGCGTCGCGGTCCAGCCCCGGCTTCGCAGCGGCGTCGACCTGGCGGCCGGCACCCGTCTCGACACCGCGGGCCGCTACGTCGTGCCGACCCGGGTGCTGCAGCGTGTCGCGGTGGAGCTGCACGTCGGGCGGCGGATTCACTGGGCCCTCGAAGTTCGCAACCTGCTCGATCAGCGCACCGGCACCGTGACGCTGCCCGTCGGCGATGCCCGACCGGTCCCCGTCGCGATCGGTGACTATCTCGGCTTCCCCCTGCCTGGCCGCTCGGTGTGGTCGACGCTTGCGATCGACTTCGGAGGGACACAGCGATGAAGCGACTGCTTTGGGTTTTTGCCGGGCTCTGTGGCTGTAGCGCGCCCGCCGAGCAGGGCCCCGCCGCGTGCAACGACCCTCCCGAGGAGCAGACGGCGAGCCTGCTCACAGGCTGGCCGTCCGTCGACGTCTGCTCGCTGGGCCCGGACGAGCCGACCGCACTCGTGCTGACCACGACGGACTTCGCAACCGGTGCCGTCACCGTCGTGAACGCGCAAACCGGCGCCATCGAACCCGACGTCGCGGTCGCCAGCACCGACGCCATCCCGTACGGACGCGAGGGGAGGCTCGCCGTGGTGAACCGGTTCGGACACGATTTCATCGACGAGCTCATCCCCGGCACGTGGCGCTCTCGCGGACAGTTTGCGCTCTCCGCCCCGGATGCGGGCGCTCCCAACCCGCACGCGATCGCGTTCGATGACGACGGGCTCGCGTACGTCACCCTGTTCGGCAGCGCGCAGCTCCAAGTCCTCGACCTGCAGCGACCTGCAGCGCAGGCCCGCGTGGACGCCATCGACCTCTCCGTCTTCGCCGACTGCGACGGGCGCCCCGAAGCCAGCACGCTCGTCCGATGCGGCGACACGCTGTGGGCGGGCATCGAGCGGCTCGACGTCCCCGGCGGCTTCACGCGCGTCGACCACGATCAGCTCGTCGCAATCGATCTGGTCACGCGCACGCCGTACGACCTCGACCCCGACACGCCCGGCGGCCAGGGCATCGTGCTGCAGGGCGCGTGGCTCAAGCAGCTGCGCCGTGACCCCGCCGACCCCAACGGCACGACCGTGCTCGGGCTGACCACGGGCATCGAACGCATCGATCTCCAGACGGGAGCGGTCACCTGGGCCGTCTCCGACGAAGCCTTCGCCGCCGCTGGCGTGCCGCACTACCAGCTCCCCCTCGCCTTCGCACTGGGCCCCCAGGGCCGCTACGCCTACGTCGCCGCGTACGGGCCCGCGCCCGGCAGCACCGTCGACTGCGGGGCCGACCCCGGCCCGTGCTTCGAGCAGGCGCGCCTGTTCGAGGTCGACCTGCAGGCCGAGTCTCCGCAGCTGGTCCCGATCTTCGAGGGCTTTCAGGCCGTGGACCGCGTCGTCGAACGCACCGGTGACGTGCTCTGGGTCGGCTCGAACGCACCCGGCGCATCAGGCCTGTACCGGTTCGACATCTCCGTACACCCCGCGGTCCTTCTCGACGGACCACACCCTACCGGTCTTCCGCCGTACAGCATGACGAGCTTCGCCCCATGAACGTTCGCACCTCTTTCTTCGGTTTCGCGCTGGCATTCGCCTGGGGCTGTGACGCGCCCGACGACGACGAGCCCGACGGTGGGCTCGTTGAAACCGACGGCGCCGACGAACCCGGCATCGACGCGTCCGAAGTCGAAGGCGTCTGCACGCCCGGCGACGGCGACGGTCCGTTCGCGGACTGCATCGAATCCTTCGAGCCCGGACCCGACGCGGCATTCGGCCACGAGGGACTGCCCGACATCGTCCTCGGACCCCCGGTCCCCGATCCCGGCGGCGGAGGATCACTCGACGTCGCCAGCCTGGGATGCGGCGGCGTGATCACCTTGTTCTTCGACCCCCCCGGCATCGTCGACGGCCCCGGCGACGACTTCGTCGTGTTCGAGAATCCGTTCGCGACCGGAGACGAGACGTTTGCCGAGCCCGCGCGCGTACTCGTCAGCGACGACGGGCGCGTGTGGTTCGCGTTCGACTGCCAACTCGACGGTCAAGGCACCTGGCCCCCCGCGGGTTGTGCTGGCGTGAATCCGGTCATCCCGATCGACGCCGACGCGCTCGCGGCCGACCCCACGCAGGCCGGCGGCGATGGCTTCGATCTCGCCGACGTCGGCTTGTCCGAGGCGCGCTACGTCCGACTGGTGGACGTGTCCGAAGCGCACTACGGCGGTCCGACGTGGTGCACCGGTTCCCCTGCCGGCTTCGACCTCGACGCGATTGCGGCGGTACCCCGATGACGCGCCGACTCGTCCTTCTCGCCGCGCTCGTGCTCGCGGCGTGCGGCGGCAAGAAGGAGCCCGCTGCCCAGCCGGCCGCACTTCGAATCGCAAGCCAGACGATCGACAGCGACGCCACGCTATGGGCGCTGGGCCCGGACGTGCAGTCCAACGTCGTTGCCGTCAGCACCCTGGCCGACGACGCTCGCTACAGCCCGATCGCTGACGTCTGGCCGGCTTCGGTTCCCCGCGTTTCGGGCACGTCCGAAGCTCTCATTGCCCTGCAGCCCACCCTGGTGTTTTTGGCCGAGTGGAGCGACCCCAACGCCCGCGCGCTGATCGAGAACGCGGTCGACCGCGTCATCGTGCTGTCGGGCTACGGCGGCTTCGAGGACTACCGCACCCGCACGCGAATGATCGCCCGAGCCGTGAGCGCGACCGCTGACGGCGAGCGCCTCATCGCCGCCTTCGACCAGCGACTCGCCGAGGTCCGCGTACCCAGCCACGGCACCACCATCGTCTCGTACGGCAGCGGCAACGTCGCCGGAACTGGCACGACCTTTTCGGATGCGGCCGAGGCCGCCGGCTACGTGAACCTTCCCTCTCGCGAGGGACTTGCGGGCCATGCCGCCGTCAGCCTCGAGCAGCTCGTCGCGTGGCAGCCCGATGCGATCGTCGTGCCCTGCGAGGGACCCTGCGACGAAACGCAGACGGCATTCGCGGCGAAGCCCGGCGTGGCCGCGACGCCGGCGGCTCGTAGCGGCCGCATCATCGCGATCGAGGGCGCCCTGCTCTTCGACACCGGGCCGCGGATGCTCGACGTCACCGAAGCGCTGGCGAAGCGCCGCCCGCAAACGGTCGAGGCAGCGACGCCGTGAACCGGACCCGCGTCGCGCTGGTCGGGGGCGTCCTTGGGCTGCTGGCTGCACTGTGGCTGGCGCTCGTGATCGGCCCCGGCGGCGTGACGTCTGCAGATGCATGGACCGTGCTGCTCGGCGGGCAGACCTCCGACATGGTCCGCGCGCTGGTGTGGGATCTTCGGCTGCCGCGAGCGCTGCTCGCGGTCGTGGTCGGCGCATCGCTCAGCCTTGCTGGCGCGGTGACGCAGGGCCTGTTCCGCAACCCGCTCGCCGAGCCCGGCGTGCTGGGCGTCTCCGCCGGCGCTGCGATGGCCGGCGCGATCGGGCTCGCGGCCGGCGTGGACGCGGCAGGGCCGTGGGCGGTCGGCGCACTCGCCTGCGTTGGGGCCGTCGCGGTGCTCATCGCCCTCATGGCCTGGGCCCGGGCCGACGCGCGCCTGTCCACCCTCATCCTCTGTGGCGTCGCGATCGCCTCGGTGTGCGGGGCCATCACCACGCTCGTCCTCTCCTTCGGCATCGAGCGATGGGAGGTCGCGGTCAAGGTCGTTCGCTGGCTGATGGGCAGCTTCGAAGGCCGAAGCTGGACCCACCTGGGCGTGGGCGCTGGCGCGCTCGGCCTGGGCATCACCGGTGCCGCATGGCTTCGACGCGACCTCGACGCGCTCGGGCTCGGCGCACAGACGGCCGCGTCGCTCGGCGTGGACCTGCGCCAGACCTGGCGCGGCGGCATCGCGGTGGTCGGTCTGCTCGCCGGCGTCTGCACGGCCCTGACCGGCGTCATTGGGTTCGTCGGCCTCGTCGTACCGCACATGGCCCGCGCCGCGGTCGGTCCCGGGCACGCCCGGCTCTTGCCCGCGTCCGCGCTGTTCGGCGGCGCGCTCGTCTTGATGGTCGACCTCGTCACGCGCTCGGTCGACACCCTCGCCCTGCCCCCGGGCGCGCTGACGAGCCTGCTGGGCACGCCGGTGTTTCTGATCGTGCTGTGGCGCCTGCGCGCGGAGGTCTCCTGATGCTACGCGCCCACGGAGTGCACGCGAGCGCCGGTGCGCGCATCCTCATTCGGGCGCTCGCGCTGTCGCTCGAGCCGGGGACCGTCACCGCAATCGTCGGGCCCAACGGCGCTGGCAAGAGCACCTTGCTGCGCGGACTGGCCGGCCTGGCGCCGCTGCAGGGCGACGTCCAGCTCGACGGTCACGCCCTCACATCGGTCGACGCCCGGACGCGCGCCCGCGCCCTCGCTTACCTTCCCCAGCGCACCGCGGTCTCGGCGGGCCTGACCGTCCGCGACGTCGTCCGTCTCGGCCGGCTCCCCCACCGTGGTCGCTTTGCGGGACTCAGCGAGGCCGACCATGCGGTCGTCGACGCCAGCCTGCAGCGCATGCAGGTCGAGCGCTTCGCGGACCGCCCGATCCACACGCTCTCGGGTGGAGAGCGGCAGCGCGTGATGCTGGCGCGCATGCTCGCGACCGAAGCTCCGACCATGCTGCTCGACGAGCCCACGACCGCGCTCGACGTCCGGCATGCGCTGGACCTGCTGCGAACCCTCCGCGCCCTGGCGGACGAAGGTCGCGCGGTCCTGGTTGCCATGCATGACCTCACCCACGCCGACGCGTTCGCCCACCGCGTGGTCTGCCTGCACGCCGATGACCAGGGCACCGTCACCCACGGCCCGACCGCCGAGGTGCTCACCCCTGCGCGCCTGCAAACCGTGTTCGAGGTGCCGTTCATCCGCGACGGCGAAGGCCGCCTGCGGGTCTGTGTGGACCGCTGAGCGGGGCGGCAGCGACATCGCGGCGCCGCGATGCTAAGGCGGACCCATGCGCGTCGCGATCACCGGTGCCAGCGGTTTTGTCGGTCGAGCCCTCGCCGAGGCCCTGCGCGCCCGCGGCGATGAACCCGTCGCCGCGCGACGCAGTGGTGACGCCGCGCTGCGCTGGTCCACCGCCGACGGCTTCACGCCATCGAACGCACTCTCCGGCTTCGACGCGGTCGTCCACCTCGCGGGTGAGAACATCGCCAGCGGTCGCTGGACCGACGCTCGCAAGGCGCGAATCAAGGCGTCCCGGGTCGAGGGCACGCGCCGCGTCGTCGAGGCGCTGAAGGCCGCCGATCCGCGGCCGGCCACGCTCGTCTCGATCTCGGCCGTGGGGTATTACGGCACGCCCGGCGGCACTGAGCTCGACGAAGACGCCCCCGCAGGTACGGACTTCCTCGCCGACGTCTGCGCGGCGTGGGAGGCCGAAGCGGTCGAAGCCGAAGCGCTGGGCGTACGGGTCGCCCGGCTTCGGCTGGGCACCGTGCTCGGCGTCGGCGGAGGCGCGCTGGGCAAGATGCTGCCCGCGTTCAAGCTGGGCGTCGGCGGGCGCCTCGGGGACGGAGACCAGTACATGTCGTGGGTTCACCTCGAGGACGTCGTCCGAGCGATCCTCTACGTGCTCGACGACGCGAACTGCAGCGGCCCGTACAACGTCACCGCGCCCACTCCCGTGCCCAACCGCGACTTCACCAAGACGCTGGGCAAGGTCCTCGGCCGCCCCACCGTGTTGCCCGTGCCCAAGTTCGCCCTGCGAGCGGCGTTCGGCGAGATGGCCGACCACATCCTGCTGCAGGGCCAGCGCGTCGTCCCCACGCGCCTGCGCGCGGCGGGCTTCGCCTTCGAGCACGCTGAGCTCGAGGCAGCCCTCACCGACGCGCTCGGCTAACTGCTAGCTGTGAATTCCCAAGAGGTTGTTCAGGTTCGGAGGCGAGTGATGGGTTGCACCACAGGCTGCTAGGGGCAAGACGTTGGCGGGCCCTTGTAGAGCACGCGGTCGTCGGCAAACGCGGCGAGGCGTGCCTCGTCGTACAGGTGGGTCACGCCGGCAACCCAGCTCATGCCCAGCGGCTGGCCCGGGGTTTGGTTGTACCAAGATCCAGTCGTCACCACGGGCGCCTCCTCGATCGGAGGATCGTTGAACGTCCACGCGCGAACGCTCCGCATCGTGGCTTGTGCCCCTGCACCGGCGTCGAGCGTGAAGGTGTCGCGCACGATCGGCGTCGCCTCCACGTCGCCGTCGCGAAGCGCCCACAGCTCGGCGAACGCGGTCCACGAGCCCGCGGGGCCGGTGCCCGGGACATCCCGGGTGTAGACGCGCCCCTCCCACGGGAACAGGTCCACCAGCGTGCCGGGGCCCGTGATGCTCAAGCCGTCCAAGGCGCTCGCGTAGTTCATCCGCATCTGGAACGGACGCGCGAGTGACTCTCCCACCACGGCCTCCATCGGCCACGGGTCGCGCTTGTTCCACGTCTCGACGTGCATCACGAGCACGTCGTCTTCGGTCCAGAGGCGACCCGAGGCCGCGACCTCTTGCGCGCAGCCAGGCCCGACCTCGCTCCACAAGAACGCCCCCGACTCGCTAATCTGCAGCGTCCAGCTCGGCGTGTTGTCGGGGTTCCACGCCACGGTCCACGTACCGACCAGCGACAGTTCGTCCGCGTCGTCTCCGAACGGCTCCGAGGGCGGGAACGGGTCTGGCTCGCTCGGCTCGCCGGTCTCACCACCGTCGCCGGTCGTCGGGTCGGGTGCCCCGGTCGTGGGGTCATCGCCTCCGCTCGTCGACCCATCCGAGGAGGATGCGTCTGCGCCCCCGTCCCCGTCCCCGCTTCCGTCGCCCTCGCCGTCTCCCCCAGCATCGTCGCCGGGCACGTCGTCGGGATCGAACGTCGGATCATACGGCGCGCCGTCGGTCTCGAACGGGTCGAAACTCGTCGCGCTGGGAAACTCGAACGAAGGCGCTTCGATGCAGCCTCCGAGCAGCAAAGGAAAAACCCACCCAACGCGACGCACCGCGAGCGACATGCTCGGTTCATCGGCGGGTGGGCCCGAACCTGTGGGCCCAGGCCCGGACCGAAGCCGGCCGCTGCTGCGCTCAGACGCGCACGCGAGGCGCGAACTTGCCCGCGTGGGCGCTGAAGCGCTCCAGCATCGGGTCGGCGAACTCCGTCAAGAAGGCGTCGACCTGCTCGGGCGCGCGACCGACGTAGCGCGCCGGGTCGATGACGTCGTCGGTGACGTGCGTCGTGAGCACGTCGTCGGCCCGCATGCGAGCCACGAGGTCGTTGGGCTTGCCCTCTTCCTTCATGACCCGGGCCGCGGCATGAGAGTGCACCCGGATCCGCTCGTGCAGGTCCTGCCGACTCTCACCCGCTTTGACGCCGCGCATGATGACGTTCTCGGTCGCCATGAAGGGCAGCTCCTGCTCGAGGTTGGCCCCGATCACCGCCGGATACACGACCATCGCCTGCGTCACGTCGGCAAGCAGGTTCATGATGCCGTCTACCGCCAAGAAGGCCTCGGTGATCACGAGCCGCCGGTTCGCGCTGTCGTCGAGCGTACGCTCGAACCACTGGTTGCCATGCGTCTGCATCGGGTTGGCGGCCAGCGACTGCACGAACCGCGCAAGCGAGCAGATGCGCTCGCTCTTCATCGGGTTGCGCTTGTAGGCCATCGCGCTGCTGCCGATCTGGTTCTTGCCGAACGGCTCCTCGACCTCGCGCTTGTGGCAGAGCAGCCGAAGATCGGCGCCGAACTTCGAGGCCGAGCCCGCCAGGTCCGCGAGCACGCACAGCACCCAGGTGTCGAACTTGCGCGGATACGTCTGGCCGCTGACGGGCACGGTATGGCTGAAGCCCATCGCCGCCGCGACCTTCTCGTCGAGCTGGCGCACCTTGTCGTGGTCACCGTCGAACAGCGCCAAGAACGAGGCCTGCGTGCCCGTCGTTCCCTTGACCCCGCGCATCGGCAGCCGCTCCTTGAGCGCCGCGAGCGACTCGAGGTCGTAGGCGAGGTCTTGCATCCACAGCGTGCAGCGCTTGCCGACCGTGGTGAGCTGCGCCGGCTGAAAGTGCGTGTACGCCAGCGTCGCGAGGCTGCGGTGTTCGACCGCGAACGCGCGCAGCTGGGTGAGCACGCAGTGCAGCCGGTCGATCAGCAGGTCGATGCCGTCGCGGATCATCACGAGCTCGGCGTTGTCGGCGACGTAGCAGCTCGTCGCGCCGAGGTGGATGACCTTCTCCGCTTCGGGGCCGACGCGTTCACCGAAGTGGTGGACATGCGCCATCACGTCGTGGCGGAACTTGGCCTCCAGCACGGCGACGCGATCGAAGTCGACCTCGTCGATGTGCGCACGCATCGAGTCGATGGCAGCCTGGTCGATGTCCAGGCCGAGCTCGCGCTCCCCCGAGGCCAGCGCGATCCAAAGTTCTCGCCACAGCCGAATACGGCGGCGGTCGCCGAAGTTGTCCACCATCGCGGCGGTGGCGTAGCGGGTCCCCAGGGGGCTGCGGTACACATCGGGCGTGGCGCTCATGGAGCGCGGAGGATAGCCGCGCCACCGCGTCGCGAAACCCGCGCAAACAACGCGATCGCGCAGTACGCGCGGACTGGTGGCAGCAATCGGCGAAAAAGTGGACGATTGCCCCACCTGGACGGAATAGCCCCGCGCGCCGCCCTGTATCGGGGACACGCTAATGGACCCAACCGCTCGTCAGGAGTTTGAGAAAACCGCGCTTCCCCAGCTCGACGCCATGTACGGCGCCGCGCTCCGCCTCACCCGTAACCCGGCGGAGGCCGAGGATCTGGTCCAAGACGCGTACGTTCGCGCCTATCGCTTCTGGCACACGTTCAAAGCGGGCACGAGCATCAAAGCCTGGATGTTCACCATCCTGCGCAACACGTTCATCAACCGCTACCACCGCAGCAACCGCCGCCGCTCCGCCAAGAGCGATCTCGAGGCGCAGCTGGGCTCGCTGGGCTCCGAAGCCGCCGTCGGCCATCCCACGGCCAAGGTCCCGGGCCCCGAAGCCGCCACCGCGCAGCGGTTCACCCGCGAGCGCATCATGGCCGCGCTCGAGACCATCCCCGAGGACTACCGCACCGCGGTGATGCTCGCGGACCTCGAAGGCCTCGCCTACAAAGAGATCGCAGAGGTGATGGACTGCCCGATCGGCACCGTCATGTCGCGCATCTACCGGGGCCGCCGCCTGCTGCACAAGCTGCTCAAGGACCATGCGTCCGAGCTGGGCCTGGTGGAGCCCGAGCCCAAGCCGGAAGCCAAAAAGGCTGATGGCAAGGGTGAAGATGCCGACGGCAAGACCGTCTCGATGTCTGCCTACCGTAAGCGAGGCACCGCATGAGCTTGGAAAACATCCGGTCCGAATGCAGCGAGGTCGCTGCCCTCCTTCAGCCCCACGTCGACGGCGAGCTTGCTGACGCCGAAGCGTGTCGCGTCTCCGATCACCTCGAAGACTGCGACGCATGCCGGGCTGCCGTGTCGGAGCAGATGTGGGTGCGCGCCACCCTCCGCGCCGTCGAGCGTGAACCCGCCCCGCAGGCTCTGCGGGCGCGGGTTTTGTTGTCTTTGGACGACGTCGACCGCGAGGAAGCCGCCGCGGCTCTGCCCGACGCCCCACCGAGCCTGTGGGCCCGCATGCGCGCTCGCTCGACCGACCTGTTCAAGGGCGGGCTCGTGATGGTCCCCGCCGCGGCCGTTGCAGCGGGGCTGTTCCTCGTCGCACGTGGCGGCCTCGAACCGGTCCAGACCATGCCGGCAACGGGCCTCTCCACCGCGATGACGCAGACGACCTTGCGCGATGCGCACCTCGGCAGCGTGCAGGCCGTTGCACCGAAGGAAGCGGTCGCGGCTGCGCCCACGGCCGAGCTGCCCTCGCTCTCCGAGCTTCAACCGCAGCTCGAGTTCCCGCTTCAGGTCGCTCCACGAAGCCCGGAGCGCGTGCAGCTGGTCGGGGCTCGCCTGGACCGCAAGGGCGATGACGGCCTCGGCGCGCGTCTGCGGTACCGGGTCAACGCTCACGAGGGCCGTGCCCACCACATCATCGATCAGCAGCGGCCGGTCGGCGGTCCCGCACCCAAAGGCGCCAGGGTCGTCTTCCAGGGTCAGCCCTACATCATCCGTCACGCCGCGTCCGGCGAACCGGAGCTTCACTTCGAGCACGGTGGCGTTGCCCACCTGCTCACGCTCGAAGGCGGAAGCGGCGGGCGAAGCCTCGACGTCGACTCGCCGGACTTCACGATGCTGCTGGACCTCGCCCACCAGCTCGCCGCCGACCCCCGCCGCTGAGCCCCGGCCCTCAGCTCCAGGGCTACACGGCCGTCCAGTCCCCGTCCGGGTCCGCATTCGATGCGGCTTCGGTCGGGGATTCTAGTTGGATCGGCGCGAACGGCGGGATAGTCTCGCGACGTGTTTTCAGCGCTGATCATCGACGCCGATCAGGATGCAACCACAAACATCGAGGCGACGCTGCAGTCGTACGGCTTCGAGTTCACCGCCACGCAAGACGCCCCCGAGGCGATGTCGATCGCTCGGGCCTCCGCCCCCGACATCATCTTCTTGCGCGTCGAGCTGCCCAACGTTTCGGGATTTTCGGTCTGCAACAAGCTCCGCCGAAGTGACGACACGAAGGGCATCCCGCTGGTGATGTATGCATCCGGCGTCTCCGACGACGTCTTCAACCAGCATCGCAACCTGAAGACGCACGCCGACGAGTACCTCAAGCTGCCCTTCGCGGACACCACGCTCGTCGAAGCCGTCCGCACGCTCGTCGAGATCGGTGACGCGGACGCTGCCCCGGCCCCCGACGAATCCGATACCGCGCTCGACGTCGACCTCGACGACCTCGACGGCGACGATGACGGCAGCAGCGACGACGCCTCGGACGCGGGGCTCGAGATGAACGAGTTCGACCAAGAGTTTGCGGAGATGGACGACGAGCCCGAGACGAATGAGGCCCCTGCCCCCACGCCCGACCTGGGCGAAGAGACCGACGCTGCGTTCGACGCGTTGATGGGCGACGAAGACGACGACGCGCCGGCGGAAGCAGAGCCCGAGCCGGCGCTCGAGCCAGAGCCAGAGCCAGAGCCAGAGCTCGAGCCAGAGCCAGAGCCTGCACTCGAGGCGGAGCCCGAGCTCGCTGCCGAACCCGACGCGGAGCCCGTCGGTCTGGCCGACCTCGATGAAGGCGACGCCACGCCACAGACCGAGTTCAAAGCGCAGCGCGAAGTCATCCAGCTCAAGTCGCAGCTCAACGCGAAGAACCGCGAGATCCTCTCGCTCAAGGACGACCTCGAGTCGCAAGAGCGCGCCGTCCTCGACGCGAAGCACAAGAACCGGGAGCTGCTTTCGCAGATCGGTGACCTCGAAGAGAAGCTGCTGGGCCTCGAAGAGACGAAGCTGACTTCGCAGGAGCAGGCCAAGGCTGCGCTTCGAGACAAGAACACGATCCTCAAGCGCGAAGAGGGACTCAAGACCCGCTTCGACCACGCGCAGAAGAAGACTAAGGATCTCGAGGACCAGCTCTCGGCCGCCCTCTCCGCCAAGGACGAAGCCGCGGCAGCGTCCGCGTCGGTGACGTCGCAGCTCGATGCCGTCCGCAACGAACTCAACGCCGCCCAGCAGGCGTCCGAACAGCTCGGGGAGCAGGTTTCCGAAGCACAGACGCGCGCCGGGGCGCTCGAGGCCGAGCTGACGGAGACCAAGGCCGCACTCGAAGCCGTCAACAGCGACGTCGCGGAGAAGATCACCGCGCTCGAGACCGCGAATGCGGACATCGAATCGATCAAGGCGCAGGCGGCCGCCGACCTGCAGACGAAGCTCGAAGAAGCGGAGCAGGCCACGAACGCCGAGGTCGCCAAGGCCATCGCCGCCCAAGCCACCGAGCACCAAGCCGAGATCGAGTTCGCGGAGACGCAGCACCGCACGGCGCTCGAGAAGGTGAAGGCCGACGCCGAAGAGGTCGAGCGCAATGCTCGTGGCGAGGTCGAGAAGCTGCGCGCGACGATCACCGAAGCCGAGGAGTCGGCCCAGGCCGAGCGCGACAAGCTCAAGCAGGACGTAGCCGACGAGCAGGCCCGCGCGGCCGAAGAGGTCTCCGGCATGCAGGCCAAGCTCGACGCGCAGCAGTCCGAGCTGGAGGCGGTCACCGCCGAGCTCGATGCCCTCAAGGCGCAGCGCGAGCAGCTCAACGCCGACATTCAAGCCCGCGACGGCGAGCTCTCCTCGCGCAAAGATGCCGAGCGGCGTGCCTCGCAGGCCCTGGCGATCGCGCTGAAGGTGCTCGACGGCGCCGCGCCGCAAGCCTGAGCGCGCCGCGCAGGTCGCCTCGACGCGGAACATTCGGCGTGCTACGCCGCGTGTCCGCGCGCTCGTGCGCGTATGACCAGGACGGATCGCGGTGACCAAGCTCCACGGAGATACTTCCAGCCTCAAGCCCAGCCACGTTCGGCTGCTGCAGAAGCTTGGGGAACGAACCGTGCTTCCCGACCGCGTGGTCGGTGCCGCGCTCGCGCGCGACATGCTGGAGGTGGCCCTCGAGCTCAACCGTCGCGTCGGGCTGTTCCTCGACCGCCGCGGCCGCGTCACCTCGGTCATTCTCGGCGACGCCCACAGCATGCAGCTGCCCGAGTTCGACCGGGTCCGCGGCGTCGCGGGTCGCCTGCGAGGCATTCGGCTCGTGCTCACGCACCTCGTCGCCCAAGGCCTCGACCGCGAGGAGCTTGCCGACCTCGCCAAGCTGCGGCTCGACCTCGTCGCCTCGATTCACCGCGGTCCCGCCGGCGTGACGGTCGACGTCGCCACGCTCGCGCCGCCGCCTCCGGGCGCGCGGGAAACCTTCACCACCGCCGTCCTACCCCGCGTCCCGCTCTCGCTGCTGGACCCCGACGTCGTGGGCCACACGCGCGGCGACCTCCCGGTCCCGTTCGACACGTTCGTTCGGGACCGCGAAGCCGAACTCGTGGCCGCGACCGCCCGCGCTCGCGCCGAGGTCGACGGCACACGGGCGATGGCCATGGTCGTCCACGGCGGAGGCCCACACGTCGAGGCCCGCATCAACGAGCTTCGAGAGCTGTGCCAGACCGCTGGCGTCGCGCTCATCGACCTCGTGAAACAGCGCCGCCCCCACCCCGACCCGCGCACGTTTCTCGGTTCGGGCAAGCTTCGCGAGGTCCTCATCCGCGCGCTCGAGCAGGACGTCGAAGTGCTGATCTGCGACCCCGAGCTCACCGCGGCCCAAGCCCGCACGATCGCGGACCTGACCGACCTCAAGGTCATCGACCGCACCATGCTCATCCTCGACATCTTCGCCAAGCACGCGGCGAGTGCCGACGGAAAGCTGCAGGTCGAGCTGGCGCAGCTCCGCTACAACCTGCCGAAGATGGTCGGCAAGGGCACCATGATGTCGCGCCTCGCCGGCGGCATCGGCGGGCAAGGCCCCGGTGAGTCCAAGCTGGAAATCGACCGCCGGCGTGCCAACGACCGCATCAACGACCTCGAGCGTCGTCTCAAGCGTCTGAAGAAGCAGCGCGACCAGAAGCGAGCTCGGCGACAGCGCAACAACGTGCCCGTCGTGGCCATCGTCGGCTATACGAACGCCGGCAAGAGCACCCTGCTCAACACCGTGACGCAGTCGCACGTCGACGCCGAAGACAAGCTCTTCGCAACGCTCGACCCGACCGTCCGGCGCATCCGATTCCCCAACGAGCGAGAGATCGTGATGCTCGACACCGTCGGCTTCATTCGAGACCTGCCGCCTGCCCTGATGCAGGCGTTCTCCGCCACGCTCGAGGAAGTTGCCGACGCCGACCTTCTTCTGCACGTCGTCGATGCGACCGACCCCGACAAAGACCAGCAGATCGAGACCGTCGAGAAAATCCTGGGCGACCTCGATGCCGGCTCCGTTCCGCGGTTCGTCGTCTACAACAAGTGCGACCAGCTGCTCGACGCGGACATCGAGACGCTCCGCAGCCGTCGCCGCGGCGTGCGGCTCGAGATCACGCGAGCGTTCTTCGTGAGCGCGCTCCAGCGACCCACCACGCGCGAGCTCCTGCGGGCCATTGAGCACCACCTTTGGGCCCGTGGCCGGACGCTCGACCCGCCCAGCGACCCGATCGAGGGCGAGCTGGCCGAGGTGGTGCCCTTGCACGACCCCAAGTCCAACGCGTAGAAGACTCGGCATCGGCCCGACCCATGAAGGAGCGGGTCGGTCTCAACCGTCGAAGAAGCCGGGGACGAGGACGTGCAGCAGGGACACCAGCACCACCAGCAACCCCAGCGGAGCCGCGAGGGTGCCCTGCATTCGTCGACGCGCGCCGACGTGCGCCCCACCGAGCCACGCCGTCCCCTGAACGACGAGCACCAGCCCGACCAGCACGCCTACGATGCCCACGGCCATCGAGGGTACGGTATCGCGGGCCTGCTCGCCCTGCTCGTCTTCGGCGTGGCGGCGCCCGCGTGGGCTGCAGACGCCGCGCCTGCGGCCCTCACCGTGGGCTTTGCGATCCTCCTCGGCGCCATTCAAGGGGCCACCGAGTTCCTGCCGGTGAGCTCCTCGGGGCACCTGTCCTTGGGGCAGGCGTGGCTGGGCATCGACCCCGAGTCCGCCGGCCACCGATTCAACATCGTGCTGCACGCCGGCACCCTCATCGCGGTGCTGTGGGTCTATCGCAGCGACGTGTTGAACCTGCTGCGCGTGTTGACCAAGTCGACCGAAGACACCGCCGACCGGCGGCGCCTGTTGATGATGCTGCTGGCCTCGCTTCCGCTCGGCATCGTCCTCATACCCGCGGTCGAAGGACTCGTAGTCTCGATGGAGGGCGAAGTTCGGCTCGTCGGCGTCGCGCTGCTCGTCACCGCCGCGATTTTGTTCTTTGCGTTCCGCGACGGCCGCGGCGACGGCGATGGCGGCGAAGAGCCCCCCACCGCCAAGCAGGCGATCATCATCGGCCTGTGTCAGGTGCTCGCGGTCTTGCCCGGCATCTCGCGCAGCGGCACCACCATCGCGGCCGGACTTGCCGTCGGCCTCGACCGCGCCCGTGCGGCCCGGTTCTCGTTCCTGATCAGCCTCATCGCGGTCGGCGGCGCGTCGGCCAAAGAGGTGCTCGACGTGCTCGGCGACGATGCGGCGGCCGGCACCATTCCGGTCGTCCCGTTCGTCGCGGGCTTCGTCGCGAGCCTGGTCGTCGGCCTGCTCTCACTCCGCGGCCTGCTCTACCTGGTCGGCAAAGGCCGCGTGCAGGGCTTCGTCGTCTATCTAGTGCTCATGGGCGCCGTCGCCATCGCCGTCGGCTGAGGCCCGTCGGGCGTTGCGCTTCGACCAGTACAGGTAGACCGGCACCCCCGTCAGGATCACCGCGACGTTGCCCAAGAACGTCATGGGCTGCGTGACCAGGTAGTTGCCGAGCACGAACGTCGCGCCACCGAGGAAGACGATCGGCAGCCACGGATAGCCCCACGCTCGGTAGGGTCGCTCGCGGTCCGGCTGGCGCTTGCGAAGGACGAAAATCGCGAGCACGCCCAGCGCGTAGAACGGCCAGATCCCGATGACGAAGGCGTCCGCGAGCTGGGCGAACGTGCGGACCGAGACGAACACCCCGCCCAGCACAACCGCGAGCACGATGCTGGCTGCGGGGGTCCCGAAGCGCGGCTCCACCTTTGCGAGGCGCTCGAAAAACAGCCCGTCTTCGGCCATCGCAAAGAAGATCCGCGGCCCGGTCATCATCGAGCCGTTCAGCGTGCCGAACGTGCTCACCGCAACCGCAGCCGACACGAAGACGACCCCTGCGCTGCCCATCACCGCCGAGGCGACGTCGGCTGCGATCAGCTCGCGGCCCGGCATCTCGTGCAGCGGCACGACGAACAAGTACGCCGCGTTGACGGCGAGATACAGGCCCCCCACGGCTGCCGTGCCGAGGATGAACGCCCGCGGCAGGTTGCGCGCAGGGTCCTTGATCTCGCCGCTGACGTACCCGACGTCGCTCCAGCCGTCGTACGACCAGAGCACCGGGATCATCGCGAGGCCGAAGGCGCTGAGCATCGACGTGGACGCCGATGAGGCCGGCGCGACGCTGATGCCCTCGCCGCGGCCGCTCGCGATGAACACGAGTCCCAACACGATGAGCAGGAGCAGCGCGCCCGACTTGAGCACCGTGCTGGTGTTCTGCACGAACGCCCCCAGCTCCACGCCGCGAACGTTGAGCATGCCGACGAGCGCGACCATGCCGATCGCCGTGATCTGAGCGATCGAGAGCGGGCCTCCCCACGCCGCACTGCTCCCATCGATGCCGAAGCAGCGCCACAGGTACTCCGCGCTGGTAATCGCGATCGCCCCGTAGGCGGCCGGTCGCAAAATCAACAGCTGCGCCCAGCCGAACAAGAAGGCCGGGAGCTTGCCGAACGCCTCGCGAACGTAGACGTACACGCCCCCGGTGCGCGGCATCATTGCGGAGAGTTCCGCGTAGGTCAGCGCGCCGGCCAACGCGACGACGCTGCCGAGGATCCACGCGGCGGCAAAGAACCAGAGGCTGTCGATGCGCTCTGCGACCGCGGCGGGCGTCCGGAAGATGCCGCTGCCGATCGTCGAACCCACGACCACCGCGATGCCCGAGGCGAGGCCGAGCTTGCGGGGCAGCCGATCGCCATACGCGTCGGGGGCAGCGTCACTCACTTGAACGGGAGTGTAGCAAAGCGCGAGAGCGCGCCCGGCGGGAGCTCGGGCGGCGCGTTGTAGTGCTGCATGGTGATGTCCGTGCCCGCGTCGAGCTTGGAGCACCCGCGCGACGCTCGAACCTCACCGGTCCGAAGCCGCATCGCCACGCGTCCGCACGTCCGGGAGAACGCGTCGTCGCCGTGCACTTCGTCTTGGTGCGTGCACAGGCTCGCGGGGTCACCGTCGTGGCTGCCCAGAATGTTCCAAAGCTCATCGAGCGTGGACGGCCGCTGCTGAGCGTAGAGCGTCGTGGCCATGTTCAGCCGATGAAACGTGGTGCTCAAGCGCGGCACGGCTTCACGCTGGCGAAGGACCGGATCGAAGCAGTGGTTGGTGTGCAGGTGCGCCGCACGGGGGCCGGTCTGCGTCAGCACCTTGAGCTGGCCGCTGGTCTCGTAGCCGAAGAAGTCGCGACCGTCGGCGATCGTGTAGTAGTGCCCGCTCGACAGCGGGATCTCGAGCAGGCGCGCGCGCGCCTCCTGGGCCGACGACGCGTCGAGCATCGCCCGCACGACGGCAGGCCAGACGACCCCGATGCTGCCATCCGTCGACGACAGGTTGTTGATCGTCACGCCCACTGCGTCGTGTCCGAGCCCCGCCATGCCCAGGCACCCCGTCAGCGTAAAGCACAGAGTCTGGCGGCCAGTCCCGGCAGGCTCGATCGACATCATGCGTACGAACGGCTCGGCCGTCGCGTGCATGTCCCAGGTCTGCCCGAGGATGGGCCCTTCGATCCCCGTGAAGTAGATCGCCGTGCAGCCGCCGGGGTCGCCCGGTTCGAGCTCCGTCTCGGGGAGGTCGAGCAGCGACGGCGGTACGTCGCGAAGGTCCGTGTAGTGGTTGAGCACCACGATTGCCTCGGCGCTTTGGCCGGAGCCTTCGGCAATACCGAGCAGCTCCGCATGAAGATCCGGCAGGTGCTGCTCGAGCACGGCCACGTGGGCCCCGGCCGCCGTGAGGACGTCGGCGGTAGAGGCGAAGCGGCTGCGCCGCACGGTCAGACCCAGCCGCAGATCGGCCAGCGCCCCCACTTCGTCGCGCCACAGCTCCCCGTGCGCCCGCCCGCGCTCCCGTGGGTCGGTTTGGTCGAACACCACGGGCTGCATCGGATGGCTCACGACTGCAGTGTATCGAAGCGGCGGCCCGCCGCGGGCGCGAGCAGGCCGAGCCCCAACGCCATCGCCCCCGAGAGGCACATCACCGGCACGTATCCGGACGCATCACCCAAGGCGCCGCCCAGGGGCGCGGCCAAGAACGCGCCCGCCATGTAGAACACCTGGCTTGCGGTGAAGTCGGACGCGCCGATGCTCTTGTCGGCGCGGCCCATCGCGAGCGCGAACACGCAAACCGCCACACCCCCGCCGCCCGCGGCTTCGACCACGTTGATCGGGACGAAGACCGCCACCGGCAGGGTGCCGGACGACGCGATCCCCAGCGCAATCAGAGCGACGCCCTGCACGACGCTGAAGCGGGTCAGCACCCAGGCCCACCCGCGGCGCTTGACCAGCGCACCCGCGAGCGCGGCGCCCCCAATCACCGCGAGCGCGCCGACGAGGCCGTCGAGCAGCCCGATCATCTCCTTGGTGTAGCCGCGGTCGACCAGGAGGGGCTTGGTCAACGCGCCGCCGAACGTCTCCCCGAACTTGGCGAATACGATGAACCCCCAAAACGCTGCCCCCTGGCGTCGAATCGACTGCCACAGCTCGCGCATGACGTTGCGCGGAGGCGGACGCGGGCTCGCGGGCTCCTTCGTCGCCAGGACAAGCACCAGTACGGCGGCGATGATCCCCGCCATCACCCAGAAGTCACCAGACCAGCCGATAACGCCGAGCAAGCCCACCAAGACGCCGCCGCCAAGCAGGTTGCCGACCTTGAAGCCGGCTACCTGCGCCCCGTTGGCGGGTCCGAGGTCTTCTCCTTCGAGCAGGCTCACCGCCCATCCGTCGACCGCGATGTCTTGCGTGGCCGAAAACACGTTGAGCAGCAGAAACAGCCAGACCACCAGGCCCAGGTCGTCCTTGGGTTCGACACCCGAGAGCCCGAGCGTCACGCACAGCATGCCCAGCTGCGCCGGCACCAGCCACGTGCGGCGACGACCGAAGCGCTCGAAGCCGTAGCGGTCGACGAGCGGCGCCCAGAAGACCTTGAGCACCCACGGCAGCGACAGGGCCGAGGCGAGGCCGATCGTCTTGAGGTCGAGTCCCTGCTCGCGAAGCACGACCGGAAGCACGACGGCGAGAAAGCCACCGGGCAGCCCCTGGCACACGTACAGCGCGAAGAGGAAGCCGAGCCGCCGCGACATCGCAGACCCGCTACTGCGGCTCGAGGCCGGCTTCGGCGTCGTAGGTCTTCGAGCCACCTTCCCAGGTGGCGTGGGCCTTCACGCGGAACTGCTTGCAGCTCTCGCCGAACGCGTAGTCCTTGGCGCGCACCAAGATCACGTAGGAGTCGGACTGCCCACCGATGCCGTGCTGCCCGGGGGCCTTGATGCGCTCGGCCGGCACGTCGGCGGAGTCTCCCCCGCAGGCGATGCGTGCCGTGAACGACTCGGGCGGCGCGCCGGCGTTGAACACCATCGCGACCTGGTTGTGCATCGTGACGTGGGTGACGTCGGTCTCGCCCTCGCGGTGCTGCTTGGTCGAGCGCTTCATCGCCGGCATCTTGCATTTACCGCCGTCGCACTGCCAGGCGCCGCGATACGACAGGAACTGGTTGCGCATGTTCTGCCGCAGGGACCCGCAGCCCATCGCGAGAGAGCCAATCACCACACACCCCAAGAGCACCCGATGCATGACGTGGTTCGTACCACGTCCGCGTGGCCTGTGGCGCGGCGTCGCGATCCCTGCGATCCTCATGAAGAAGCGCCCGCCCGCCATGATTCCGCCGAGCCTAATTCCGCTGCCGACCGCCCCATCGATCGCGCGGCGCGTGGACGAGCTCGAGCTCCCGTTCTCCCGACACGGGGTCGACCCGTACGGCGTGGACAAGAAGGAGCTCGCCAAGTTCTTCACGCTGCTGCAGTTCCTCTACCAGCGCTACTTCGACATCGAGTGCGTTGGCGTTCACAACATTCCCGGTCGGGGCCGCGCCATGCTGGTGGGCAACCACTCCGGCGGCTGGGCCATCGACGCGCTCATGGTCGTCGCGTCGGCCTTCTTGGAGATGAACCCTCCCCGTCTGGCTCAGGGCATGGCGGAGAAGTTCCTGCAGAAGGTGCCCTTCGTCGCCAACTTCTCGAACCGCCTCGGTCAGTTCGCGGGCCTGCCCGAGCACTGCATTCGGCTGCTCGAAGACGATCGCCTGCTGATGGTCTTTCCCGAGGGCGCCCGCGGAACGGCCAAGCTCTATCGGGAGCGAGACTCCCTCGTCTCGTTCGGGACCGGCTTCGTCCGGCTGGCGCTCTCCACCGCGACGCCGATCGTCCCGGTCGCCTTCGTCGGCGGCGGTGAGGCGATTCCAACCGTCGCGAACCTCTACGGCCTCGGCAAGCGCGTCGGCCTGCCGTACATCCCCGTCACGCCTTACGGCCTGGCGATTCCCCTGCCCGTCCGCTTCAAGATTCTCTACGGCGAGCCCGTCATGCTCGAGGGCAGCGCGACCGACACCGACGAGGTCATCGGGGGCCACGTCGAACACATCAAGTCCAAGATCGCGGCGTTGATCACCCAGGGCCGGGCCCTGCGCGAAGGAGAGATCACGGCCGCAGAGGTTAAGCTCTCATGAAAGTGCTCGTCACCGGCGTCGCCGGACACATGGGTCGCCTCGTCGCCCAGCAGCTGCTCGCGCATGGCCACGAGGTCATCGGCCTCGATCGCCGCGCCTGGTATCACCCGCCCGAAGGCATCAAGGTGTACCAAGCGGACATCCGCAAGCGTCCTGCCGAAGACGTGTTCCGCACGCAGCAGCCCGAGGCCGTCATCCACATGGCCACGGTCACACACCTCACGCACCGCAGCGAGGACCGCTACCGCATCAACCTCAAGGGAACGCAGGCGTTCTTCGAGCACTGCCACCGCTACGGCGTGAAGCAGGCGATCTTCGTTGGGCGGCACACCTACTACGGCGCCGCCCCCGACTCCCCCCTGTACCACACCGAGGCGGAGCCTCCGATGGCGGTGCACACGTTCCCCGAGCTCTCGGACCTGGTCGCCGCGGACCTCTATGCCGGCGCAACGCTGTGGCGTCATCCCGAGATCGATACCGCCGTGCTGCGGTGCTGCTACACGCTCGGCCCCCTTCGCCAAGGCACCCTCGCGGCGTTCTTGCGCGGGCCTCGGGTCCCCACCGTACTGGGCTTCGACCCGCTGTTTCAGTTCTTGCACGAGCAGGACGCCGCGCGAGCGATCGTCTTGGCGCTGACCAAGTCGCTGCGTGGCGTCTACAACGTCGCCGGCCCCCCGCCGGTCCCGCTGTCGGTCGTCATCCGTGAGGCCGGCCGTCAGAATCTTCCGATCCCCGAGCCGCTCTTCCGTGCGGCGCTGGGTCGGTTCGGCCTTCCGCAGCTGCCTCGCGGCGCCCTCGAGCACGTGAAGTACCCGGTCGTGATCGACAGCGCAGAGTTCAAGGACGCCACTGGGTTTTCCCCCGAGTTCAGCGAAGACGCCACGGTTCACGCGTACCGAGATGCATGACCTCTAGGGTCATGTAGGCCCCTCGAGGCCACGGGGTGATTCGTTCTGAGACGTTCGACGCGCGGCTTCGCAACTGCGCGCGCGGCTTGGCGCGTGAGAGCGGGTTGATGTCGAGAAACACTTCCGTCCCGCGGTCCGCTTCTGTAGCGTCCGGGACGGGGACACATGACGCGACGACGACCTTCTTCCTGGACGACGTTAGGATTGGCAGGAGCGCTGTTTTTGACGGCGTCCGCATGCACCGACGGCCTGACGCCTGCCCTCCCGGACATCCCCTCGACGCCCACGACGGGCGGCGAGGAGACCACGACTGCCAACACCTCGCTCACCACCGTCACACCGGATCCGACCGTGGGTGATGCCACCTCGAATGGCACCACCACAGCCGATGACCCGACGACGGGGCGCCCGACCACGGGCGTCGATGAAACCGGTGCCGACGAGAGTGGGGGCTCGACGAGCGGCAATCCGACGACCGGCAGCGAAGAGTCGAGCGGCGGCGGCGAAGAGTCGAGCGGCGGCGAAGAGCTCTGCGGCAACGACCTGCTCGACGACGGCGAGGACTGCGACGGCGTCGACCTTGGCGGGGCCGACTGCGCCTCGGCCGGCTTCGACGTCGGCGACCTCGCCTGCGGGGCCGACTGCACCTTCGACACCAGCGGCTGCGTCCTCGTGACCTGCGGCGACGGTGCGATCGACGGCAAGGACGTCTGCGACGGCGACGACCTCGGGGGGCAAGACTGCATCGCCCAGGGCTTCCTCGGCGGCGGCACGCTTGCCTGCCAAAAAGACTGCGCTGGGTTCGACACCTCCGGCTGCATCGCCGAGGTCTGCAGCGACGACATGGTCGAGGGTGCCGAGGTCTGCGACGGTGCCGACCTGAACGGGCAAGACTGCCTCAGCCAAGGCTTTGCGGGCGGCGGCACGCTCGCTTGTGCGGCCGACTGCTCCGCGTACGACACCAGCGGCTGCGTCGCGGAGGTCTGCGGAGACGACACCACCGAGGGCGCCGAAGTCTGCGACGGTGCCGACCTGGGCGGAGAGACCTGCGAAAGCCAAGGCTTCGCGGGTGGCGGCACGCTTGCCTGCGCGGCGGACTGCTCGGGCTTCGACACGTCTGCCTGCGTGGAGAACGTCGGCGACTGCTGCGCCGCCAATGGCACCGTCGGCTGTGAGGACACATCCTGCGAGGCGACCATCTGCGCCGACGACCCGTTCTGCTGCGATACGTTGTGGGACGAGATCTGCGCCAACGCGGCCCTGACCGAGTGCGCGGCGTGTGCACCAAACGTGTGTGGCGATGACGCCATCGGCGATGCCGAAGTCTGTGACGGTACGGACCTCGGTGGTGCGTCCTGTGAAACGCAGGGCCTGGGCAGCGGCACGCTGGCCTGTGCGGCCGACTGCGCAGCATTCGATATTTCGGGCTGCAGCGAAGGCACGAGCGACTGCTGTGAGAACAACGGCACGCCCGGGTGCGAAGACGCGACGTGCGAAACCACCATCTGCGCCCTCGACCCGTTCTGCTGCGACACGGAGTGGGACCAGGTCTGTGCCGACGCGGCCGCCACCGAATGCGCCGAGTGTGCATCGGGCAACGTATGCGGTGACGATGCCATCGGCGATGCCGAGGTCTGTGACGGCACCGACCTCGGCGTCGAGACCTGCGAAACGCAGGGCTTTGGGGGCGGCGGAACGCTGGCCTGCGCTGCCGACTGCGCAGGGTTCGATACGTCCGGCTGCATCGCGGCCGCGAGTGACTGCTGCGAAGGGAATGGCACGCCGGGTTGTGACGACGCGACCTGCGAGGCCACGGTCTGTGACATCGACTCGTTCTGCTGCGACTCGGAGTGGGACGTGATCTGCGCCAACGTGGCCGCCGATGAATGCGGCGCCCTGTGCATCTGATCGCAACGACGCGATGATCGACGGCAACGGCCCGACACCGTGACGTGCAGGCGCCAGATGCCGCTTCGAGGACTCGCGAGCGTGGCCTTCACCGCCGCGCTCGCGAGCGCCTGCGGTTCGCCTCCCGCCACCGACGAGGTCGACGTCAGCGCTGGCTCGGCCTCGAGCACGTCCGGCGGTGGTTCCGGTTTGCCCGGCAGCACCTCCACCAGCGCTTCGACCGCAGACGCCACCACCTCCGGGCTGTCCTCGGATGCCACCGAAACCGGTGACGACCAACCCGAGCCCGCGACGACGACCTCATCCACGACCTCGAACGACGGGAGTTCGAGCGACGATGGCTCGACGACCGGTGGCCCCCTCGCCCCCGTCGCGCTCAGCTTCACGAACGTCGCGCCCGGGGCCGGACTCGACCACGTCCACGGCACTCTTGGCGAAGCCCCGGACTGCCTCGTCGACTCCACGGCCGGTACGGGCAACTTCTGCAGCGCGCAGTGGATGACCGGCGGGTTTGCGGCCGGCGACTACGACGGCGATGGCGATCCCGACCTGTACGTCCCTAGAACCCACGGCGGCGACCTTCTGCTGCGCAACGAAGGCGACGGGACCTTTGCCGACGCGACGGAGCTCACCGGGCTCGGGCGCGTCGGCAGCGGAAGCGCAGCCTGGGCCGACGTCGACAATGACGGCGACCAAGACCTCTACGTGACCGCGTTTGGCGGAACTCGCCACGACCTCTACATCAACGACGGCTCGGGTCACTTCAACGAGCAGGGGCTCGAGCGGGGCGCCGCAGTCGCGACCGGGCACCCGCACGTGCCCATGGGCATCGCGGTTGGTGACTACGACCTCGACGGCTACCTCGATCTGTTCGTCACCGAGTGGATGAGCGACGGGGGCGTCGGCGAGCACCCCTCGCACAACCGCTTGCTGCACAACCTCGGCGACGCGGCGCCCGGGCACTTCGAGGACGTGACCATCGCCGCGGGCGTCGACCTCGATCTCGTCTGGGTCGAGGCGGACGCATGGCCCGGCACGTGGGGCTTTGCGCCCGCGTTCGCCGACCTCGACGGAGACCGGTGGCCCGAGCTCATCGTCACGTCGGACTTCGGCTGCTCGCGACTGTTCTGGAACGATGGCGACGGCACGTTCACCGACGGGACGGTCGCGGCCGGGGTCGGCCTGGACGACAACGGCATGGGCTCGACCCTGGGGGACATGGACGGCGACGGCGACCTCGACTGGTTCGTCACCGCGATCACCGACTTTGGCGGGCCCCTCGAGAACCGGCTGTACCGCAACGACGGCATGCGCTCATTCACCGAGCTCGCCGAGCCGGCCGGCGTCGCCGATGGTGGATGGGGCTGGGGCGCGACCTTCTTCGATCCCGACCTCGATGGCGACCTCGACCTGGTGATGGCGTCTGGCTACTACTACGCGCACTGGGTCGCGCACCCGAACCGCGTGTGGCTCAACGACGGTGACGGAGCGTTCGGGGATGACGTCGCAGCGCAGGTCGGGCTCGACCTCGTCGCGCAGTCCCGCGGCCTGCTCGCGTTCGACTACGACGGCGACGGCGACCAAGACGTCCTCGTCGCGAACAATGCCGAGGCCCCCGCGCTGTTTCGCAACGACAGCACCGGTCCCCACGACTGGCTCCGCGTCCGGGTTCAGGGCACCACGTCCAACGCCGACGGCCTCGGCGCCCGCGTGCGCGTGCAGGCCGAAGCGGGAGGCCCCTGGCAGACCCGCGAAGTCGGCTCGGCCTCTCACTTCTTGGGGCAGCAGCCCAAGCCGGTCCACTTCGGCATTCCGGCCGGCTCGGACCCCATCCACGAGGTGCGCGTGTATTGGCCCGCGACCGACACCGAGCAGGTACGGCACGACGTGGCGCGCAGCAGCACGCTGGTGATCGTCGAAGGGTAAGCTCAGCGCCCGGCGCTGACGAAGGTCACGCGACGCAGGCACAGGGCGTCGTCGACCGGCTCGGTCTCCAACACCACGCGTTCGCCGGATCGCATCGACGCGAACAGCTCGGTGAGCACGCGTTCGCCCAGCGTGCGGCGCGAGCACGCGCCTTCGCCGAACTGCACGACGCGATCGTCTTTGGAGCGGCGCTCGGACTCGGTGCGGATCGCTCCACCGCGCCCGTCCGCGGACAGCTCGATCGCCAAGACCCGCACGGGGGCGGGCTGCGCGGGGGGCGAGGCCATCGACGTCGCGGCGAACAGCAAGAATGCGGCAGTCATGCTGCCCGAACGCCGCCCGGCACCCTGCGCTTTCAGAGCGCGGGACCGCGCATTTTCAGTGCCTCCCTGGGCACAACCGGGGGCAAAACCGGCCCCTCAGACCGTGATTGACCAAACTTACGAGCGCGCCCATGCCCGCTGAGGCATCGTTGCGGGGACGTTCATGCCGCCTGTCGCTCTTGCAGCGCTGCTGTGCTTGGCCCCTCAAGCGCCCGAAGCAGCCCCCACGCCCCTGGCCCGCACCGCTGATGCGAGCGCGCCCGCGTGGGACCGGCCCATCCTCGCCGACCCCAAGGCAGCGCCGACCCAGGCCCGCGCGCCCCGAATGTTCCGTGACCACGGCGTCGGCCCCACGATCGACACGACCGAACGTCCCCGGTCGGCCTTCGCGCTCGACGTCGACACGGCCAGCTTTGGGCTCGCCCGCGCGGCGCTCTCTCGCGGCGAGCTCCCGCGTCCGGCCGAAGTCCGCGTCGAGGAGTTCATCGAGGTGTTCGCGGCTCCGCCAAGCCAGACGAAGCGGGGGTCGGCTCCCGTCGGCATCGAGATCGACGCGGTCGCCTCCTCGCAGCGGCGCGGCTACCAGGTCGTGCGCATCACCGCCTACGCGCACCAGCGGGCGCCGCGTCCGGTCGACGTGGTCGTCGCCGTGGACGTGTCCTCGGCCATGGCGACCCCGCCCGACCTCGACGATGCGCGCGAGGCGGTTCAAGCCCTCGGCGGCGCGCTCACCCGTGATGACCGACTCGCGCTGGTCGAGCTGAGCTCCCCACCGGAGGTCCTCGCGCCGCTGGCCACCCCGCCCTCCATCGCAGACCTCGAGACCGCGACGGGAACGCTGGGACCTGCCGAGGCCCCGGCCATGTCGGAGGCCTCGCTCGAGGCCGCGTACGATCTACTCCGAAGCCGAGACCCCGACCGCGACCGCGTGCTGGTCGTGATCGGGCCCGGGTCGCTGCCCAAGCCCGCCGGCGCCGATCCCCGCCACGCGGTCTGGTCGCTCGCACGCGCGGCCAACCGGCGCGGCATCACGACGATGCCGGTCGGCATCGGACGCGGCTTCTTCGACGACGTGCTGCTCGGTGGCCTCTCCAACGCTGGGCGCGGCGCCTACGTCTTCGCGCACGAGCCTTCGGACACGGGGCGTCAGCTCGCACAAACCGTTCACGCCCCGGTGGTCGCCCACGACCCCGTGCTGGAGGTCGAGTTCGATCCCGCCGCCGTCACTCGCTACCGCCTGCTGGGCTTCGAGAGCCGCCGGGAGCCGGCGCCGACCGCCAACGGTCAGCCCCACGCCGCCGCGCTGAGGGCGGGAGGGGCCGTCACTGCGCTCTACGAGGTCAAACTCCGCGAAGGGGCCCCCATCGCCTGGGGCCAGGTTCGGCTGCGCTACACGAACCCAGAGACCGGCAAAGCCTCCGACGTCGTCCGCAGCCTGGACGGGCTCGAAGCCGGCGTGGCGCTGGCGGACGCGGCCGCGCCGACCCAGCTGTCCGTCCTCGCCGCCGCGGTCGCCGAGAAACTGCGCGCCTCCTACTGGGCGCGTCGCATCACGTGGTCGCAGCTGCGCGAGCGCTACGACGCCCTCCCCGAAGACGTCCGCGCGCAACCGGATGTGGCCCGCCTGGGCGACCTGCTCGACGACGCCGCTTCGCTCGAAGACGACGGGACTCGACGCGTTCCGGGGCGCACCGGCCGCCGCCCCTTCGCGCGCCAGCCCGTCGTTCGATAGGACTGCCCGTGTTCTCGCGACTGCGTCCGTGGCTGATCGCGCTGGGCATCGGCCTGCTCGCGCTGCTGTGGGGCCTCGCAACCCTACAGAGCATGATCGTCACCGAGCGGGAGGACGCGCGCACCCGGCTCGTCGACCAGACCGCGGCGCTCGAGGAGTTCGCCCTGCGCGCCCTGCAGCTGCAGCTCGAAGACGTCTTGCGCGAGGCCGTGCCGCAGCTCGAGGCCGCCCGTCAGGACCCGCTGCTGGCCTCGGCGGGCTTGGTCTTCGTCGAGCGCGGAACCCTGGGCCTGCCGCGACCGGGGCCACGCAATGTGGAGGAGGCGCCCGCCCAGGCGCTGTACGACGCGCTGCAAAGCGGTGCCCCCATCGAAGCCGAGCCCCAGACGCCCTGGGCCGACCGCCTCGTCCTCTTCACCGACTTTCGCGACGCCATCGAGGAAGGCGACGCCGCGGCCATCGAGAGCTCCTTCCGGGAGATCCTGCGCCACCGGACGCTGCACGTCATCGACTCGCGGCTCGACCTCGTCGCCCGGGTCGCCGCCCTCGACCTGCTCAACCAGCGCAGCCACCCCGACCCGGGCCTGATGGAAGACGCGCTGCGACGCGGACTGCGAGACGGACGCGGCGCCCTGGTCATCGTGGGCCTGCAGCGCGCCCTGCTCGACCGTCGCTCCCGGTTCTCCAACCCCGACTTCGACTTTCTCAGCGACCGCGTCATCGCGCTCAGCCGCAAGGCAGGCGTGCGGAGCGACGACTTCGCGCTGCGCCGTCGCGAGCGACCCCGCGACATGTTCGTGCCGGCCCGCGCGAGCGGCCCGATGCTGCTCGACCACGGCCGCGTCTTCGTCCGCCCCCGCACCGCAGAGGTCTTGCTTGGCACCGAGGTCGTGCTGTCCGAAGCCGTCGGGGGCGTCGAGGAAGAGATGCGCACCAAGGGGCTGCTCGAACCCGACGATTACCTCGAGGCCCCCCAGGTCCCCAGCGAGACGCTCGACCTCGCGAGCCTGCGCATCCCCGTGGTCGCGCCCCGTCTCGATCAGGCCGCGGTCGAGGCCGACCAGCGCTTTTGGCTGAAGACGTCCTTCGTGGTCCTGTGTGCGGTCCTCGCCTCCGTCCTCGTCGTGCTGGCCGGGGTGCTTCAGTCGCGACGGCTGCGCTTCGTCGAGCTCAAGAGCAACTTCGTCGCCGCCGTCAGCCACGAGTTGCGCACGCCGCTGGCCTCGATCAGGCTGATGGCCGAGACGCTCGAGCGTCGGACGAAGGGCCTGCCGGGCGCGCGCGACTACCCCTCCCGCATCGTCCAGGAGAGCGACGACCTCTCCTTTTTGGTCGACAACCTGCTCTCGTTCAACCGCCTCGACAAAGGGCGCTGGAAGCCGCGGAGCGAGCTCATCGAAGGCCGCGACCTGCAAGCGATGCTCGAAGACGATCTCGGCGGGCTTGCGGCACGCCCCCTCACCTTCACGTGCGACGGTCTCGACGCGGTACGCCTTTGGGCCGACCCCGAGCTGCTGCGTCTGCTGCTGCGCAACCTGGGCAAGAACGCGTGCAACTACAACACGCGCGACCCGATCGAGATCCACGTCGAGGCCGAACGCAGCGCGGACCACTGGGTCGTTCACTTCTCCGACAACGGCGTGGGCATCCCCGCCGCAGAGCGAGGCAAGGTGTTCATCGACTTCTACCGTGGGCCCAAGAGTCGCGCC
This sequence comes from Myxococcota bacterium, assembly GCA_039024335.1. Classification (GTDB taxonomy): domain Bacteria; phylum Myxococcota_A; class Polyangia; order Nannocystales; family Nannocystaceae; genus CAJXVA01. The sequence goes on from JBCCQM010000061.1 coordinate 37,753, forward strand.
CGCGGCAGTGGTCTCGGCCTGTCGATCTGCCGCCAGATCATGCAGGCCCACGGCGGCGATCTCGAGATCGCTGCGTCCGGCGATCAGGGCACCACGTTCCGCCTGCGATTCCCGGCTACAATCCTGCGTAGCGACGCATGACCACCGACAAGCGCCACCGGATCCTCGTCGTCGAGGACGACGAGAACCTGCGGCTTCCCCTCGTCGACAACCTCGAAGACGAGGGCTTTGAAGTCGCGCAAGCCGATACGGGCGAGCAGGCGATCGAGACCGTCAAGCAGGGTGCCTTCGACGTGATCGTGCTCGACATCATGCTTCCGGGCATGAGCGGCTACGACGTCTGCAAGGCACTGCGGGCCGCGGGCTCCAAGGCTTCGGTCCTGATGCTCACCGCGCGCAGCCTCGAGGATGACGTGGTCGCCGGCTTCGACGCGGGCGCAGACGACTACCTCACCAAGCCGTATCGCCTGCGCGAGCTGCTCGCACGTCTGCGCGCCCTGCTGCGCCGGCAGGCCGCCAACGCCCCCTCCGAGAGCGCCGAGAGCTCCGAGGCTCGCTTCGACCTGGACGGGATTGCGGTCGACCGGGCAGCCCGCACGGTGACCCAGCCCGACGGCGCCCCGGTCGACCTGACCCGAACCGAGTTCGACCTGCTCGTCTTCATGCTCGACCACCGCGGCGAGGCCCTCGCGCGCGAGGTCATCCTCGACAAGGTCTGGGGCAACGTTCGCGTCGACCCGCGCACGGTCGACAACTTCGTCTCCAACCTGAAGAAGAAGCTCGGCTGGACCAAGGACCGCAAGTTCGCGTTCCGGGCGGTCCGCGGCGTCGGGTACCGCCTCGAGTTCGACAGCTGAGTCGCTCGCAGCCTAGAGCCCGGCGTGCTCGGCGTCCGCGAAGGCGTACAGATGCGCGGGTCGGCCTGGACCTGCCTGCGCCCGCTTGCCCGGCGCGTCGATGATGATGCCGTCCTCCAGCATGCGATTGAACCGCTTGTTGAAGTTGCTCTTGTCGTAGCTCTGGCCGGTGACGACCTCGAACACCCGGCGAAGCTCGGCCTTGGTGAACGAGCGCGGGACCAGGCTCATCGCGAGCCGCAGGTC
>JBCCQM010000062.1:0-38111 GCA_039024335.1 Myxococcota bacterium
CACGACCACGTCCTCGACGAGGGCGGGTGAAGACTGTTCGCCGCCGGGGCCCAGCGCGAGCCGCCAGCGCTCGCGGCCATCGGCGATGTCGACCGCGCGAAAGACATCATCGTCTGCGCCGAAGTACGCGACCCCCCCGAGCACGCTGACCGACGCGCGGAGCTTCTGGCCGCCCGTCTCGTACGCCCATCGCGGCGAGCCCGTACGGACGTCGAGCGCCTGCAGAGCGCCGGCAAACGTGCCCACGAGCACCAGGCCGTCGACAACCGTGGGCGTCGACTCGATGACCGACCCGGCGTCGTGGGCCCACGCCTGCATAGCGCGAGGGAGCGCGACCGGTCCCGACCCAACGCCGGTCCGTTGGGGGCCGCCACGGAAGGTCGGCCACGGCTCTTGGTACTTCCCCGGCACGCCGCGCGAGCATGCACCGCCGAGGCCCGCGAGGGCACCCCCCACCAGAGTGAGGGCACGCCGACGACCCAGCGCGTTCACCCGTGGATCACCCCGCGCCGCGCCCAGCGAGCCATCGTTCAACGTGATCGTACAACCGCTCCTGCGGGCTGAGCCGCTCCTGCGCCTGTTCGGCGAGTGCGAGGGCCCGGGCGGACCGAGCGTCGACGCGCACGAGCGCGCGGGCGAGCGCGAACTCAGTGCGTGCGAGTCCCTGGGGGTCGACCGGGGAACGGAGCGAGAGCGCGCGCTCCAGCGCACCCAGAGCGCGCGCGGGCTGGTCTCGGGCGAGCAGCAGCTCGCCGCGGATCGTCAGCGGCTCCGCGAGGGCTGGCGTGGCGTCGCCGTGGCGCCCTTCGAGCGCCGCGATCGTACCGTCGAGGAGCTGCTGCGCCCGCTCGGTGCGACCCTGCTGAAGCAGAGCGTCGGCGATCACGGCATCGAGCGCCCAGCGCTGCGCGAGCGCGCCGGTGTCATCGAGGGCCGGCCGGGCCTCTTCGGCCCGTCGCATCGCCGCAACCGCGTCGCCGCGCCGCAACAGGAGGCGCGCATGCGCGACGACGGCCTGTCCGAGCACCGCCGCGGGAAGCTCGCCCAACGCTGTGACGGAACGCAGCGTCTGGTCTGCTGCCTCCAGGCGACCCGCGGCAATCTCCGCTCGGGAGAGAAGCAGCATGGTTTCTGCTTGCGGCACGGGGTCCGCCTGGAGCCGTCGAACCGCGAGCGCCGCCTCGAAGAGCTGCCGTGACGCGTCGACGTCCCCGTCGACCAGCGCGACCTCCCCGAGCAGATGCATCAACGCGGCCGTCCGCGGGTGCTTCGCACCCAGCTCGCTCTGCACGACGTCCATGGCGCGCGTGAGCAGCGGTGCGGCGTCTTCGGGCGCGCCCGCACGCAGCGCGTACCGACCCAGGGCTGCCCACGCTTCGGCAACGCGGACGTCGCCTTCGCCGTAGGTGTCCTCAAGCAGTGTCGCCGCTTCACGCAGAGGCCGGCGAGCGGCGGCGAGCCGTCCGGAGGTCTCCAGCAGCGACGCGCGACGACCGAGCAGCGCTGCACGCTCCTTTGCGGGCGCCGCGGTCCGCGACAGCATCGCCGCCGCGACGCCTGCCCAGCCCTCAGCCTCTCGAACGCGGGCGGGGTCTTGGCCGATGATCCCAACCAGCGCGACGGCGGCTTCGGTGGCGACGTCGTCCGCTGCCGACTCGAGCGCACGCGCCAACGCTTCCTTGTAGTTGAACTCGGCGAGTTCGTCGTGCTTTGCCGCGTGCTGCAAGGATGCCAATCGCAGTCGAGCCTCGGCGTGGACGGCGGGTGCGTCCAGAGTCAGGGCCTGCTCGAGCAGCTCACGCGCAGCATCGAGTCCAGACGCATGCAGCCCGGTGCGGTCGAGGGCCGCGACGCGGGCGAGCTGAGGCCGCAGCGCGTCGACCTCGTCGGCGACCGAAACGTCCAGAGAAAACGCTTCGACGCGCGCGCGCTCGCAGCCCGCCGGATGCGGCAGCGCGTTCATGGCGTCGAGGCCTCGCTCGAGTGCTGTGGGGTCGCCCTCTGCCAACAACGCCAGCACCGCTGCGCCCTCCTCGAGCCGCCGATCGAGGCACGCCATCCGTGCGTCCAGCTGCGCCTGCGACTGCTCGCCGCGGGCATGCGTGGCCTCGCAGACCTCGGCATACGAGGCAGACCACGCGGATGCGTAGGCCGTGACGGCGGCGTCGACCGCCGGCCACCCTGCCGCGGCGTACGGCGCCGGCGCCTCGACGAAGGCGTCTTGGGCCTGCGTTCGCACGTCGCCCGAAAGCGCAGCCTCGGCCTGCTCGGCCCCGGACTCACACGGAGGCGGATCGGCATCGAGCGCCGCGCTGGCCAGGGCGGCGACCCCTGCGAGCCCGCCGGCCACCGCCGCCACCGTCCACCACGGCATACGCCGTCCCGAAGGGTCCCGCCGCAGCGCATCCAGCAGCTCGACCATCGACGGGTACCGGTTCGCCGAGTCGATCGAGAGCGCGCGAAGCAAGACCTGCCGCAGCCAGCTCGGGACCGAAGACCGGCTTGGGGCCGGCCGGATGTTTCCGGCGCCGACGTTGTAGGCCAGCGACGCCACGTCATCGCCTGGAAAGGGTCGCTGACCGTAGAGCGACTCGTACAGCGCCACCGCAAAGGCGAACTGGTCGCTGCGCGCGTCGACCTCTCGCCCTTCGTGCTGCTCTGGAGACATGTACGCCGGCGTCCCCATGATCGCGCCCGCAGCGGTCACCGTCGTGCTCAGCGACGGTCGTGGAACCTCTCCGAGGCTCTCGGGATCACGGCTCTGTGAGGCGTCCTGGCGGCCCGAGGCGCGCGCCAGGCCGAAGTCGGTCACCACCGCCCGGTGCTCGCCGGTGAGCATCACGTTGTCGGGTTTGAAGTCGCGGTGGACCAATCCAGCGGCATGCGCGGCGGCCAGCCCCTCCCCCGCTTGGACGAAGACGTCGACGACGTGGCGCCAATCGTGTCCCCGACGGATCCACTCCGCGAGTGAACACCCCTCGATGAACTCCATCGCAACGAAGACCTGGTCGTCGATGGTGCCCACGTCGTGAACGGTGATGACGTTGGCGTGGGACAGCCGCGCCATCGCTTGCGCCTCCCGAATGAGGCGCAGCCGACGACGCTCAGCCCGGCGGTCACGAGACGCGGTGCGCAGAAGCTTGAGCGCGAGCTTCCGGTCGAGCTCAGGGTCGTAGGCGGCGTACACGACGCCCATGCCCCCCTCGCCGACGAGGTCGAGGATGACGTAGCGACCGACGGACGCGCCTCGCTCGAGCTGTAGACGCGGCGGCGGCTTCTCGAGCAGTACGTCGCGGTCGACCGAGTGATCGGTCTGCGTCAGATTCAGCTTCCCCACCGCCGCTCCAGGGTATCAGCCGGCGCGACGCGTTCGCACCGACCAAGGCGTGACCGCCCATGTAGGTTCGACGCGCAGATGTGACGTGCGCGATCGACCCGTCGGGTCACTCGTCGGCGGAGAGAATCGCGTCGACGTCCATGTGCGCAGTTGCTTTTTTCCCGCGCATGCTTTCGATGATCACGAACAGCGCCGGGACCACAAGCAGCACGAGGATCGTCGCGACGAACAAGCCACCGGCGATCGACACGGCCATCGGCGCGAGCACGTTGTCGCGTCCCCCAAAGCCCACCGCCATCGGCAGCAGACCCAGGCACGTCGTGAGGGTGGTCGAGACGATCGGGCGCAGCCGGTTCAGCGCGCCTTCGACGGCGGCTTCGCGGATGCCGTGGCCCTCGCGACGCAGCGTGTTGATGAAGTCGATCATCACCAGCGAGTCGTTCACCACGATTCCCGCGAGCGCGACCATCCCGAACATCGCGAAGATCGTGAGGTCGTAGCCCATGCTGGCCAGACCCAACACCGCCCCCATCAGGCCGAAGGGCACCGCCGAGATGATGATGAGCGGCTGCAGGTACGAGCGGAACTGCAGCGCGAGCACGCCGTAGATCAGAATGAGGGCCAGCCCGAACAGGCCCGGCAGGTCCTCGAGGCTCTTGATCAGCTCGTCCGCCTCGCCGCCGAACGACAAGGACACGCCCGGATAGTTCGACGCCAGCTTCGCGTTCCAGCGCTCCTCGAGATCGCCCGTAGCCTCGAGCGGCGCGGTCACCTCGGTATCGATGTCGGCGAGCACCGCGACCGTGCGCTGGCTGTCCTCGCGGCGGATCATCCCGACCTCGCGGGTGCGGTCGATCTCCGCGACCTGGTCCAAGCGGACGAAGCCGCCGCTCGGCGTCGCGATGATCGTGTCGGCCAGGCGCGACTTGTCGCGCGTCTGCCCACCGGAGTAGCGCACGACGATGTCGACCTGCTCTTCGTCGATGGACACCTCGAGCGCGGTGAGGCCGTCGACGGCCGCGCGCACGGCGTTGCCGACGTCTTTCTCGGTCAGGCCATACCTCGAGGCACGGTCCTGATCGACGCGCACCGAGAGCGTTTCCTTGCCCGATCCGTAGTCGTCGCGAATGTCGAACACGCCGTCCATGTCGGCGAGTTCGGCCTTGACCGAGGCGACAGCCGCGTTGACCTCTTTGAGGTCGCGGCCACGTAGATTGGCGGTGACGGCCGCACCCGCGGGAGGCCCTGCCGTCTTCTCGGTGACGCGGAAGCTCCCCAGCTCGGGATTGGTCGCGAGGTACTCCCGCAGCTCGCGGACCATCGGCGGGTACTTGGTGATGACCTCTTCATCGAGCGCGAACTCGGCGCGAATGCGGCCGAGGTTGGCGCCCGTGAATGCGCGGCCGCTGGCCTGGTCGATGTAGCTGCCGGTCCGCAGGGTCGCCGACGTCACCGCCTCGCCCATGTGCTTGCGAATGATCGACTCGATCGCCTCGCCTTGGACCCGTGTCTGCGCCTGGTCCTTGCCAGGCATGATTTCGTACTGGACGGCGATGTCGAACGGCTTGGCCGGCGCGTTGACCTGGAATGGCATCTTCGCCGCAACGCCCAAGGTCCCGACGAACGCGGCCGTGACCGCAATCATCGTCAGCCAGGGGTGCCGGACGCACCACTGCAGCGGGGGCCGATAAACGGCTTGCATCCGGCGCGAGAGCCGAGCGGTCCGCCCCTCCTTGCCCGCCTTGGCGAACTCGGCGAGGTGTCCGGGCAGGATGAAAATGGCCTCGAACAGCGAGCCGATGAGGCAGAAGATCACCACCAGCGGCAGGATCTTCATGATGCGGCCCATGGTGCCGCTGACCATGGTCAGCGGAAAGAAGGCCAAGCACGTGGTGGTGACCGCGACCGTGACTGGCAGCAGCACCTCGCGGGTGCCGTCGAACACCGCACGGACGCGCTCTTTGCCCATCTCCAGGTGTCGCTGAACGTTCTCGATCACCACGACGGCGTCGTCGACGATGATGCCGATCGCGATGAGCAGGCCGAACGTGGACACCACGTTGACGCTCAGGCTGGCCTGATCCATCAAGAACGTGGCCATCAAGAACGAGATGGGCATGCCCCACACCGCGAGGATCGCCTGCCGAAGGCCCGACAGGACGAGCAGCACCACGATGACCAGCACCGCACCGCCGAGCGCATTGACGGCGACGACGTCGAGGCGGTCTTCGATGGTGGAGGTGAAGTTGTCCGAGACGTACAGCTGCACGCCCGGCGGCAGGGTGGACTGCAGCGCCTCGACGCGCTCGGCGACCTCGTCGCGGATCGAGATGGGGTCCGCCGTCTTCTCGCGGCTGATCGTCAGCTTCACGGCGGGCTGACCATCGACCCAGACCTCGGTGTCGTTGGGGTCGGCGACCGCCTTCACGTCGGCCACGTCACCGATGCGCAGGCGCGACCGGGGTAACTGCGGTTTGCGGGCGACGTGGGCCGCGGACTCGAGGTTTTTCTCGGTCTTGACGAAGAGGTCCTGCCCCGAGAGTTCGACCGAGCCCGCAGGAACGTTGGCCTGGGCGTTGCGAACCGCCGCGGCGATTTGCCCGGGCTGAATCCGCAGCGCGCGAAGCTGCCGCTCGTCGAGGTCGATGAAGATCTTCTGTTCGGCGACGCCGGTGAGGTTGACTGCCGCGACGCCGTCGACCTCACGGAACTCGTCGGTGATGTCTTCGACCAGCTGCGTGGCGCCGGGGTCTCCGGTCAGCGCGACCGAAACCACGGGAATCTCGAGCTTGAGCTCTTTGACGATGGTGTTCTCGGCGTCGTCGGGGAACGTATCGACCGACGTCACCGCCTTCTCCACCTCGGAGCGCGCGGTGACGAGGTCGGTGCCCTCGATGAACGTGACGACCACGCTCGAGGCGCCCTCTTGCGACGTGGACTCGATCTTGTCGATGTCGCTGACGTCGTCGAGCGCGTCTTCGATGGGCTTGGTGATCAGCTCCTCGACGTCTTCAGCGGTCGCTCCAGGATAGATCGTGGTGGCGACGATCCGGTCGAGCGAGATTTCGGGAAACTCCTCGCGCGGCAGTGAGAACGCCGCGATGGCCCCCGCGGCGACCACGAGGACGAACATCAGGTTGACGAAGACCGGGTTGCCGATCGAGAGCTTGATGATGCGGTCGAACACGGCAGCTCATCCAGAGGCGAGGGTGTCACCGGGCGCAGCGACGACCTCGACGGTGTCGCCATCGCGCAGGGCGGTAGGTCCGGTTTCGACGACGCGCGCGCCCGCTTCGATCTCGCCGTCGATGATGACCTCTTCGTCGGCTTCGTCGACGACCGTGATGTCGACGCGCTTCAGCGTGGAGTCGGGGTTGACCACCAGGAGGTAGGCCTGGTCGGCCGCCCAGCGCACCGCGGTGAAGGGAACGGCGCGAACGCGCCCCTGCGCCTTGCCGAACACCTCCACGTCGACCAACTCGCCGCCGCGCAGCGACTTGTCCGTGTTGGGCACCTCGAGGCGCGCCGTGAACGTGGCGCCGTCGGCCGACTCGCTCGAGACGTACTCCACGGAGGCTTCGAGCTTTTCGCCACGTGCCTTGACGACGAACGTGAGCCCGCCCTGGTCGTCGTACATGGCCGCTTCGGTTTGGGTCAGCGGGACCTCGACCGAAATCGGGTCGAGCTCGGCGAGGACGACGGCGACCACGCCCGGCGCGATGAACTCACCGACCTCAGTCTGGACGGCCGTGATCGTGCCGTCGAACGGTGCGGACAGCGTGGCCGCGCCGACGCGGTCCTTGGCTTGAACGAGCGTGCCCTTGGCGTTGCGAAGCTGAGCCTTGAGCGTGGCCTGCTGCGTCTCGAGGCGCTCCACCTCGCGCGTGGTGCCGGCACCCTTGCGCACCAGGTCGTTGGCGTCTTCGAGCTCGCGCCTGGTGTCGCGCAGGCTCTCTTCGATCTGCACGATGGACGCCTTGGCTGAGATCAAGCCGCCCTTGGAGTCTTGGGCGGCAAAGCGCACCAGCACGGTGCCTTGCTTGACCTCCTGCTCCTCGTCGGCGTTGAGCACGAGCACCTGGCCGCCGGTCCGCGGCGAGAGGCGAGCGCGGCGGTGCGGCTCGAGCGGCGCGAGGTGGCGCGAGCGCGGCCGGGGCTCGATCAAGCGGACTTCGGCGGCCCGGACGTGCGGCAAGACCTTCTTGTCGAGCTGCGTCGACTCAGCGTCGTCACACCCGCCGAGGAGAAGCGGTCCCACGCAGATGGCACACGCCATCGCGGACGTGACGAGCAGGCGCGCCGGGATACGGCGCCCGGCGGTCGAGGATTTCGAGAAGAAGCGGGCGGGAGCGGTCATGGCGAGGCCTGCCGGTCGTGGTCTAGCGTCGAGGTGAGAAACGGGCAACCGGGTGCCGCGCCCGGTCGCACCCGCGGTGAGAAACCGCGCTGCATCGAGCGGATGCCGGAGCCCGCGGCGTGGAGGCGGCGGGTCATAGTCCCCCCGCATGCCCGCCGGGATTCGAGGAGTAGGACTGGTCGACGTTCCCAGCGACCGACTGCGGACGCTGCTTCGCGCGGTCTACCGCGAGGAGACCACCGTGCCCGTCACACCGGCGAGCATCGCAGCGCTGGGGCTTCAGGACTGGCAAGAGAGCGTGCTGGGTCATCTTCGAGGCCTGGACGCGAAAGCGATTCATGCGGTGCTCGTGGCCGTGCTGGCCGAGCGGGGTCACGCCCCGCGTTGACACTGAACGCAAAAGCAGTATCCTCGTGGGGTGAGCGCCGCACTGCTGCGACTGCCCCATGTCTCGCGTGCAACCGTCGGCGGACGCGCGCAAGCGACGAGTCCGAGCCAGGGCTCGGCGTCGGCTTCGGACGCGCTCGTCCCGCTGTACGAAGCCGTCGGCCCAGGGCGGCTGCTGGAGGTGTCTGGCAGCGTCGACGGCAAGGTCGGAAGCGCGCGCACCTCGACCGCGGTGAAGCTGGTCTACGACGCCCAGCGAGCCGGAGAGACCACCGCCTGGATCCAACCGCGGGGCGGTGCCCTCTACCCGCCCGACCTGGACGCCTGCGGGATCGACCTCGACGCCCTGCTGGTCGTCCACGTGCCCACGCCCGCAGGAGCCAACCCCGCCCGCGAGCACCCCCACGCGCTGTGTAAGGCCACCGAGCTCCTGCTGCGCAGCGGTGCCTTTGGGCTGGTCGTCGTCGATTTTTGTCACGGAACCCCTCCCTCGGGCCGTGAAGCGTGGCAAGGGCGCCTGCTCGGGCTCGCGCGACAGCATCAAAGCCGCGTCGTGCTGCTCACCGAGAAGCCCAGCACCGCCGACTCCCTGGGGACGCTCATCGGTGCCCGCGTCGAACCACGCCGCTACCGAGAGCCTGGTGGGCGCACGCGGGGCGCGGGGTCGTTCACGGTCGAACACGCGATCCTCAAGAACAAGTCGGGCGCCGCCATGCACATTGCCCAGGAGCCTCGGCGCGGCCCCTGGGGCATGCGCTGATCAACCCGCGCGGGCCCGCGTCGAGTTGGTACGCTGCCGGCTCGATGGCAGTTACGACGCGTCTTCTTCGGTGGATCCCCTTGGCCGGCCTGACGCTCGCGGCGGGCTGCGGCGAGACCGGCCGCGAGGACGACCCGTTCGACGGCGCGTCGTCTCCGACGATGACCACGGTCTCGGCCGATGACTCCGGCGCAACGACCGATGCCGACGAGGACGATGACGACGCCGCTGAGAGCTCCGGCGGCACCGTGAAGCTCGACGTCGGCGCGGGCGCGACCACGGGCGTCGACCCTGACGGCAGCGGACCCAACGTCTGCGAACAAGACATCGACATCGTCTTCGTCATGGACGTCTCCACGTCGATGGGCGCATTCCTCGACACGCTCGCCGAGGAGATCCTCGTCGTCGATCAGGCCCTCGCCGCGCTCGAGCTGCCCGCGCCCGCGCAATACGGCCTGGTCGTGTTCGTCGACGACATCGCGCTGCTGGGCGCGGGCGGCCCCTACCCCGACGCCGCCGCGCTGCAGGCCGACTTCCAGCAGTGGAGCGACTTCACCTCCAGCAACTCGCAGGTCTCCGCCAGCGGTAGCAACACCACGTGGCCCGAGAACAGCCTCGACGCCCTGTACGCCGCCGCCACCGGGTTTCAGTGGCGCCCCGCCGACAGCACCCTGCGCATCGTCATCCACACCACCGACGACACGTTCGTCGAGGGGCCGACCACCTACAACGGCATCGACATCGAGCGCGGCTATGCCGACACCGTTCAGGCGCTGCAAGACCAGCAGATCCGCGTCTTCTCGTTCACCGCCGACCTCGGAGGTAGCTGCAGCTGTGAAGACGTCAGCCCGGGCTGGAGCGGGCCCTACGACGGGCAGCCGTCGATCCCCGACGCGACCGACGGTGGGCGCTTCGACATCGACATGGTCCTCGCGGGATCGCTGAGCCTCTCGGAGGCGATCAACGCCTCGGTCGAAGGTGCCGTCTGCGAAGACTACGAGCCGGTCGGCTGAGCCCGCGCGTACGATCCCGTCGCGTGGCAGACGGGCTCGGGATCGCCCTCGCTCCACAGCGTGACCTCCCCGTAACAAAGCGTGCGACCGACGCGGAGCATCCGAGAGTGAGCGATCATCGGCTTCGGCTTCGGACGACGCAGAAAGTGGAGCGTCATGTCGGTGGTCACCGACATCAGTGCAGATCCGGTTGCGGACCACACCGCGCCCCACAGCGCGGCGTCGCACAGCGTGAACATCACCGGGCCTGAAATCGTGCCGCCAGGACGCAGGAACCGCTCGGAGAACCCGAGCCGAAGGCGAATGTCACCCCAGCGCAGTTCCTCCACCGTGAGGTCGAAGCCCTCAGCCTCCTGGAGGGTAGAGATGGCCTGCAAAAACTCAGCTGCAGTCATCGCAGGCATCGGCTCCGCACTCGACATCCTCATGTCATAAACGAGGAGGGTCGCGGATGCGACCCTCGAACCCGCACGCTCCTGCTGCAACGTACCGGCACAGCGTCCGTCTTCCTCCTTACCGTCATGACACGCACGCGTATCTTTGCCGCCGCGCTGCTCTGCAGCGGCTGCTTCGTCGACTCTCAGCCGGACAACGAGAACGAAAACGACGACGGCGTCGGCACCACGGGGCTCGAGGGCACGACGACCGGCATCACCGGGATTTCCGCGTCGTTCACGACGATGGACACCGCGGCAACGAGCACGAGCGCTGGTCCCACGACGAACGACCCCAGCACGACGAGCGCCGACAGCCAAGGCGGTGACACGACCGAGGGCGACACGACCGAGGACACCGCGGGCGACACGACCGACGGCGAGAGCAGCAGCTCGAGCGGCGGCGGGGCCCTGGAGGTGGAAGACCTGATGCCCGGCGACCTGGTCATCACCGAAGTGATGATCAACCCCAACTGCAGCGCCGACCAGTGCGAGTGGTTCGAGATCGTCAACAACACCATGGAACCGATCGATCTGATCGGCCTCGGCGTCGGCGACCGTGACGACGCAAACGCCGAAAACCCCGGCACCTTCATCACGCAGAGCGCCATCTTGGAGCCAGGCGCGGTCGGGGTGCTCGCCCGGGAGGGAGAGTGGGTTTACCCGGACTCTCCCGCCCCCCTGGCGACCTACGGCGGCGGTGTCGCGTTCACGAACGGTGAAGCCGAGCGGGTTGCGATCTTCGGACCCGAGGAGATTCTGAACCAGACCGCGCTCATGTTCTCGGGCGACTCTCCCGATGAGGGTCGCTCCCGCATGCTGACGCCAGACAGCTGGACCGACGGTACCAACGAAGACAGCGACAACTGGTGCTGGTCCGACGTGCCCCTCACCGTCTCGACGCAGCTCGGTGACGACTGGGGCACGCCCGGCTCCCCGGACGTCGTTTGCGTGAAGTCGCCACTTGAAAAATGACACGCAGTGACACATGCTCCCGTGAGCATGGCGTCCCTTCGCTCCGTCTCCCTCCTGCTCTGTACGCTCGCGGCGTGCGATCAGCCGGCGGCTCCGTCCAAAGCGCCCGCCGACGCGCCTTCGCCCGTCGCAAAGGCTGACGCGCCAAGCGATGCGCCCGCGGCCGATGACGCGACCGCCTCGGCCTGCACCGACTTCGCGTTCGTGCTCGGTCCCGCCAAGACGGCTCCACACGCGCCCCCGACGGACGAGCACCCCGTCGCGGACGCCGACGTCACGCATCCGCTGTCGGTGACCTTCACCTGTGACGGCACCGCCTCCACCCTGACCCTCGACCCCGTGGCGCTGGCCTGCGCGGGGGCGTCGTGTGGCTGCACCTACGCGCTCGACGGCGCAGGCGGAGTCACGCCCCACAATCCCGACGAGTGCACGCTCGAGGGCGACCTCGACGAACTTGCCCCCCTGCGCGCGACCGCTCCCGAAGGCGTCGACGCCTCGTGGGCCATCCTCACCGACGTGGAGCGGGCCCTGATCGCCGGCTTCGACGTCTACCGGATCAAGTCGACGCAGACCGGCTTCGACGTCGTCCGCGAAACGTACTCGAGCGGCGAGCTCACCTCGAGCAAGAGCGTCGCCTCCCACCTGCGCGGATAGCCGGATTCAAACGCGGCGAAGCAAGACGAGGTGCTCGCCGCGGGGCTTGCCGCCCTTCCAGTCCACGCGACGCTGCGACGCCCATGCGGCCACGCGCAGACCGACCGCGCCACCGAGCCGCTGCAGCTGCGGCACCACGTCCACGCGGCGGTCGGCCACCTCGCCGTCGCCCATGAGCAGGACGATCTGGCCCGCGTCTTCGAGGACGCTCTCCATCGAGCCGAGCATCGCGGAGACCTCCGCGTCCCACCCTTTGGTGCGCTGCCGGTCGCCCTTGCCCCCGAAGTTTCGGCGTGCGCCCATCTCTCCGCGCTCGAACGACTTCACCGATACGCCCAGCCACGGATAGCGACGCGCGTGGTGTTGCACATAGTCGTACGTGCCGCCGTACGGAGGCGAGGTCAGGATGAGGTGGCCCGACCAGCGCGGCGGCATGGCCTCGGGCAGTGCGTGCGCGTTGCCCTCGACGATCTTGGGACGGTGCCAATCTTCGGGGCACGCGGCCTCCAGCTCCGCCCAGCGACGCACGAGCTCCTGTCCCTTACGGCCATAGAACTCGCTCGGCACGAATTTGCCGATCCGACGCGGCTTGGACGGGGCACGCCCCTCCCCCTCGCGCGACGTATCGGCGCGCTGCTTGGAGAACTTGACCACGATCGAGGTCAGCAGCATCTGAAGTGCGGCTTTGTCCGGGCCACCGTCGATGGCGGCGATGATGTCGTGCAGGCCCGCGAGTTCCTTGAGCACGTGAACGTCGTAGTGCGCCCGCTCTTTCGCGCTCAGCGGCGCCATCGCGGGAGCCCGCTTGCGCACGCGGTCTTTGGAGACCTCGACGACCTGCTCAAGCATCGTGGTGAACGCCGCGCGCGAAGCCTCATTGCGCAGCTGACACTTCACCCCCGACAACCGCACGCCGATCGGGTTGAGATCGACCCCACGCGCGCGCATGCCGGCCACCATCGCCTCGATCAGGACGGTGCCGCTGCCGCAAAACGGGTCGAGAACGCGGTCCCCGGGCGTGGCGTAGGCCTCGAGCACGCCGCGCGCCACCGACGGGTGCATGCGTGCGGGATAGCTGTGAAAGCCGTGGGTCAGCCAGTCGGCATCTTCGGCCTGGGCCGCGTCGAGGATGGCGGCCAGCTGCGCACCGTCGCCCGGGTCGCCGTGGGCCGTGGCCTTGCCCCCGACGTTGGCGAGCGCGCGACGACCGGATGAAGTCGGTTTGGACATGAGGAGCGAGCTACGATGCATCGACGACGGGCTCGGAGGCCAGCGCTGCGTCGGGTTGGTCCTCGGGCAGCGTGTGTGGCTCCTCAGCGTCTTCGTCTAGGGGCACGTCCCCGCTTCGCCGCGCCCGACGGATCGAAACGACGCGCTGGAACGCGAGGAACATCGGCAAGAACCCGTAGATGAGGTTGCCGAACAAGATCACGCCCGCGGCGCCACGGGTCCCGCCCAAGCGCAGACCGAGCAGCAGCACGACGAGGTACAGCGGCGCACCGACCAGGGCCTTGCGGTGCTTGGCGATCGCGCGGCCGAGGTGACGGTAGTGGGTCGAGAACGACACCATCTGCGCGCACGCGATGCCGATCATCAGGCCCAGCGCGCCCGGCTCGTGCTCGAAGACCACGATCGACGCCATGGCGACGATGCCCCCCACCGGCGATGGCACGCCGGCGAAGTAGTTCGGGTCGCTGTCGGCCTTGTTCAGCGTGAAGAACACCAGCCGCGCGATGACGAACGCAGCGTAGAACACCCCCACGAACAGGCCCGAGATGCCCTCGCCCAGCACGTAGTACAGCGCAAAGCCCGGAGCGATGCCGTAGTTGACGCCGTCCGCGACATCGTCGGAGTACACGCCGATGCTCGTGCCCCCCCACCGCCGTGCCGCGGCTCCGTCGAACCCGTCGAATGTCGTGCCCAGCAGCACGAACATCAGGCTCACCTCGTAGCGCCCGCGCGAGGCGAACACGATACTGAAGATGCCGCACAGCAGGTTGGCGCCCGAGAGCGCGTCCGCGACGAAGCGCTTCTGCAGCAGCCCCAGATAGAACGCCGCAGTCGTGGCCGAGTACGCGATGTTGGCCCACAGCAAGAACTCGATCGCCTGGGTGGTCAGCACCCGCGCGCCCCACCCCTGCGCCGAGAACAGCAGCGCGATGAGGGTGGCGTAGCTGATCCCCGCGCGTAGTCGGTTGTCGCTGCGACCGCGGCCGAACATGAACAGCACCAGCAGCCCCACGTCGAGCGCGACCTTGGCGACGAGCAGGCGAACGTCGACGAGGCCGACCGCGAACGAAGCGACCGCGATCAACAGCGGGTAGTCGGTGACGCGATCGAAGATCCGCGCCGCCCGAGACTCGTGCTCGCGCTGCGAGGCGATCGCGGCATCGAGATAGTCGAGCGCCAAGAAGGCGACGAGCAGCCCGAGCACGACGAAGCGCGGTGCAGAGAACAACGCGACGGGCTCGAGCGCCGCGATCAACAGCGGCGTGACGAGCACCATCTTGATCGCCGAGAAGACGACCGGCGAGATGCCGACGCGTTGCCCGACCCACACGTGAACGTCGGTGGCCCACCGCGGTCGCGGCAGGAACCGATAGCGCCCGCGAGGGCGTCGTCGCGCAGAGGGGTCGGCCACGAACGCCTCCAGTGTGACGCAACGAAAGGCGCCGTGCCGCGCCCGCCGATCCCGCGGATCCCCCGCCCCCAGTCAAAGCGGCTCGACGCGCCCCCTGGCGCTCGATCTTCGGAGATCGCTCGACACTGACACCGTGTTCAGTATACCGATCGAACGGTGTCGGCCTCTCGAATCGCCTGTGTCGACGTGCCCGCGCTCCCGCTGCAGCTGCTGCTTCAGCGAGAGGCGCAGTGGCGCGAGCACCCCGCGGTGGTGGTGAAGGACGACCGGCCCCAGGGCGTGATTCTGTGGGCGAACGCGCGGGCGCGACGGCAGCGAATCCTCCCCGGCATGACGTTTGCCGCGGCACGCTCGCTCGCTTCGGACCTGCGCGCGGCAGTGGTCGAACGGCACGAGATCGAGGCCGCGATCAGCGATCTTCACCTGCGGCTGTGCAACTTCACCCCACGGGTCGAGCCCTCCCTCGCCGAGCCCGGAGTGTTCTGGATCGATCCCAGCGGCATGGTGCCCTTGTACGGAAGCCTCGAAGAGTGGGCGTACGCGCTGGGCGACGACATCCGTGCGGCCGGCTGGGTCGCCTCGATCGTGGTCGGCTTTCACCGCTATCGCAGCTACGCCCTGGCCCGCACGTCGGGCGCGCGACGAACCTGGGTCGTGCCCGATCCACACCTCGAGTCGCGCAAAGCGGCCGCGGTCCCGCTGCAGAGCCTGGGCATCGCACCCAAGCTTCGAGACCAGTTGATGGTCCTCGGCATTCGGACGCTCGGCGAGTTTCTGCGCCTGCCGGCGTCCGAGCTTCCGATCCGCTTCGGCGCCGAGGCCACGCGACTGCATGCGCTCGCGTCCGACCAGTGGGCGCCGATGCAGCCGCGCACCCTCGAGGACCCCGTCGAGAGCTCGCTGCAGTTCGAGCCGCCCGACGACAACCACACGCGACTGCTCTTCGGGCTCAAGGGCACGCTGCACCAGCTGATGAAAGAACTCGCGGGCCGCCACCAGGCGATGTCGGTCCTGCACCTCGAGCTGCAGCTCGACCACGCAGGCACGCAAGATCAGTTCATCGAGCCCGCCGCCCCCACGCTCGATGTCGTCTCGCTGCTGGAGCTGGTGCGCCTGCGCCTGGAGTCACTCGCCCTGCCCGCGGCCATCGAAGGCGTCCGCGTCCGGCTCGAGGGGGTCGCCGCCAGCACCGAGCAGCTCGCGCTTTTCCGCACCCAGAGCCGGCGTGATCTCGACGCCGCCAACCGGGCGATCGCCCGCCTGCGGGCCTCGTACGGGCCGGAGTCCGTCACGCGCGCACGGTCCCGCGCCGCACACCTGCCCGAGGCCAGCTTCATGTGGGAGCCCGTCCAGCACATCGGTTTTCCGCAAGCCCCCACCGTGCAGGGGCCCATGCCTTTGTGCCGGCGGGTCTTTCCCAAGCCGACTCCCCTTCCGCCTCGTCCCCGCCATGAGCCCGAGGCCTGGTTGGGACGTCGCGGCACGATCACCAGCCTCGACGGGCCGTATCGGGTGAGCGGGGGATGGTGGGTTCGGACCGTCGAACGCGACTACTACTTCGCCCACACCTCGACGGGCGAAGCACTGTGGATCTACTACGACCGGCCGCGCCGTCGATGGATGCTGCACGGCGTCGTCGACTGACCTCGACTGATTCGCCGCGCCGAGTTGCGCCACAGGCTGCTAGCATCAGGACGTTCATGAGCGCCGACGTCCGCGAAGCTCAGCTCGAAGACACGCCCATCGTCTGCCGCATGCTGCTCGAGCTCGGCTACGACGGTGACGAACCACTCGTGCGCCGTCGTCTCGAACGCGTGCTCGGCAGCACCGATCACGTCGTGTTTCTGGCCAGCGAGCGCCCCCACGGCGTCGTCGGTATGCTGCACGCGTCGGTCTACGTGGGTCTGCTCAATCGACCGCGCGTCGACGTGAACGCGCTGGTCGTCACCGGGCCCAACCGCGAAGCGGGCGTGGGTCGAGCCCTGCTCGAGCGCGTCCACAACTGGGCGCTGCGGCGTGGCATCGACGACGTGTGCGCCCAGTTCAAGCGGCACCGCAAAGCCGGACATCAGTTCTTCGGCAAGCTCGGGTACACCGTCGTGGCCGAGCAGCGGGTGTACCAGCGCGACCTCGCGAGTCCGCTGCGCAACCGCGGCGACTCCACCGAGATGGACTGAGTCAGCCGAGCGTCTCCGCGAGCTCCCGCATGACCGCGGTGACGCGCGCTTCGTCCCGATTGCGCGGGTGCGTCAGCAGCCACGCGGGCGTGGTGAGCTGCGCGGCGCGTTCGGCATAGGCCTCGATCTCCACCAGCGTCGGGTGCATCGCCGCGAGACGCCGGGGGATGGCACCGATGCCGACGCCCGCGATGACGAGGTCGTCGAGCATGCGCCGTGAGGGCGTGGCTGCGGCGACGCGCTTGTTCTCCGTGACCGCGCGCTCCCATGCGCCGATCGGGGAGCGGTCGAGCGGGGCACCCAAAACCACCCACGGTGCGGCCTCGGGATCTTCGACGTGGCGGCCCGTGCCGAACACCCCGAACTCGATCGGAAACAGGCGGCGTCCGATCAGCTGCGTCCCCGGGCTCGCCAGCGCCGTGAGCCCGATGTCCGCCTCTCCGCGACGCAGGCTCAGACCGTGGTTCGACACGTCGATGTCGATCCGCAGCTTTGCAAACCGGCGCGAGAGCGACGCGACCGCGGGCAGCAGCAGGGGCACGAACCCGTCGAGCGTGGTGATCAGGATGCGGCCTTCGACCTCGTCGCGCGTGTCTTGGACCTCGCGACGCAGGCCTTGAAGCTCGGTCCGCATGCGACGAGCGAGGGCCGCGAATGCGCGGCCGGCCTTGGTCAGCCCCTCACCGCGGACGTAGCAGGACACACCCAACGCATCCTCGAGCGTCGCGATGCGGCGATATACGGTCGATGCGCTCACCCCCAGCTCCCGACTCGCGCCCGAAGCCGACACCAACCAGTCCAGCGCCTCGAGGTGGCGTAGGTCGTCCCAAGACATCGCTTCGAGGGCATCCATGGACGCAGACCTACCCTGCGGCCCGTTGGATTGAGGCGAGGTCACGCACGCCACGGGTGCGAAGGGCGTTCGCAGATTTGCTCGGTGCGAGCATCTCCCACATCGCTACGCTGCCCCGTCATGTGGACCCGCTCGCTTGCTGCCCTGCTCGCCCTCTCTTCGTTTGGCTGTATGGCGGAGGAGGACGCCCAGAATCCCGAGAACGCCGACGGCCAATTCGATGACGGGGTCGCCGTGCCGGGCAAGACCGACACCCTCGGCTACGAGGACCGCGGGTACGCGGCGACCTGCATCTTGCGGGCAGCCAATGGCGCGAGCGAGCAGGCCCTGACCGACGACGCCGGCATGTGGAGCCGCAGCGCGCGACGGATCGTCGAGGCGCGCAACGGCGCCGATGGCCAGCC
This sequence comes from Myxococcota bacterium, assembly GCA_039024335.1. Classification (GTDB taxonomy): domain Bacteria; phylum Myxococcota_A; class Polyangia; order Nannocystales; family Nannocystaceae; genus CAJXVA01. Next base: position 17,993 of record JBCCQM010000062.1, read on the forward strand.
GGGGACCGACGACGATGTCGTCTTCGACACGCTCGAAGGCCTCGACGACGTGGACTGGGTCGGCTACTTCGCCTTCTCGGCCCTGTTCAGCTACGCCGAGGGCACGGGGCTTTGCCCGGGGCTCGGCGAAGAGTACGAGCACGCCGGGGAGCAGGAGGCCACCGACCTCATCATCGAGCAGATCGGCGCGCGCATGCGTCGGCGATATGAGGAAGGCGCGCGGCCTTCGACCCGAGGCCTGCACGCCAAAGGCCGCTGCCTCGACGCCGAGGTCACCATCGACAACGGCGCGCTTCCGCCGGAGCTGCGGGTGGGCCTGTTCGCGGACAACACCACGCACCCCGCCATCGTTCGGTTCAGCAACGGCGACCCGCACGTGCAGGCCGACCGCGAGGGCGACGTTCGAGCCATGGCGATCAAGGTGCTCGATGTGCCTGGAGAGAAGCTGCTCGAGGCAGAGCGCGACGCCACCACGCACGACTTCTTGCTCAACCACACGCCGGCGGTCGCGACGGCCGACGTCATTCACTTCGCCGCGGTCATCGACCACGCCGAGAACGGCCGGAACCCTGCATTGGCCTTCTTGGACTGGAACCCCTTCGACATCGAACTCAGCAGCATCTTGCTCGCGATCGAGGCGATTACCACCCCGATCGTCAATCCACTGTCGACCCCGTATTGGTCGCAGACGCCATACCGGCTCGGGCCGGACACCAGCGCGGTGAAATACCGGGCGCGACCCTGCGATGGCGAGGTGCCCGGTCCCGAAGTCTCCGATGAGAGGTGCCCGGTCCCGAAGTCTCCGATGACGACCCCGAGCACTTCGATGCGTCGATGCAGCAGCAGCTCGAGGCTGGGGATGTTTGCTTTGAATTTGGGGTGCAGCGGCAGACGGATCCGGAGCGAATGCCGATCGAAGACGCCTCGATCGAGTGGTCCGAAGCCGAATCTGCATTTCTCCCGGTCGCGCGCATCGTGTTCTCGGCGCAGGATTTCACCAGCCCCGAACAGGCTGAGATGTGCGAGCACCTCTCGTACACGCCTTGGCACGCCCTGCCGGAGCACCGGCCCCTAGGGAGCCTCAACCGTGCGCGTCGGAAAGGCTGAACCTATCCGAGAGTCGTGCTGGAAGGCTGAACCTATCCGAGAGTCGTGCTGGAACAACAAGCCAGCGCACGACTTTTGTCAGTCGAAACAGCGACTTCGGCATGCACCTCGGGGCCATCAAAACCTGCCCACCGCGGGCAGGTCGAACTCGGCTTCCCCCTCTTGAGAGTTCCGAAACCCGGACCCCAAAGTCTCAAAACCACGACGAGCGGACGAGCCTTGGCTCGCCTCCTGCGGGGTGTAACTTTTTCGGCCGGAGACTATCCGGCCAAGAGCAGCTCGAGTGGAATCGGCTCCGTCAGGGCTCGGTGACGAAGACGGATCTTGACGGTTCCAGGCGGAAAGATGACGTTCGACTCGCGCGCGTTCCAGCGTTCCAGAGCGAACCGATACGCCCTCAGGAATGCCCGTCGGACCCGCTTCATCCGGACTCGTTGCGCAACCGTCTGCGTCGAAAACGTCGGATTGCGCCCGAAGAGTTCTTTTCCCGGCGGCGGAGTCGTCGACCAGTGGATCTTGAGCGCGGACTTCATCCCGATCACTGGACCCGGTGACGCAGTGCGGAGTTCGGACTCTCGAGTCGCGAGCTTGGCCCGGACCTTGGCTCGGAGTTCGGCGTCGGAGAGTTCGGAATAGACACGCGGACGGTCAAGACGCAGCACGGCGGTCTTCGGAAGCTTCGAGCGCCCCGCAAAATCCGCACGCCCGGAGCGTCGAACCTCCCGTCGAGTCTTGTGTCTCCCCTTGCCGGACCAAATTCCAATGCGAGGCTTTTTGATGACGTACTCCCTCCCGTACGCCATCCGCAGGGAGTTGAATCCCTTCCAGTGGGCGGTTTTATGCACGATCCCCGCAGCGACCGCATTCGCCAGCGTGTACACGCAATGCTCAACGACACGTTCGTCCCCGATGACCGTCTGAATCCCGGGCTCGCCGTCAAAGAACCGTCCACTGGCTCCACGCGCCGAGTTTAGAACTCGGGCGACCATCGAGTTCAGATCTTGGATGAAGTCCGTAACTCTCCCGAAACGGTCGTACAACACGAGGTGGTAGTGGGTCGAAAGGACCTCGAACTCATGGAAGGCCATCTCCCATTTTGACCTGTACCTCGAGGACACGACTGCAAACGCATAGGAAAACGCGCGGCGAACGTCCGGCGTAGGTACGAGCCGATAGCTATTGTGGACGCAGCAGCACGTGACGAATAGCGTGGTGTCAGGATAGAGGTTCCTGGGCTTCGTCATTACGCAGGCCTGGTCGACCGCGGGCCTTTTTCGTTGCAGAAAACATGTCTCCCGGACAGGTTTTCGCTCTACGGCAACCGAGCGTCGTCCGGATCCCACCCCACCGCACCCGAAGGCAGCGCAGCGCTATCGGGATTCCACATCGCCCGCGCAACCGCAATGACCACGGGAGCCTGCGGAAGCCGAGCATCGTCGGGGTTCCACGCGGGCTCATCGGACGCAGCCGAGGGCAGACGGGCGTCGTCGGGGCTCCATCCCCGGCCATCAACGGAGGCGACGTCATCGAGGGCGGACGGAAGCGGCGGCGGCGGGGCGACGGGCGGCATCTCTCGGAGATGACGCGGACGCTGGATCGGCACCTCGGAAAGAGGCACAGAGTGATCGGGCGCGGGCGTCGCGAGCAGCGAAGCCTCCGCCGACGCGTCAGCACTCGCTTCGGTGACGGCAGCCTGCGCCTGCGCGTCGTGAATCGAATCGACGACCGCTCGACCCGCAACCAGACTGAGCAGGGCGAGCCCGCAGCCGGTCGAGAACCAAACGATGGTCGAAAGACGCATCCCGCGAAGGATTACGCAGGATCGGACCCCTGGCAAGGCGAGCAGCCTCACCTCCGCAGAGCGGACGCGGTCTGATACCATGTTCAGTGCGCCGTTCGTTGGCGCGGCGCGCGGCATGAGCACCTACGTTCCGCTGTGGACCAAGAGCAACTACTCGTTTCTCGAGGGCGCTTCGCACCCGGCGGAGCTGGTCGAACAGGCCCACACCCTCGGGCTGCCGGCCGTCGCGTTGACCGATCGCGACGGCTTCTACGGGGCCGTGCGGGCCCATGTCCGTGCGGAAGAGCTCGGCCAGCGGCTCATCCTCGGCACCCAGCTCAGCCTCGGCAACACTCCCGAAACCGCGCAGCCGGTCGTCGTTCTCCCCACCAGCCGCGCCGGGTACGGCACCGCCTGCACCCTGCTCTCGGCCGGGCGCGCGCGCTGTCCCAAAGGCACGTCGGTCACCCACCTCGACGAACTCGCCTGCGACACCGGGGATCTCCTCGTTCTCTCGCCCCACGCCGACCTGCTCGAGCCGCTGCGCGAAGCCTTCGGCGATCGTGTTTACGCCTTGTGTGCCCGACACCGTCGCAGCCGTGAGCTCGGCACCGAAGACGCGCTGCGCCGCGAAGCCCTGCGCCTCGACGTGCCTCGCGTCGCCGCAGTCGAGGTCCTCTACCACGCGGTCTCTCGCCGTCCTCTACAAGACGTCCTCGCGTGCATCCGTCACGGCCGCACGCTCGCGAGCGCCGGCGATGCAATCCGCGGCAATGCCGAGCACGATCTCAAGACGCCCGCACAGATGGAAGACCTCTTCGCCGACGACCCCGAGGCGCTGCGCCGCACCCTCGAAGTCGCCGAGCGCTGTCAGTTCTCCCTGACCGACATCCGCTACGTCTATCCCTCCGAGTGGATGCCCTCGGGCATGAACCTTGGGCAGTGGCTGCGCGAGAAGACCTATGAAGGCGCGATGGTCCGCTATCACGGAGCCATTCCCGACGACGTACGCGCCCAGCTCGAGCGCGAGCTGAGCCTGATCGCCGAGCTCGACTACGGCGGCTACTTCCTCACGATGTGGGAAATCGTGCAGTTCTGCCGGCAGCAGGGGATCCTCTGCCAGGGTCGCGGAAGCGCGGCCAACAGCGCGGTCTGCTACTGCCTGGGCATCACCGCGATCGACCCGGTTCGCATGGGCCTGCTCTTCGAGCGCTTCCTCAGCCGCGAGCGCGCCGAGCCCCCCGACATCGACCTCGACATCGAGCACCAGCGCCGCGAAGAGGTCATCCAGTGGGTCTACGAGCGCTACGGCCGACGCCACGCCGCGATGGTGGCCAACGTCATCCGCTACCGCGCGCGCAGCTCGATCCGCGACGTGGGCAAGGCGCTGGGCATTCCTCAGACCGCGCTCGATCGCGTCGCCAAGATGCTGACCTACTACGACACGGGCTTCGGCGCCGACCTGCTCGAGCACGCCGGACTCGACCCCCGTGCGCCCGTCCACACGCACCTGCTGCAGCTGTGCCGTGACATCGCCGACTTTCCGCGACATCTGTCGATCCACCCCGGCGGTTTCTTGCTTGGCCACGAACCCGTCGACACGCTCGTCCCCATCGAGCCCGCGACGATGGAAGGCCGCACGGTCATCCAGTGGGACAAGTACGACGTCGAAGACCTCGGCCTGTTCAAGGTCGACCTGCTCGGCCTCGGCGCGCTCTCGATGATCCGCGGCTGCTTCGACCTGCTCGAAGAGCACGAAGACCTCTCGCTGGACATGGCCACCGTCCCCGCCGAGGACCCGGTCACGTACGCAATGATCTCCCGCGGCGATACGCTGGGCACGTTCCAGATCGAAAGCCGCGCCCAGATGGCGATGCTGCCCCGGCTGCAGCCGCGCACGTTCTACGACCTGGTGATCGAGGTCGCCATCGTGCGCCCCGGCCCGATCCAAGGGGACATGGTTCACCCCTACCTGCGCCGACGCACCGGCAAGGAAAAGGTCGAGTTCCCCCACCCTGCCCTCAAGCAGGCGCTGAGCAAGACGCTGGGCATTCCGATCTTCCAAGAGCAGGTCATGAAGCTCGCGATACTCGTTGCCGACTACACCCCCGGCGAGGCCGACCAGCTCCGGCGCGACATGGCGGCATGGCGCAGCAGCGGACGCATCGAGCAGCACCGCGAGCGGTTGATCGGACGCATGATCGCCAACGGCATCCCGGCCGAGTTCGCCGAGCGCGTCTACTCGCAGATCCGCGGCTTCGGCGAGTACGGCTTTCCCGAAAGTCATGCCGCATCGTTCGCCCTCATTGCGTACGTCACCTGCTGGCTGCGCTGCCATCACCACGCGGTCTTCACCTGCGGTCTGCTCAACGCTCAACCGATGGGCTTCTACGCGCCGGGCACCATCGTCGAAGACGCCAAGCATCACGGCGTCACCGTGCTTCCGGTCGACGCCATGGCCAGCGCGTGGGACTGCACCCTGGAGCGTCAGGCCGCCGGAGACCTCGCCGTCCGCATGGGCTTTCGCTACGTGCAGGGTTTCGGGGAGCGGCAGCGGGCCAAGCTCGAGGCCGGACTCGAACACGGCCCGTTCCAAAGCGCCGAGGACTTCGTCCGGCGCACGCACTTCAGCCAAAAGGTCCTGCACACCCTCGCTGAATCGGGAGCGTTCAGCTCGCTGGGCATCGAACGACGCGACGCGATCTGGTCCTTGCGCGGGCTGCTGTCCAAGCTCGGCGACACGCTCGCCTTGCCCGGTGAGACCGCCCCGGCCGAAGCTCCCAGCGCCGACGCTCCACTGTTCGACCGCCTCACCCGCAGCGAAGCCATCCTCTGGGACTACCGCACCACGATGCACAGCGTACGCGGGCACCCGCTCGAGTGCGTCCGTCCCCAGCTGCGCCAGCGCAAGCTGCCGACCGCCGACCGCGTCACCGGCCTTCGTGACGGCCGCAAGACCAAGTACGTCGGCATGGTCATCTGCCGTCAGCGTCCCGGCTCGGCCGCAGGCGTCACGTTCTATACGCTCGAAGATGAGACCGGCACGGTCAACGTCGTCGTCTGGAAGAAGACCTTCGAAGCCCACCCCGTGCTGGCCAAGACCGCCCTGCTGCTGGGCATCACCGGCCGCATCCAATCTCAAGATGGCGTGGTGCATCTCGTCGCCGACGAGCTCTGGGACCCTCAGCTGCGCTTCGACGGCAAAGGGACCACCGTCCGTAGCTTCCACTGATTTGCTCCTGGAAACGAGCACTACAGCTAACAAAAGTCGCTTTTGCCACCGATTCGGCCTGCGTTTTGTTAGCTTACGGTGGCATGCCGCAGACCCTCTGCACCGCCGCGCCACACGCTCTCGGTGTCCCGCTGGCCATGTCCGGATGCACGATCGTGGAGACGAGCGATGCCGACGACGCATCCTCGACCCGCAGTCCTGACGAAGCGTCGAGCACCACCGGCACGGTGACGACGGCATCCGCGAGTGGTGCATCGTCGAGCCTCTCCACCTCGGCCACGTCATCGACCGGCGCACCGTCGACGACCACGAGTCGCGACGAAAGCAGTGCGGGCGGCTGCTGGTCCCTCGGCTGCGACCCGGATGCAGCTGGCGTGCCGAGCTGCATCGTCTGGGATGACGAACGCCCTCGCGGGGAGAAGTGCACGTTCTGGTCCGGCCCCGGTGGCGCAGGCTTCGAGGCAACCCGCGACGTCCCCGTCGTCGACGACCCAGCCGGTCCCGGGGAGCCCTGCCTACCCGAGATCGACATCGGCTCGGGCTTCGACGATCGCGAAGCTGGCTCGACGTGCTGGCCCTTCGGCGACGCGTTCCGGTGTCGCTCGATCTGCAACGGCACCCCCAACGCGCCGTTGTGCGACGATCCCAACGCACACTGCACCGTCTCGGGCGACTCCATCGCCACGATCTGCAGTCCCAGCTGCGACCCCCTCGACCCTGCGTCAAGCCCCGACGGATCGAGGTGCGATCCCTCCGCCCCCGACTGCCTGACCTGCGTTCCGCACAATGCGGGCACCCAAGATCCCCCCGTACTGGACGGCTGCAGCCTCGAAGGAGCGTCGACGTGACCGCGCGCCACATCGCGCTGTTTCTCGCCATGAGCGGATGCACCATCGTCGAGGTCATCGACCGCAACGATGGTGGGTCGACGACGCTCGCCGACGATACGGGCAGTAGCACGACGTTCCCGGCGCCAACGGACGCCACCGTCACCACAACGAGTCGCCCCACGGACGACACGTCGAGTGACGATGGGACGAGCAGCCCCGCCTCCGACGACGGCACCGAGACCGCATGCAATTTTCTCTGCGACGACCCCGAGGAACCCGAAGTTCCGCCGTGTGACGTCTGGAACGACGACTGCCCACGCGGCGAAAAATGTACGTTCTGGTCGAACGACGGCAGCCCGACTCTCAACGCAACGCGCTGCGTCCCTCTCGTCGACGACCCTGCCGGACCTGGCGATGCATGCACGTTCGAAGTCAGCGCGCTGTCTGGGTTCGACAACTGCGACGTGGGAACGACGTGCTGGGGACTGAGCGAAGACCCCCTGACCTGCGTGCCTTTCTGCGTCGGCTCCCCGCGACGCCCAACCTGCGCGGACGCCAACCTGCGATGTTCGATCGCCGGCTCGGCGATTCCATCGCTTTGCCTGCCGATCTGCAACCCGCTCGACCAGAGCACCTGTCCACGCGGATCAGGATGCTTCCCGGTCGACGGCACGGTCGCCTGCATCGCGGACGCCTCCGGCCCCGACGCAGGCGCACAGTTCGACACCTGCGCGTTCACCAACACGTGCGACCCCGGCCTGGCCTGTGAAAACGCGGCTTTCGTCGGGGCCTGTGCCGATGGCGCCAAGCAGTGCTGCACCCCATGGTGCGACCTCGATGCGCCCGCGTGTCCCGAGGGCCTGAACTGCATCCCTGCCTACGACCAACGCGGCGCGCCGTCGAGCTTGGCCAGCGTCGGCCTCTGCGGCCTCGAAGGAGCCCCTCCATGAGGATTTGCCCACGAGACGAAAGCCTGCCGCCTACTCCGCGTGCGTGAGCGCCAGCTCGGAGATCCCGACCCTTCTGCGAGCCCGCCTGCAGCCCGCTCGCTCCCAATACGTGCCCGGACGGGATGATGGGTCACGTGGAGCCTGCAGGTGAGCTCTGGTGTACCGACGGCGGTCCGGAGGCGCCGCAGGGGCCCTTGGAGACGTGTGCGTCTGCGGGCGCCTGCGCGTTCGGGCTCGCGTGCGTCCCGCCTCGAACGTGGGAACCTGTCCCGGCTCCGATGCGGAGGCCTGCTGTACGCCGTTCTGCGACGCTACGGATGCAAGCACGTGCCCCGCCCGATGATGTGCGAGCCCGTCTTCACGCCCACCGCGGTGACAGCCCCCATGACAAGCGTGCCATACCGACCCAACGCACATCGATGACGTGAGCGACGCCGCGGCTGCCCGCGCCCCCGCGCGGTAGCGTGGCCAGGCTCGTGTCCAATGACCCCTATCTGACGACGCTCGATGGCCGCGGCGGTGAGGAAAGCTCGCCGGCGTCCCACGAACGCGACCTCGAGCAGGCCCGCATGTTCGCGTCGTTGCACGAGCGGCTGTTCGGCACGTCCGAGCCGGTCACGCTGGGGCGCTTCGAGATGGGTCGGCGTCTGGGCGCGGGCGCCATGGGTGTGGTCTGCGAAGCGCGGGATCCGGACCTCGAGCGCAAGGTGGCGCTCAAGGTTCTGCGGGCCGACGCGCTCGACCCCGCCGTCGTCGAGCGCCTCATGCTCGAAGCCCGCGCCCTTGCCAAGCTGCGCCACCCCAACGTCGTCACCGTCTACGAGGTCGGCAAAGACGGAAGCAACCGGTTCATCGTCATGGACCTGGTCGACGGCGGCACGCTGCGCACCTGGCTCTCCACCGCGCGAGACTGGCGTGAGATCGTGGGCATGTTCGTCCAGGCTGGCCGCGGTCTCGCGGCCGCCCACGCCGCCGACCTCATCCACCGCGACTTCAAGCCCGACAACGTCCTCGTCGAGGACGGCCAAGCACGCGTCGTCGACTTCGGCCTCGCCGCGGGCACCGACCTCGAGGCAACGATGCCCGAGTTCGACGGGCCAACGCTCAGCTCCGACGTCCGCCTCACGCAGACCGGCGCGTTCGTGGGAACCCCCGCCTACATGGCGCCGGAACAGTTCTCCGGAGAGGCTACGCCGGCCTCCGATCAGTACGCGTTTTGCGTCGCCCTCTTCGAGGCGCTGCACGGGGCGCGCCCGTTCACCGATGGACCGCTCGACCGCATCGACGGAATCCTCGCGGCCCGGCGAACGTCCCTGCCGAGTGGCGCACCCAAAGATGCGCCGAGCCGATTGCGCAAGGTGATCGCCCGCGGGCTCGCCTACCACGCCCGCGACCGGTGGCCGGACATGCAGACGCTGCTTCGCGCGCTCGAGCGTGCGTCCGCAAAGCCATGGCGACGTCCGGCCCTGATCGTGGGCGCGGTGTCACTCGGGCTGGCTGCGGGCGCAGGTGCCACGCGGATCATGACCGCGGCCCCCTCCTGCGCGCAGGTCCTCGATCCCCTGCGCGAAGCGTGGACCGAGGAGCGGCGCGCCGGCCTGCTCGAAGCGTTCAAGCAGACCGAGCGTCCCTACGCCGTCCCGACGTGGCAGCGCACCGAAACGCTCATCGACGACTACGCGACCGCGTGGGGAGACGCGCGGCTGCAGGTCTGTGAAGCGGCCCGAACCGGCGCTTCGGGTGACGCCGTCCTGCTCCCCGTTCGCGCCGAGTGCCTGGAGCGACAGCTCGACGCGTTCGAGGCCCTGCTGGACTCCCTCGGGGCGCCGCTCGAAGACCGCATCGACCGAGCCGTCGACGCCGCCGCCAGCCTTCCCCGCCCCGACGCCTGCGACGACGAAGAGCAGCTGCGCCGTCAGCTCGCGCGCCGGGCCACCGCGCCCACGGCGGATGACGACGCGTACCAGCGCCTCGCCGAGGTCGCCGCGGCCAATCAGCTCGGGGACTACCGTCGCGGCGCCGAGCTGGCCGCCAGCCTCCGCGCGCACGCCGAAGACGTCGGCGACCTCGCGCTCGCCGCCCGCACGCTCGGCCTGCTCGCGGCGATCGCGGAACAAGACAGCAACCTCGAGCTCGCCGAGGGGCACGCCAAGCGAGGGGTCGAACACGCCGAGACGCTCGGCGACCCCATGATCCGCCTCGATGCGCAGCTGCGGCTGCTCTCGGTGCTGGTCCGCCGCGACGCCAAAGAAGAGAAGCGAGCCCGCGACATCATCCGGGTTGCCCGGGCAACGCTCACGCACGTCGGCATGCCGCGCCGTGAACACGCGCGACTGCTGCGGCTCGAGATCGCCGTGGACAACCGCACGGGAAAGTTCGACGACGCGCTCGCTGGGGCGACCGAGATGACCGCGCTGCTGGAGTCCTCGCCCGACAGCTCGCCCACCGACCTGGCGACCGCATACAACGCGCAGAGCCGGGTGTTTCAACGCATGGGCCGCTACGAAGCGGCGATTCAGGCGCGCCGCAAGGCGCTGCAAACCTTTGAGGACAAGCTCGGGCCGGACACCCCCCGAGCCATCCGCGCCCGCATGGGCCTGGCCGAGACCCTTCACAACCTCGACCGCGCCGACGAGGCGCTGAAGGAGGGACGGCGAGCCGTGGAGGCCGCCGACCGCGTCCTGGGCCCCGACACGAATCTCGCCGCGCGGGCTCGCGGCGTGTTGGCCATCGCGTCAGCAGGTGCAGGCCTGCTCAGCGACTCCGAGCGACTCTTCCGCGAGAGCGCGACCACCCTCGAAGCCGTCCTCGGCAACGACGACCAAGACGTTGCCGACGTCTGGATGAACCTCGCACGCGTGCTCACGGGGCTGGACCGGCCGCTCGAGTCGCTCGAGGCCCTCGAACGCGCCGGGACCATCTACGACCGCGCGCTCCCCGAGGATCACCCCACCCGAATCTACTTTCACACCAACCTCTCCGAGGCGCTGGCGAAAGTGAAGCGCTTTCCCGAGGCGCTCGCGTCCGCACAGCGGGCCGTCGAGATCTCGAAGAAGCGCTATGCGCCGCATTCGCCCAAGACGGCACGCACGAGCGTCGTGCTCGGGGTCGCGCTCGTCGGCGTGGGTCGGGGGACCGACGCCATCGCGGTCCTCGACGCTGCGGTCGCAGACCTGGTCGCCGCAGAGTCCCCGGCCGCGGTCATCGCCGAAGCTCGCTTCGAGCTGGCGAAGGCGCAGCTATCCGTGGGCAAGACGACGATGGCGACGCGTTCGGCCGAGACCGCGCGCGCCGAGCTCACGTCGTTCGGCAAGCATCGACAGCGGATCGAGACGATCGACGCCTGGCTGGCCGACGTCGCCCGGCGCCGCTAAGCCAGCGCCGGGCGCCCCGGCCTCACCCCTTCGGAGGACGCTCCGCGCCGCAGTCAACCGGATCGCATCCGTCGGCGCAGAGGCCCGTGCCCGTGGACTCGTCGCACACGCCATCGTTGGCCATGGGGCACGCCCGTTCACAGCCCGCCTCGGGCCCTGGCCAGGACGACGGCTCCGGGCACGCGTCGGGGGCCTCGCAGCTGGAGCCTGAGAGCACGCGATCCGGATTTAGGCAGCTGGGCAGCTCGGACAACGAGTTGGAACCGAGATATGCGCAGTCGTCCCACCGCTCGTCGTCGGGCGGACGCAGGTCCTGCACGTGAAAGTATCGGGACCCGCTGCCGCTGTTCGAGTACCCGCAGCAGTACCTCCACGAGTTCAGCGTCGCGCTCGCTCGCCCCGGCCCGAACACCGTGTACTCGACGGATCCGCCCCCGGATTCGTCCTCGTGCCAGTCGAACCGATACGTCCCCGGGATGCCGTAGCGCAGGGCCTGGATGCTGCATTCCCGGCCGTATCTGTAGCACGGGGACCCGTCGACCTGGATGGAGCACGGAACAACGTTGTCGGGGACGCGCGTGGCACCGCAGGTGCATGCCTCTCCAGACGAGTCCACCTCTTCCACGGTGCCTCGACACGACGCGGAGCAGCCGTCGTCGTCGCACGTGAACTCCGGCTCCACATCGACGTCACCGCTCGAACTGCTCTCGCTCCCGCCGGTGCTGGCATCGGCGTCGCTCGTCGAGCCCAGTCCGGTGGACGTCGAGGCCTCTGCGGACGCGTCCCCCCGTGCTCGATTCCGGCAGGTCGCCGAGAAGATCCGATCCACCGCATGCGGTCGCGAGCGACACCCAAAACGCCAAAGACAGTCTATGCATGCCGTCAGGATGTGGACGAACGCGACCGCCGAGCAACCCGTGCGAACAAGGCGTCGGTCTCCACGCTCCTCGAGCGCCTTCACAGCTCCGCGGACGCAACCCCGATCCAGAGGGCGCGCGCCTACGAGCTCAAGGGCACCATTCTCGGCAACCTCTCGCGCGACGACGAAGCCATCGCCGAGTTTCGGACTGCGCTCGACCTCTTCGAGACCAGCCTCGGACCTGACGCGCCACCATCCATCAAGAGTCGAATGGGACTTGCGGATGCGTTGACGAACGTTGGCCAAGTGCCCGAAGCCATCGAACAAGCCCAGCGTGCCGTCGACGATGCGGAGCGCAGCCAGGGACCAGACAGCGTCTGGACGGCGCGCGCGTGTTTGTCTCTGGCGATCGCGTATGCCAACACCGGGCGGCTCGAAGAGTCGGAGCAGCACTTCCGCAGGAGCGCCTCGATCCAGGAGCGGGCGTTGGGCGACTCGAACGCTGACGTTGCGGCGACCGACTCCAATCTGGCCCGGGTGCTGACGGGACGCGACCGACCGGCTGAAGCCCTCGAAGCACTCGAGCATGCAACCGCGATCTACGAGCGTGGTTACCGGGACAACCATCCCGACCTGACCCTGCTGTATCGCAACTTGAGCCGAGCGCAGTTGGCCCTCGAGCGCTGGGATGACGCCTTCGACTCCGGGCAGCGCGCGGTGGACGTCGCCCGGGCAAACTTCGGAGATGACGATCCCATGACCGCCCGCGCGCAAGAGCACGTCGGTGCGGCGCTCATCGGCGCAGGCCGGGGACACGGCGCAATCGATGTCCTTCGACCGGCCCTGAAAACGCTGCGCGCTCGGGAAGTGCAGAGCAGCCTCATTGCGCAGGTCGAGTTCGAGCTTGCGCGAGCGCACCGGCTCGTTGGCGATGAGCAGCATGCGCGCGACCTCGCCTTGCAGGCTCGCGCGCGGTACGTGGCCGACGACCGAGGCTTCGAACGGCGAGTCGCCGCGATCGATGCATGGCCGCGTTCGGCTGGGGACGCCGAAGGCGAAACCTCGGACGCCTCGACGCGTCCTCGCAGCGACCTGTAGCCAACGGTGCCGTGCGCCCGATCTGGGTCCTCCCGATGATACAGATCGGGAAGTCCGGGGCGCCGAGCCGGCCGGACTCTCGAGAAAGGAAACTTGGCACTGCGTGTGCACATCGCGGTGGACATGGACGCAATGCCCTCCTCCTCGACGTTTTGTGGCAGCTGCGGCGGTGAGAATCCGCCCGAGGCAATCCGATGCGTTCACTGCTCGGACCTGCTCGACGCCAGCGCCGCGAGCACGCCTGCGGCCGCCCCCACGCCGCTGCACGTGCGCTCGATCGGCGTGGTTGCGATGGTCGCGAGCGTGCTGCTGGTGGTCCTCGCGACGACGGGGCTGGGGTTCTCGATGCGGGTTCTGCCTGCGGACGCGCTCGATGAGGACAACGCGCGACGAATCGAGGCCATGGTCGAAGACGAGGTCCTCGAGCGCGGGGACGCCCGCCGGCTGGCGGCGAAGCTCGCGGAGGAGAACGCCGGCCACCGCCTGCTCGCAAGCGGTTCGCTCAGCGATACCCAAGCCGCAGCGCTTCGAGACGACCTTCCGCCGGCCGACCAGAGCACGGTCATCGGCGCGCGCGGACTCCTGGGCATTCCGCCGATCATCGGCGCCTTCCTGCTCGCGGCCGTCGCGGGCGTCGTCACGGCTCGAGGTCGCCGCACCCGCGAGGTCGCATTGGGCCTCGCCGGCGCCGCCGCGCTGCAGCTAGGTCTATGGATGTTCGCCGCCGAGTTCAACCTCGACGCGGTGCTGGAGGGTCGCTTGATGATGGCCGGCGCCGGCCCGGTCTTCACGGGCGCCCCGGTGCTGCTGATGGTCTGCTCGCTGCTGTTCGCGGTCGCGGTCGGAACCGGGCTCGGGCATGCGGTGGGTCTGGGCCTCGACCAAGCGGCGGGTAAGCGGGACTGCCCGCACTGTGGCCACGTCTTTGCGGCGCGTCGCGACCTGCACCACTGCCCCGCCTGCACGCGCCCGCTGGCCGTTGCCCCGACCGCTCCGCAGATCGGCACCGGCGGCATGACGCTCGCCTCCACGGGAGCCTCGGAGCTCCTGTGTACGCGATGCGCCAAGACCTACGCATCGGACACCTGCCCGATTCACCCCGACGAGCCGCTGCTCGATCCGCGACGCGAAGACGTCCGCTTCCAGCTGCTCGAGCTCGACGCGAGCGCGGGTACGCGCCGCTTTGCGTCGTGGACCGAGGGTCTGGGCGTAGGCCAGAGGGACGCCCCCGTGCGCACCGGCGAAGGACTGTGCATGGCCTGCGCGCGAACCTACGACGCAGCCGTGTGCCCGATTCACGTCGACGAACCGCTGCTCGATCCGACGCGCGAGGACGTCATCCTCGAGCTGATCGAGGCCGACGATCGGCGGCGCCGCCAGGTCGGCACGCGGCTGATGTTCGGCGGGTTCGCTGCCGCGGCCGCGCTGACGACCGCGACCGTCTCCACGCTGGAGCTCGACGGTTCGCTGAGCATCTCGGTGTTCGCCGGCACGGTGCTCGCCGCGATGGCGATTGCGCGCGTTCTGACGCCTGCGCTCAGCCCTCCGCGATTCGGGCGCTGGACGGGAGCGGCGCCCGCCGACGCCAACGCGGTGCGCACCGAGGCACGCCGGGAGCTGCTCGAGCCGGTGCTCCGGGCGGTTCGCGGCGACCTACGCCGCCTCGGATGGTTCGCGGTGGCCAGCGTCGTCGGTGCGAGTGCAGGCGCGGCCATCGGCTTCGCGATGGGCTGGCCCGTCGGACTCACAGCACTCGGCGGTGGCGTCCTCGGACTCCTCGCCTCCGCAGGCGTCACCGCGGTGCGTGACACCGCCTCGGACGTCCGTGACGCCGCGAAGGCCGTATCCGACGAGTGGAAGGATCCATACGGGTCCTGACCCCGCGCTCGGGCGCGTGTCGGGCCCCGCTCGGTCTGCTACCGTCCGCGGTGATGCGACGCGCGGCAATGCTGCTCGGCCTGGCCTCGTGCGCCTGCGGTGCTCCAAAGCTGCCCACGCTCGAGCACGGCGCGGAGGCGGTCCAGATGACCGACCCCACGCGGTTCCACGAGCGCGAGGGGTACTGGCGCATCGTCACCCCCGCGCACATCCCCTCATCCGCGCCAGATGTCGACCAGGTCGAAGTGTGGCTGTCGTTGGGTGAGGGCGAGATCACCAGCGAGGTGCTCGACGACGGACGCCGCGCCCTCGCGTTTCCCATCGGCACGCGAGCCGACCGCGTCGAGTCAGCGGGGCGAGGCGCGAACCGCTTCATCGCCGACGTCCGCGGCACCACGCTCACGGCCGCCGGCCCGCGCTTTCACGTCTATCGACCGTCGGCTGGCAAGCCGGACGCGCCCCTGTTCGGCGCGGCGTGGCCGGCCGATGCGCCGAAGGGCCACGAGGCCGCCACGGACTACATCGCGACGCAGATGGCGAAGTCCGCCCTGCTCGCCGGGCTGCCCGCCGCGCGTCGAGACGCCGAGGTCGCCGCGTTTCGCTCCAAGAACGCCTGCTTGCCGTGCCACGACCCCGGCCGACGCGACAACGAAACGCCGGGGCAGTTCGGCCTCGTGAACCGGGGCACGGACGCGAGCGGCTTCTTCACACCGGCGACCGCCTTCGCCGATGAGGTCCCGCTGGAGCAATACGGCCTCCACGACCGCACCGCCTCCGACCCCCTCGTCGAGATCGTCTGCGGCGAAGAGATCCTCTCGGACGCGGCGCGCCAAACCTGGGACCGGACGTGCCCGCAGGGGCGGGTTCCGCGAGCCCGGTGGTCCTGGAGCCGGGCGTGGGCCGAAGCCCCCACGCGTGCAAAGGCCCGCTGCGACCTCGCAGAGCGGCTCTTTTCACGCATGGACGCAGAAACGAGAGGGTCGGTCGAGACGTTTTTTGACAACTGTAGTAAGAGGCCCGAAGATTCTGAGTAACCGGCCGGCGTCTTCGGGCGTAGCGGTCGATTGAGACCCGAACCCCGACCCGGGTTCGTTCTGGAAGGTCATCCCAAATGAACAAGAACTTGAGCAACATCCTCGAAGCCGTCGCACTCTCGGCGGGCCTCGCCCTCGTCCCCGCCTGCGACAGCGACGACGGTGACGGCGAAACCGGCGCGGGCACCGATACCGCGGCCACCGCGACGACCGGCACCGCCGGCTGCCCCGGCGCCACCACCGGCTCCGCTGGCTGCCCCGGCGCCACCACTGGCTCCGCTGGCTGCCCTGGCGCAACCACCGGCTCCGCTGGCTGCCCCGGCGCCACCACCGGCTCCGCTGGCTGCCCCGGCGCCACCACCGGCTCCGCTGGCTGCCCCGGCACCGGCTCGAGCTCGGGCTCGACCGGCGGTTCCGGCTCGACCGGCGGTTCCACCACCTCCGGCTGATCGGCACGCGTACGATCTTTGGGTCCGGGTCTGCTTGCAGGCCCGGGCTTTTTCGTTCCTGAAGCTTACCTTTTGAATCTTACCTCCTGGACTTCACCTCCCTGGGCTTCGCAGGGCCCCCAGCGTTCGCCATGAAGAAACTCGCTCCCTCCAGCCCCCGCGGCGTCGGCATCGGCCTGCGGCTCGAACATCACGACGTCATCCTCGAGACGACGCGCCGCATCGACTGGCTCGAGATCGTCCCCGAGAACTTCGTCGAAACCGGCGGCCAGCCCCGTGAACTCCTCCGCACCTGCGCGAAGCGTTGGCAAGTCATCGGGCACGGCGTCTCCACCAACCTCGGCGGCCGCGGCCCGCTGAACGTCGACTACATCCAGGGCCTCAAGCGCCTGCTCGACGAGATCGACGCGCCCTACTACACCGACCATCTCTGCTACGCGAGCATCGACGGCGTCGCCTATCACGACCTGCTGCCGCTTCCGTACACCGACGAGGCCGTCCACCACTGCGCCGCCCGCATCCGCGAGCTCTCCGACCGGCTCGAGCGGCCCGTCGCGGTCGAGAACATCAGCTACTACGCCACCATGCCCGGCAGCTCGATGACGCACGGATCGTTCGTCCGCGCCGTGTGTGAATCAGCGGATTGCGGCCTGCTGCTCGACGTCAACAACGTCTACGTCAACGCGTGCAACCACCGCGGAGACGCCAGCGAGTGGCTTCACGCGCTGCCCCTGGAGCGCACGATGCAGATGCACATCGCCGGGCACATCCTCGAGGGCGAGCGCATCATCGACAACCATGGCGAGCCCATCTGCGACGGCGTGTGGTCGCTATTCCGCGAAGCACTCGGCGTCACGGGACGCGTACCGGTGCTGCTGGAATGGGACACGAACATCCCCTCCCTCGATCGCGTGCTCGACGAAGCCGATGCCGCGCGGGCGATCTACGACGAGGTCTTGGGACCCGACGCCGGGAGCGACGCGGCATGAGCCTCGACGCCTTCTTCGACGCCATGGCCCCGATGCTCTCCGGTCGGACCGATGCGGGCACGGTCGTGAACGCGATCGGGCCCAGCGATAGCGGTGCGGAGAGCCTCGGATTTTACAACGAGCTGATCCGCCGCAATCACGCCAAGCTGCTCGGCGACATCTTCATCCACCTGCACGGCCTGATGGAGCGCGAGTCGCCGGGGACGTGGGAGACCCTCATCGCCGGATACCGCCTCGCGCATCCCGCCGCGCATTGGGATCCGAACCTGTACGCGGAGCACTTCAGCAGCTACCTGCGCGAACAGCGGGAAGCCGGCGCGGCGCTGCACCCGATCTATGAAGAGCTGGCGGATTTCGCGTTCGTTCGTCAGCGTGCTTTTTTCGGTAACCAGACCGAGGGCGACGCGTATGAACAGCGGATCTTCGTGCGCCAGTACACGCATCCCCTCTCGGACTACCTGCCCGAGCTCCATCACAACCCGGACGCGCCGATTCCAGCGGCACGTCCGCAGGTCGTGATCGTGTACCGACACGCGCGAGACCACTCGCTGCACAACCTTCTTCCCACGGCCGCCGGCCTCGCCGCGGTGGCACGACGCCAGGGCATGACGCAGCTGCCCCCCATGTTCGCTTCGCTCCGCGAAGAGGACATCGCCGCCGCCGATCAGGCGCTCGTCGAGCGTGGGCTTTTCACCGAACGCACATCATGAATCCGCTCCGCCTTTCGTTCCCAATCCCCCGTCTCGCCCTCGCCGCCGCCCTGCTCGTCGTGGGCGCGTGTGACGACGAGTCGACGTCCGACGACACCATGGCCGAGGACACCGACGACGCCGGTGACGACACCGCCGGTGACGACGGGACCGAGTCCGACGGTGAGCCCACCGTCGATGAGGCCGCCATCCTCGAGGCCGCCAACGGGTTCGCGTCGATGACCCGCGTCAGCGACGAGCCGGTCGAGTCGCAGCACGCGCTCGCCGACACCGTCATCTTCTATGCAGCCGACGACGTCGCCGACCTCTATCTCAGCATCGATCCCGACGCGCCCGCGGAGACCACCTTCCCTGAAGGCGCGCTGCTCGTGAAAGAGAACCTCGACGCCGACGGCAACTCGGACGGCTACTTCGCCATGTACAAGGGACCCGAGGGCTACGACCCCGAGGGCAATGACTGGTACTGGCTGCGCGTCGACGGTGCCGGAGCGGTCGGCAACGCCGGCACCGTCGGCTTCTGCAAGGACTGCCACGGCGCCAGCGCGTCGGTCTCGGACTTCGTGTTCGGCGTTCCGCTGGACAACCGGCCGTAGTCCGCTGGCGCGGGGAAGAAGCCGAAGGCGCTGAGTGAGACCAGCGTCTGTCGGGTCGCAGCAGCATCTTCCTGCCGCGATGTACACTCCTGTGCTTGGGGTCGTGCTTCGATGCTCATCGTGTTGGACCGCGCATCCTTGCGCCGCTCCACGGAAGCACTCGGACGCGGCCCCGCGCAACTTTTTCGGCGGCCCAATCGGGGTCGCGACCGCCAAGACCGTGAGCGGCATGACGAGGCGGGGAGCCGACGACCGACTGGCCCGGACAGTCAGGGCGCGACGATCGCCGACAGACGCGAGTTCACGTCACGGGACAGCGCGAGTTCTTGCTCGCGCGGGAGCGCCGAGCCAGCGCAGAACATCGCGAACGACACCAGCTCGTGCGCGACCTGGTGAAACGACGCCAAGGGGTTTTCTTCGCGCGCCGCCGCGACCCAGCCCCGTACATGCTCGACGTCGATGACGGCGTCCGAGACGACGCTGCTGCCGAACACCGAGTCGTAGCCGCAGCCTTGGACCCACGCGCCGAGCATCTGCAGCGCCGGCTCGCGCGGACCGTGCGTGCCGATCGCCGTGAAGATGTCGTCGAGGATCGTCGAAAACGCTTCGACCTGGGCCTCGAGCAACCCCTCATCGACGCCCGTCCGCGCAAGGATGCGGGCCATGCGTCCCTTGACCAGGTGGTACGCGACCCGGGTCACCTCGTACTCGCCCATCGCAAGCGCGTCCGCAATCACGCACAGGGCCGTGGTTCCGTCGCACGCACCGAGCACGGCGATCGCCTCTTGGTCGAGCGTCGACGTATCCGCGTCGGGCCGCGGTTCGAGCACCACGTCGCCACCGGGAATGACCTCTCGGTACAGCTCCATCTCATCAAGCCGCTGGATCCCGTGCATCAGCAGGGGCCGAACCGGAAGGTGGAGGCCCAGCGCTGACGAGGGGCGCCTGGGGTCCGGCGTGGTGAAGACGAAGCTGCCGTGCGCCACCATCAGCGTTCGGTAGAAGATGCCCTCGGTCTGGCGGCGCAGGCACGCGAACAGGGCCTCTCGTCCCAACAGCTCACGGTCCAGGCACACGTCCCCCAAGCGGCGCTGCGGCGTAACTTCCCAGAGAAGTTCGGTGAGCTGGTCTGCGCTCAGGTACCCCTCGCGCACGAGCACCTGCCCGAGCCGGTCCTCGTCGAGGTCGCTGCGCGCGTCTTCCAGCGCCCCTTGGGGGACGTGTGCCTGGACCGTG
>JBCCQM010000063.1:0-38087 GCA_039024335.1 Myxococcota bacterium
GGATCGCCTTGAGCCGCCGCATGGCGACGGGGCCTCCGCATCGGCCCAAGGCAGCGACCGAAGCCCGCGCGGCGGCTCGATCGGTGTCGCCGCCTTCGCCCGTCGCGCTTCCGCGGGTGGCGAGGGCGGCGACACCGATCGCGCGGCCGCGCGGGCTTCGGTCGCAGCCTTGGGCCGATGCGGGGGTCCCGTCGCGATGCGGCGGCTCAAGGCGATCCTCACCGACGCCAACGGAGACATGGAGCTGCGGGCCGAGGCGGCGCGGCGCCTCGCCAAACACGGCGGCCCCGACGGGGCGAAGGCGGTCATCAGCCTGCTCGACGCCAGGCCCGAGCCGGCCCTGGCGCGGCGCCTCGCCTCAGCCCTTCGGCACGCGCCCACCCCGACGCCTGCCATCGATGAAGCGCTGTGCGCCGAGCTGCAAGAGCCCGGTCCGGTCGCGCGCGCGTCGGCCGACGCGCTGCGCGAGCTGCATCCCGACCGCGCGAACCCGTGCGCGGACCTCGAGTAGAACGTCAAGCGGCCCGCGCCGCGTCTGCAGCCAGCAGCGCGCGAACGCCCGCGCGGGTCTTCGACAGCCTCGCGTGCCAAAGCTTCGCCCACGCCTCGTCGGGCAGCCGCCCGTGAGCCCGAAGCGCCGCCGCGTCGGCTCGATCGACCAGCGCGTGTGCCTGATGGCTGACCGCCGTCGGCCGTGGGTACTGCTCGAGGCGATCAAGCGCCTGCTCGATCGCCGGACGGACGCGCGCCTCGTCCGTCGCCACCGCCCAGCGAAGCACGGCCCAGGAGAACGCCGCATGCGAGCGCTCCTCGACGGCGATCGTCTCCAGCACGTCGCGCGTGACCGGCTCCCGACATGCCTCGGCACAGGCCGCCGCGACGTCGGCGTTGTAGTCCTCGAGCATGCACCCATCCTCGAGGCTCTCGACCGCGAGCGTGACCATGGGGTCGGGCCCGAACTCCATGCCGAGCAGCAGGTCCGGCATCGCCTCGACCGTGCGGGAGCGGCCCGCGTAGCCCGCCGCCAGCGCGAAGCACAGCCGGGTGTGCTCGATCTCTTCGAGCGCGGCCTGATGCGCCCCCTCGAGCAGCTCCGCAGGGGCCCCGACGGCCGCCAACATCCACGCGATGCGCGAGAAGGCTGGCACCGAAGCGTGTTCTTTTTGGGCATCGTGCAGCCACAGCGCGGCCAAGGCCTCCCGCGTCGGCGCGTCCAGCCCCCCCGCATCGGGTCGAGCCCCGCGGGTCCAGTCGGCGCCGTCGCGCAGGTTCGGGTGCAGCTGCCGACCACGCACCCGCAGTGGGCGGCCCCACGCACCCCCCATCCCTCCGATCCCCGCTGCGATGACGCCCGCTGCCCAGCCCAGCGGCGTGGTGATCAGCGACAGCGAGCCCAGCACCAGCGGGCCCCACCCGCCCTGCTTGGCCCGCACCGCCTTGACCGCGAACACGATCGCCGCGACCGCGAGGCCGAACTGCGTCAGCGCCACCGCGGCGAAGGCCGCGAACACGGCGTCACGGGTGAAGACGTCCCCTTCGCTCCACAGAAACAACCCAAAGTTGAGCGCGCCGGCCAGGCACGACAGCCCGAACAGTGCCCACGCGACGGAGCGAGGCTTGGCAGGCGACGACGGAGAGTCGGGGTGCGTCACCCCTTCATGCTACGTCACGCCCGCATCGCCGCGAGCTGAGCGCGCATTCGCTCGACGAGCGCGCCCGCTTGCACGGGATCGCCCATCACCGGGAACGCGACGTCCGGATCCTCCGCCATGGCGATGCACGCCTCGAGGTCGTCGGCCGCGGCCGCGCGCTGGGTCGGGTCGTCCTTCGGGCTCGAGAGCATCGCGCGGTTGTAGTACGCCTCCGCCTTCATCGTGCCCTCGGCCTCTTCGATCACCGTGGTGAAGGCGGATCGGGCCGCCTCGCGGTTTCGCATGGCGCCATGCGCCAAGCCGAGGCCGTGGACGGCGACGAGCATCGTGGGGGCGTACAGCTTGGCGTCGGCAAAGCAGGCGAGCGCCGCCGCGGGATTCGAGGCGATCACGTCGAACCCACGCCGCGCGGCGTCTTCGGCCGCGCCGACCGGGTCGAAGCCCGCCTGGGTGCCCGCCGCCTTGGCCCGGGTGAACAACGACTTGGCCTCCTCCACGCCCGCCACGGTGGCCGCGGCGAAGTGATACGTCGCGCGCCCGCCCTGGTACGTATCGAGCAGCACGGTGCCACGGTTGAAGTGCGCGCGCGAGGGGTCATCGTGCTCAGGGCTGCTGAGCACCAGGCATGCGCCGAGGTCGTCGATCGCGGCCTGCGGGTCACCGAGGATCGCCGCGACGCAGCCTCGCTCGAGGTACCCGTCGGGGTGAAGCGGCAGCAGCTGCACGGCCCGGTCGAACGCGTCGCGGGCCTTCTCGAACGCCTCGGACTCGCTGTGGGCACGCCCTTCGTTGATCAACGCTGCAAACGCGGCGGCAGCTTCAGCGCGGGCGGACGACGGCGTCGAGTCAGACATGCGCGGCGAGCCTACACCACGCTCAACGACCGACGAACGCGACGATCGCCTCGACCACGACCGGGTCGAGCGTTCGTCCGTCCGCGTTGTAGTGCGAGGCCAGCGTGATGAGGTTGGCACGAACGTCCTCGACAGCCCGCGGCTCGAGCTTGAGCGTGTGGTCGGCCTGCTCGGCCACCACGAGCGTGACGTCTGCGCCCGCCTCGGTCGCCGCCGCATGCAACGCGGCCGCATCGATCGAAGGCTCGACCTGGATGTCCTTGCCACCGCCGAGCACCAGGATCGGCACGCTCACCTCACCCAGCGCCGCGGCGGGGTCGAAGCCCAGCATGCCGCGACTCACCTCGGCGGCGGCCGGCGCCGCGAATGCAAACCACAGCTTGCGAAGCCCGGGTCGCTCGGAGACCTCCGTGATCTCGACGGCCTCGCCGGCGATGAACCGGTCGAGCGCCCCGTTCCACTGGGCAACCTCAGCCTCGGCCGTCTCCGCCGGAACGCCCGCGCCGGTGAGGTTGTTGCGCAGCTGCCGGGCGATGGTCGTCTGCATGCTCTGCCCCGGCACGCTGAGCAAGAGCAGCCCTGCGACCGCAGGGTCACCGGTTCGCGCCGCTCGGATCGCGTGCAAGCCCCCCTCGCTGTGCCCGGCGAGGTACAGCTTGCCGGCGTCGATCTCGGGCTGCGCCGCGACGAACCGCAGCGCCGTGCGGGCGTCGTCTCGAAAGGCGTCGAACGTGATCGTCGTCGGCACCGTCGTGGTACCCGTGCCGATCTTGTCGTAGCGCAGGCTTGCAATGCCGTGCTCGGCCAGCGCGTCCGCCAGCATCGATCCGCTGCGGGAGGGACCGGGCAGCAGCGGTCCGCCCCAATCACGGTCGGTCGGCCCGCTGCCAGCGATGAACACCACGGTGGGGTGTGGACCCGGACCCTCGGGCCGCACCAGCGTCGCGCCGATCGTGCGCTCGCCCTCCGCGGGAATGTCGACGGTCTCCACCCGGGGCGCCGCAGGTGCGTCCGGGGTCACAGCCGACGGGGTCACGGCGGCGGGCGCAGGCGGAGGGGACGAAGCACAGCCCAGCCCGATCAGGACGGCCGCAAGCAGCGATGAACGTCGCATGCGGGACCGTACCAGCGCGCGGCGGATTTCATGCCCCGGTCAGCCGCGGCTGAGCCGAATCCCGCTGGCCCGCAGCGTCCCGGCCCCCACCGCGCCCAGGCCCACCGCGACGGCCTCAGCGCCCGCCCAGGGGCACCGCCCGACGCTCTCGCCCTCGCTGCTCACGTCGATGGCGCTCGGCGAGACGACGATGCGAACCGACCGCCCGACGCCGGTGAAGTTCAGCCCCTCGTCCGCACAGTCCACCTCGACCGCCGCACCGTCGGCTTCGCGCACCAGCAGCCGCACGCCGTCGGGCCCGATCGCCACTTCGGTCCGGGCGATGGCCCCGCGCGAGAAGACGAACCGCAGCTCCGGCGCCCCGTTGAGCGCTTCGACGTCGGCCTCGAGCACGAACCGCCGCGAGCGAAATCCTCGGTAGTGGACCCACGTCGCCGCGAAGTCGGTCGTGCGCTCGGGGTCGGGCTCGAGGATGAGGGTCTGGGTGAGCGGCGCGTCGCTGATTCGCGCGGGCGGCTCCGTGCGGTCGTGCAGGACCGTCGCGCCGCTCTCGGGGTCCGAGACGTCGGGCGTGCCTTCGTCCGGACCGTCGAGCATCGGCCGAAACCGCGTCACGACCGGCATCGCCAGCGAGCCCGACGCGGGGACGCGTCCTCCCACGGACAGAACCGTGCCGTCCGCGAGCGAGACCACGGCTGCCCCCGCGCGCGGACCGGGCGGACGATACGACTGGCCCGGCTTCTGGGTCGCCAGATCGACCGCGGACGCACCGGTCCGACCCAGCAGGCCGACCGGAAGCACGAAGCGGTCGGCCAGCACGCGCTCGCCTCCGAGGACCTGCAGCGTGCGGCGGATCGGGAACGTGTCCACGGGGGTCAGGAAGCAGGGGTCTTCGGGGCTGGAGCACCAGCCCTCCAGCGCTTCGACGTGGTTCTGATCGACGCGCCACAGCGTGCCGTCGGTGACGGCGAACACGATCAGCCCCCCTTCGACCAGCGTCGACCCCACGATCTCCTGCTCGCCGACGGCCTCGAACAGCGCCGGACCGTACGGCGTCCAGCTCGGCGCGTCGGGCAGCAGCATCTCGATGTCCCGCAGCCCCTCGGCGGATGCGTTGCGACCCCCCACGGCGAACACCACCCCGTCGCGGGAGACGTGCAGCGCGTGGTCGTAGCGCGGGTTGATCATCGCCGGGGCCACCTCGGCCACGACCCCGGCACCGTCCGCCCGCATGGTGAAGCCGGAGCGCAGGACGCTGTCTTCGCTGGCGACGCACGTGCCCCGCTCGGTTTGGGCGCAGCCGCCTTGAATCAGCACGCGACCGCCGGGCAGCACCGCGGCGCCATGGAACGCGCGGGGCGTGATCGGGATGTCGTCGAGCGTGATGGTGACGGCTTCGGCGGCGCGCACGCCGAGCCCCGTCGGCTCGACGTCGAGGCGCTGCACCGTCCGGCGGGACCCCCCCTCGTCGTTGGTGCCGCCCATGACGAGAAAGGTGCGCGGCCCGACCGCGCTGATGCTGTGGCCCACAACGGGTGCCACCAGCGGCGTCTGGGCGACCAGAGCCTCGGTGTGGTCGTCGCGCATGAGCACGATTTCGTCGAGCAGGGCGTCGCCCGCCCCCTGCCCTCCGACGGCGATGACGTCCCCGGCGGAGCCCACCGCAAGGGCGACCCGGTCCCGAGGGGTCAGGGACGTCGGTACCTCGCAAAGCTGATCCGGCGGGGCGAAGTACACCGGAAGCTCGCCATTGGCGGGCAGTCGGCTCGTGCGGCCCACCGCGAGCACGACCGATTCACCAAACATCCCCTCGACGGTGACGCCGTCGATGCCGTCAGGAAGATCGTCGAGCGAGGCGGACCCGCGGTCGAGCAGCAGCTGGGCCGCATCGGCTGCAGGAAGGTCCCCGCGGGCCCGGACGCGGAGGCTGTTGATCTCTTCGCCCTCCAGCGCGCACCCCCATAGTGGGGTCAGCCGCGCGAGGTTGTCTTCGAGGCAGCCGGACAGCGTCATCGCGACAAGAGCGCAGGCTCCTCGTTTGCGCCAAGAGACCGCGCGCCGGCTGCTGCGTGACGCGTCCATCGAGCCCCTTATGTTAGCATGATGGCTGGTGTCACTCCCCGATGCGGCAGCGGGCGAGCCGGCCCCGCCGCGGTCGGGGCTGGGCGACTCGGTCATCGGCAGTGAGTTCGGCAAGTACCGGCTCCACCGCCGCCTCGCTCGCGGCGGCATGGGCGAGGTCTACCTGGCGCGCCTGGTGGGCGAGCTGGGCTTCGAGAAGCAGCTCGTCATCAAGACGATTCTGCCCGAGCTGGCCGAAAAGCCGCGCTTCATCGAGTTGTTCGCCGCCGAGGCGAAGACGGCCGTCGCGCTCTCGCACGGCAACATCGTGCCCGCGTACGAGCTCGGCCGAGCCGCCGACACGTTCTACATCGCGATGGGCTACGTCGATGGGCCCTCGGTCGCCCAGCTGCTCGACGCAGCCGAGGCCAGCGGCGACCCGCCCGACGTCGCGGTGGCGGTCCACGTCATCCGCGGCGTGTTGGCCGGACTCGCCTACGCGCACCGCGAAGAGCCCGGCCGACCCGCGGTGGTCCATCGCGACATCACCCCGCGCAATGTGCTCATCGACCGCAGCGGACAGGTGCGGATCGTGGACTTCGGCATCTCGGCGCCGGCGCGGCGGCAGGTCGGCGTCCGTGCGGGGTCGACCGGCTTCGTGTCCCCGGAGCAAGCGCGCGGCGACGCTGCCGACCCGCGGGCGGACGTGTTCTCGGTCGGCTGCCTGCTGTACGAGCTGTGTACGCACAGCCGCGCCTTCCCGAAGGAGGGCGTATGGACGATGCCGGAGATGGATGCCGTCCCGCCGGCCCTGCGCGCGCCCCTGACCCGCGCAATGGACATCGAGCCCGACGCACGGTTCAAGGATGCCGGCGCGATGAAGTCCGAGCTCCGCGATGCGTTCACGGAGCTCGCGGGCACGTTCGATGACGCCGCGCTGGCTCGCTACCTGCGGCGAATCTTCCCCGAAGGCTGGTCGCCGCAGAGCAAGGAGTCCGAGTCCGGCGACAATCCCGTGCTCGGGGCGCCCAGCGAGACGTACGCCACCCGCCTGACCGCGGTCACGGGCGTCGACCTCGACGCGCCCGTCGTGGCCGCCGAGACCGCCGCGCGGCTCTCGAGTGACGCCATCCCCGTCAGCACGGCCGAAGACGCCGAGGACAGCACGCCGGCCGGTGTCGCGCAGGAGCGCCGCGGCCGGGCACCGACCGCCCTGCTGCTACTCGGCGCCGTCTCGATCGGTGCCATCGCCTTCGCCATGGGCCGCACCGACGCCCGCACCTCGGCCCCACAGCGGGCCCCAGCGGCCGTCCCTGCCGCCGACCGAACCGCGACGCTCGCCGACACGCGCGCTCGGGAGGCGCCGCGCGTCGAGCCTGACCGCGCCCCGGACCCCAACGACGACGCGGCACCGACCCAGCCGCCGCCGGTGGTGCATACCCTCGCAGTGTCGCCCGCCAACGCGTACGTCGACGTCGACGGGGAGCGCCTCGGTGGCCCCCCGCCCTACGCGATCACCCTGCCCGCCGCAGGCAGCGTCGTCGTTCGCGTGAGCCGGCGTGGCTTCACCCCGCAGAGCTTCACCCTCGACGCGCAGGGCGAGCGCCCCGACGCCATCGACTTGGTCGCCATTCCGAGCAAGCCCAAGGAACCCGGCAGCCTGCAGGTGCTCGCGCCGACCGTCGCGTGGGCCGAAGTCCTCGTCGATGGCAAGAAGGTCGGCAACACGCCCACCCGCAAGCTCTCGGTCTCCGCCGGCCGACACCGCGTCGAAGTCCGCTGCGTCCCCGACGCGTGCTCGCCGGCGCGAACGCTGGTGCGCAAATCGGTGACGGTGGAGCCTGGCAAGACGACCCGCATCGACGCCGGTCGCTAGCAGCACGTCGCGCGAGTCGTCAGGGGCGCAGAAAGTCGTCCGTCACCACCACGGACGACGTCGGCTCTCGCAGGCCGAGTCCCACGCCCGTCGCGACCGCACCGCCCACGACCACCCCGGCGACGACCCACACCCACGGGCGTCGAAACCACGGTCGTGCGACCGGACCCACGGGCTCCGGTTCAACCGGCCCCGGCGGCACGTCTTCCATCGCCGGCTGGGGATCGGGCTCGGGCTCGGGCCACGGCGCCTCGTCGAGCAAGACGCCGCGCGGCTGCTCGAAGGCCTCGGGCGCCCACGGGTCCTCGACCAGCGCGGACCAGCCCGCCTGCGCTTCGGCGGGCCCCGGCGAGTACCAGGGCGCGCTGAACGACCCCCCGCATGCATACGCCTGCAGACCCAGCCGACCCTCGCGCATGCGAGCAAACACGAGAACGTCGAGGTCGAGCCGGTCGCAGATCGCGTCGGCGTCGACGCGCGTGGCCGGCAGGCCGTCGGGGACGAGCACCTCGGGCGCGGTCAGCACCATGGGGGTGCTCGATACCGCGGCCGCCTGCGCCTCCGCGCCCGGCCAGCGAACGACGACGAAGTGCTCGCCCGGCGGGACCGCGCGCAGTCCCGAAACGCCGTCGATCTCGACTTGAGCACCCTCGAGCGCACCTTCGATGGGCGGTGGCGCCCAGCGATCTCGACCCGCGACGACTGATCCGCGCGTCTTCTCGTACGACGCGATCACATCCGGCGGGACTTCGCGCGAGGAGAGCGTCGCCGTGGGATCGACCGCGACGGCAGCGGCCCACGCGGCTTCGGTCGCGGCATCGTCCGCGTTCGTCCAGGCGATGCGCCCCTGCAGCACGTGGAGCTGCCACGCCATCGAGGAGGCTCCGGGCAGGTGCGGACTGCGTCGTAGACGATCGAGCACGAGCGCGGCCTGGGTCGAGGCCGCTCGGAGGTCGCCCGCACGGAACTGGGCCACCGCCAGGTCGACGCGCGCTTGCAGGTCCGAGATCTCGCGCGCGTCGACGGGTTCGAGGCGGTACGCCTCGACCCGCTGCGCCTCACGCACGGCATCGATGATCAAGCTTCGCTCCAGCACCCCGAGCGCTTCGGCCACCGTCGCGCTGAGCCGTTGCTGCACGGCACGTTCCGCCGTAGCCTGATCGTGCCACGCCACGCCCACGCGCTCGACGGCGCCGGCCGGTGCGAGGGCCAGCCAGGCTGCGATGGCAAACGACACCACGGACTCCCCCGACGATAGCGTCTCGGACCCGCCAGCGGTGGGCCGGCCGTCGCTCCGCCGCGTCGAACGCTCGGAGGCGACGCTGGAGGGTGAACGCGTGGTCATCCTCCGGGACCCGCTGGGCATCGCCGAGAGCTTTGCGCTCGATGCCGACTTCGCGCCGGTGCTCGACCTGCTCGACGGCTCGCGCACGCCGGCGCAGATCGGCCAGTCACTCCGCATGCGTGGCGTCCTCGACCTTCCGACCGACGACCTCGCCGCTTTCGTCGGCGCCCTCTCCGAGCAGGGATGGCTCGATGATGAGTCGTTTCGCGACCGCTGGGCGGCCCTTCACGCCGATTTCCTGGAGCAGGACCCTCGCGCGCCTCGCTTCGCGGATGTCTTTTATCCCGCGGACCCCGGGCGCCTAGCCTCGACCCTCGCGGCGCACCTCGGGGATCAGCCCCGCACGTGCAGTGGCGCCTCGACTGTAGGCGTGGTGCTGCCCCACGGCCCGCTCGATCAAATGGCGGCGGTGCTCGACGCAACCTTGCGCGACCTCCCCCCTGCCGACGAGGTGGACGTGGTCATCGTCCTCGGCAGCGATCACGGCCCCGGCCTGTTGCCCTACGCCGCAGCGCGTCGGGGGTACGACACGCCGCTGGGGCCCGTCGCGCTCGACACCGCGACGGCCGACGCGCTCGACCGGCGACTACCGTGGGCCTTCCGCGAGGAGATCCGACACCGGAGCGCCCACAGCATCGAGCTTGCGGCCATCTTGCTGCGGGCCGTCTACGCGGACCACGTCCCGCCCATGCTGCCGGTACTCTGCGGTGCGTCGGTGCTCCGCGCACGAGACCCCGAGGCGGGTGAGCGCTTCGTCGCCACGCTGGACGCCCTGCTCGAAGGCCGGCGTGCCCTCATCTGGGGTAGCGCCGAGCTCAGCCATGGCGGCGTCGCCTACGGCCGCCCTGCGCTCGACCGGGCCGGCGTCCAGGCCCTCGAAGATCGTGACCGAGCCTGCCTCGACGACCTCGTCCGCGGACGCCACGGCGCCCTGCGAGACCGATGCGCGGCCGAACACCCCCAAGGACGCCCCAGCGGCGGACCCGTCTTGGCCACGTTCCACCAGCTCCTGCCCGAGGCCCGGATCGAGGTGTGCGCCTACGAGACCGCCACAACTGCCGGACCTGGCGGGGTCGGCTCGGGCGTCGCGGGATTCGCCGGACTCCGTGCGCGGCGTCGCTGACCCCAACCAGGTGTATCTACAACGAACAGGCTTGCCGGATCCGCCAACCGGTGCGCCGGAAGCCCCAACGCCGAGGGCCGAACGCAACAGAGCCCGGCGTCCGCGCGGGACAGCCGGGCTCATGAAGACCGAGAGACGGCTCGTTCAGACCTGGGGCGCGGGCGCCTCGGGGGTCTCGGGTGCTGCGGGCGTCGCCTCGACGACCGCCGCGGCGCCTTTGGCCTGCAGCATCTGCAGAACGGTGCCGGCGGCGACTTCCGGGCGGACCGGAAGCTTGCCTTCCACGTCCGTGGCGCTCTGGCAGGCGAGGCCCTGAACGACCGCCAGCACGCAGTGTGCGAGCTGTTCGGGGTCCCCCTCGCCGAAGACGCCCTCTTTGATGCCGCGCGTGATGACGCCGGCATACAGGGCCCGCATCACGCGGAACGCCTTGTCGAGCGACTCCCGGAACGTGGCGTCCTGGGGCGACATCGAGACGAGGAGGTGGCTCAGCCGGGTCTCGTCGGGCTCGTCCTCGATCGTCCGCAGGTGCGCGACGACGAGCCGCGACAGGGTGCTGTCGGCGGGCTGGTCCGCAACGGGCTCGAAGGACCAGCGCGCTTCGAGGGTCTTCAGCTGATTGTCCAGGATGTCGTGGAACAGGGCTTCTTTGGCCCGGTAGTGGAAGTACACCCCGCCTTTGCTCAGGCCCGCCTCACGGGCGATGTCCAGCAGGCGCGTCGCAGCGAAGCCACGGCGGACGAAGCACCGCGTCGCGGCGGCTCGAATCTGCTGTTTTCTCCACTCATCACTTCTCTGTCGGGTCATGGGAAAGTCTTCCTGTCTATCCTGTGTGCTTCCTGGGGAGCGTCCTGAAGAGCGCGACGATCCGCGCCTCGTGGGTCAACGCTACGGGGAGCCCCCGGGTAGGAGTCCAACAAAAAACGTCGATTCCCCTGCAACGTCGTTCCGTCTGGCCGGAACAGCGTTGAGCGTGACTTCCGCGACCGGGGCCTAGGGCCCCCAGCTCCAATCACCCGTTTTTACGCGCGAAGTCGACCGGCCGTCTCACCTTGAAACAGATCTGCTCGTGTCGCCTGGGGACAGGTGTCCAGCAACGGGCGGGGCGCGGTGCCACGAGACGGCCGGGTTGACAGAGACGACGGCGCGGCCGTGAATAGGGGCTCTGTGGCTGCCGTCTGATGGCCACCAAGGGACGAATCCGCACTATGACGCTCATTGATCGCACCCTCCGTTCTGCCGCCATGGTCGCCACCTTCGGGATGGCCCTCGGAGGCTGCTCCTTCTCCGTCGGCAGCAGCAGCGGCAGCAGCTCGCCCAGCTCCAAGCCGCCCGCCAAGCGCGCGTCCCAGCCCTCGTCGTCGGGTGGGTCCTCCACCAAGGCCGCCTCGACGAGCAATCGCTCGGCCAAGTCCCCCAGCAAAGCACCGAGCAAGGAGTCCTCCTCGCCGGCCAAGCGCACGAACCCGGGCTCGAAAGCGCCCACGCGCACGAACCCCAAGTCCGGCTCGGGCGCGGTTCGGACCAACCCCAAGTCGGGCGCCAAGCGCACCAACCCCGACTCGGGCGCCAAGCGCACCAACCCTGATTCGGGTGCCACCCGGACCAACCCCGATTCGGGCGCCAAGCGCACCAACCCCAAGTCCGGCTCGGGCACGATCAAGGCGAACCCCAAGTCGTCCACGCCCAAGTCCGGCTCGAGCACGATGAAGGCGAACCCCAAGAAGGCGCCGCCCAAGTCCGGCTCGAACACGATGAGTGCGCCCAAGTAGGGCTCTCGCACATCGGAGGCACGACGCCGCGCCACCCTTCGGGGTCGCGCGGCGTTTTTGCGCGCTCTACTCGGCGCGGCCGAGCATCAGGAGGACCGCGGGCAGCACGAACAGGGTCGCGAGCAGGCACGCCGCGATTCCCAGCACCATCGTCGCCCCCAGGCTCACCATGCCACCGTACGCGCTGAGCATCAGCGCCGCGAAGCCCACCATCGTCGTCGTCGCCGCGACCGCGATGGCGCCCCCGGTCCCGCGCACCACGAGCTGAAGCGAGGGTCGCCGCCCGTTCGCGTCGTCCTCCCGCAGGCGGTGCATCATGTGGACGCCGAACGCGATGCCGATGCCCAAGACCAGCGGCAGCGCCACGATGTTGGCCACGTTGAAGTTCAGCCCAAGCAGCGGCATCAGGGCGAGCATCCACAGCCAGCCGATCACGGTCGGCAGCAGGGCGAGCAAGGCGTCCTTGAGGCTGCGGAAGTCCAGCAGGAGCAGCAGCACGATGATGCCCGCGGCGTACACCGCAGCCCGCAGGAAGCCCTCGCGAACCAGCCGGCCGTGCTCGACGTGGACCATCGCCAGCCCGATCGCGTCCTCGTCGACGGTCCTCACGTCGGCGGCGAAGCCGAGCGCAACGTCTTCCTCCCAAAACTGACCGCTGGGTACGGCGAACAACGCGACCGCCTTCCCGTCTTTCGAGACGAACCGCGTGGCGAACAGCGGCGGCAGGTCCTCGGGACCATACCCGCCGCGTTCGGCGACCGCTGCGGCGGTGGCGTACGCCGGCCCCAGGATCGCCGCGGCGTCGGCGTTGATCGCCGCGAGGCGGGCGAGTCCGGCATCGTCGAGTTCCGCCAGCGTTTTGCTCAGCGCCGAGAAGGCCTCCTGGGCCCGGTCGACCGATGCGGTGTCGAGCGACGCGCCACGCATCGCGAAACGCACCTCCTCGAGCAGGTCGGCGATCTCCTTGGCCGCCTTGCTCGCGGTCTTGGCTTCGATCGGCTTCGCAGCGAGGGCGTCGAAGTCTGGGGCGCGCCCCAGCCCTGCCAACCCGGCCCGCAGCGCGGCCAGTCCCTCGTCGCTCAGCGGCGGAAGCAGGTCGCTCGGCGTCTGCACGCCGGCCACCGAGCCCAGGCTGCGCAGCGCAGCGGCCTTGGCTCGCGCAGCTTCGATGTCTTCGGCCGCGAACGCGGCGAACACCGGGGAGGCGAGCGCGTCGTACTCCAAGACGCCGAGCCCTTGCGCGCTCTCGGTGGAGTCCGGCAAGAAGTCGAAGTAGCGCGGGTTGTAGTCGAGCGCGCGGATCGTGAACGCGCCCGCAGCCGCGACGACCACGGCCAGGCCCAGCACGACGGCCTTGCCGCGGCGCACCACCCCTGGAATCGAGGCCAAACCGGGAGGCTCGGGCGCCACGCGGATCGCCGCGTTCTCCTTCTGCCCGATCACCAGCAGCGGCGGAATGATGGCGAACGTGATCAACACCATCAGGATGAGTCCCGCGGAGGTGACCACGCCGAGCTCACCGAAGGCGGTGAACTCGGTCGTCATGTTCGTCAGGAACGCCGCCGACGTCACGACCGCCCCGGTGAAGATGCCCGGTCCGGTCCGACGCAACGACGCAATGATGGCCTCCTTGGGCGACCGCCCTTCGCGGACCTCTTCGTTGCGACGCGCAATCACGTGGACGGAGAAGTCGATGCCCAAGCCCAGCAGCACCGCGACGAACCCCGAGGTGATGATGTTGAGGTCGTCGTAGAGGATGCGAACGACGGCGAGCGTCGCGACGATGCCCGGCACCAACGGGACCAGCGCCACGATCGTCTGCCGCAGCGAGCGAAACAGGAGCAGGCACAGCCCGAAGATGCCGATCGCCGCCGCGATGCTCGTCACGAGCAGGCCCTGCTCGACGATCGCGAGTTCGTCGACCGCGAGCGCGGGCAGTCCCGTCAGGCGCGCCTGCACGCCGTCGGGCGCTTCGGCGAGCGCCTCGTCTCGGGCGGCACGCAGCTGCTCGACGAGCGGCTGCAGCTCCTTGCCTTCGTCACTCTGTACGTCGGCATAGACCGCCAGCAGGTTGTGTTCGCCGTCGGCAGTGACGAGGTACCCGCGAGCATCGATGCCCTGCTGGCCCTGACCGAGCTGCCCCTCGAACCGCTCCAGCAGGTCCTTGCCCGCGACCACGTCTTCGAGAACGCCGGCCATCTGCGCGAGCTGGTCCAACCCCTCCGCGGCCTGCTCGGGGTCTTGTCCTGCCGCAGCCTCGTCGGCACCGTCGAGCCCGGCCTCGACCTGTGCGGCGAGTCCCTCGAGCCATCCGACCAGTCCCGCCTCCAAGAAGGCTGGCCCATCCACACCCGGCGGCAGCGCGGCCGTCAGCTGCGCGAGCGCGGTCGGGTCCTGCACGAGCACGATCGACGCGATGTCCTTCGGCTGAACCCGGCCGAACACGCGGCCGTTGAGCGAGGGCTCGTCGTTGAGGCGGGTCGAGATGCCGTCGACCACCGCGCGGCGCTGCTCCGCGGTTCCACCCGAGATGACGAACAGCGGATAGTCCGGTCGTCCGAAGCGCTCGTAGAACGCGTTCATCCGCTGCTGCTGCGGGTCTTCGTCGGAGACCATGTTGGTCCGCGACGTGCTCACGGACAGCCCGGGCAGCACGGCCCCGAACGCGAACACCACGAGCAACACGGCGCCGAGCACCTTGAGCGGCGCTTCGGTACCCCAGCGAGCGAGGGCGGCGAACGCCCGGTCACGGATCGAGCCTTCGGTCCCGGCCATGCGCCCGCACTATACGCGCGCTGTCCAGGCCTCGTCAGGGGCCGCTACGCGACCTGCAGCACGCGCACGACTCAGGCGGTCTCCGCCGCGTCGTCGTCGAGCGGACGCACCCGCTGCAGCCGAGACGCGGGCAGCTCGACGAACAGGCTGTCGTCGTCGATCAGCGCGTCGAGTTCGGCGTCTTCGTCCCGCGGCGTGAGGCGTCGGCCCGAGGGCGCATGCTTGCCGACGGTTCGCTTGACGCTGCTGACCTTTTTCTTGGCCGACGTCCGCTTGGTGGAGGTCGACTTCGCGGCGGTCTTCCGCGTGGAGGTCTTCTTCGCGGCCGTCTTGGCCACTTTCTTCTTCGCCGTCTTCTTGGCCGTCTTCTTTTTGGCGGTCGACTTGCTCGCCGCCGACTTCCCCGAAGCCGCGCCGTTCATCTGGTCGCGTAGCTCCTTGCTGGCCTTGAAGTCGACGGTGCAGCTCGCGTCGATCTGCATCGGCTCGAGCGTCCGCGGGTTCACGCCTCGACGGGCGCTGCGCTTCTTCTTCGTGAACGTTCCGAAGCGGGGGAACGTGAAGCGAGGAGACGTCGAGCGGGTGACCTTGGTCTTTGCGAAGTAGTTCGCCAGCTCGTCGAAGGTGATGCCCAAGATGAGCGCAATGTCTTTTTTGGTGATGCCCGGCGGGAGGTTGCGTGAACGCGCGATTCTCTCGATGAGTTCAGCCTTCGTCATGCGCCTTGGCCCCACCGTCCGCGGGGGTGGCCAACTTAGAAGTGAGCAACATCGACGTCAACCATTTTCGAGATCGCTTCGGAGATCGCTCCCGCACGTAGGGCTGTCGACCGAAGTTCGCCGAAGACTTGACGGGCCCATCGCGAGCGCGGGTGGTCACCCCCGCTGAGACAAGCCAACAGCCTTGCGCAGATCGTTCATGACCATCTGCGTAGCCTTGACTTCACCATCGCCGTTCTGACGCAGCACGTACGCGGGGTGATACGTGACGATCAGCGGAATGACCATGCTGCGCGGAGGCTCTTTGGGCGACGTCGCATCGTAGTCGAGCTGAGCCGAACGCATGGCCCTCAAGGACATGTCTTCCCGGCGAGACAGAAGCATCCCTGCGTGCCGTCCAAGCGCCACGACGACCTTGGGTTGAATCGCTCGAATCTGGGCGCGCAAGAACGGGCTGCATCGCTCGACCTCAACCGGCTGCGGGTCGCGATTATTGGGCGGACGACACTTGAGCACGTTGGCGATGTATACCTGCTCGCGGCCGAGGCCCAGGTCGACGAGCCAGCGGTCGAGAAGCTGTCCGGCCTTGCCCACGAACGGCTCGCCAGTTCGGTCCTCGTCGGCACCGGGCGCTTCACCGACGAACATGATGTTCGCCTCCGCATCGCCCACCCCGAACACGATGTTCTGACGACGCTGGCAGAGCGCGCACCGCTTGCAGTCGCCCAGGTTCTTCTTGCGCAGATACTCGAGCTTGGTTGCGGCGCTCCAGGACTCCGCCTGCGCACGCAGGGCCGCCTTGGCATCGACGCGTGGTTGGTCCCCGCCCGAGCGGGCCTGCGGTGCGGCGCGTGGAGGCTGGCTCGGCGCGGACCGTGGCGCAGTGGCCGGAGAGGACGAGGGTTGAGCGGGACGCCGCGCTGTGGTCGGAGACGGCGCGGGCGCAGCCGCAGCTGGCGTCAACGCGGCTGCCGGCAGCGTGCCCCGAGCGACGTACTGCAGATCGTACGCGTCCCGCATCGAACGCAGACGCGAGGCGAGCTGTCGCGCGAGCGCGCCGACGTCATCCGACGACATTCGTGGCCTCCGCGAGCAGCTGGTCGAGCATCCATCCCGCCAGCGCCGGCTTCGGCCGTGGCGGCCCGGCATCACGAACGTCATCGCCGTCGCCGACGAGCAAAAGCCCGGTGTTGGTGTCGCTGCCGAAGCCCACGCCCGGGACGCCGACGCGGTTCACGAACAGCGCGTGGCACCCCTTCTTGCGCAGCTTCGCCCGGCCCGCGTCGAGCAGCGCGCCGCGGACGGACGGGTCGGCCAGCGGCGCGTCGACGGTCTGGGCACCAAAGCCCAAAAAGTACGACCGGTCGGCGTGACGCTCGGTCAGCGTGGCGAGCACGTCGATGCCCTCGACCAGCGCGCCTTCGGCCAGCGCCTTTGCGATGTCGTCTTTGGGCATCTTCTGGTCCGCTGGACGCGACGAGACCAGGTCGGACACCGCAGCGACCATGGCCACGAGATGTTGCGGCCCGGCGTGAAGCACCTCGTCCATCGCTTCGAGC
Source organism: Myxococcota bacterium (assembly GCA_039024335.1). Lineage (GTDB taxonomy): Bacteria > Myxococcota_A > Polyangia > Nannocystales > Nannocystaceae > CAJXVA01. The sequence goes on from JBCCQM010000063.1 coordinate 16,851, forward strand.
ATCTGCTGCGCGGTCTCGACGTGTCGGCGCGCGACGCCGACGGGCGTGGGGCGCTCGACCGGGCCGGCGACCAGCACGACCTCGGCTCCGCGCGCGGCCGCTTCCTCGGCGATCGCAAAGCCCATCGCGCCCGTGGACGCGTTCGAAAAGAAGCGCACCGGGTCGAGATACGCGCGGGTGGGGCCGGCGGAGACCAGCACGCGCTTGCCGGCCCACGAGGTCGCGGCAGCATCGGCGTCGCGGAGCATCGTGGTGACGCGGTCCGCGATGATCGGTGGGTCGATCATCCTCCCCTCCCCCACCCAGCCGCACGCGAGCTCGCCCGCGTCGGGTCCAACGAAGCTGGCCCCGTACGACTGCAGCGTCGCCAGGTTCGAGCGCGTCGCGGGGTGCCGCCACATGTTGGTGTTCATCGCGGGCGCCCACAGCACGGGCGCTCGCGTGGCGAGCAGCACGGTCGAGGCGAGGTCGTTCGCGAGGCCGTGCGCGGCGCGGGCCATCAGGTCCGCGGTTGCGGGGGCAACGAGGACCAGGTCGGGCCAGTCGGCGAGCTCGATGTGACCGACGGTGCCTTCTTCGGCCGGGTCGAGCAGCGAGGTGCGGACCGGTCGGGTGCTGACGGTCGACAGCGACAGCGCGGTGGTGAAGGCCAGCGACGCCTGCGTCGCGACGACCTGAACCTCATGCCCTTGTTTGACGAGCGCGCGCACGAGCTCGGGAGCCTTGTAGGCCGCAATGCCGCCGCTGACGATCAGCAGCACCCGAGACGCACGCGCGCCGCTCATCCCTGCCCCTCGAGCGGAGCCGTACCGGCGACTTCGATGCCGTAGCCGCGCAGGCCGATGATGCGGCGGGGGTTGTTCGTGAGGACCTTGATGCGGCGCAGGCCGATCGTGCGCAGCACCTGCGCACCGAGGCCGAACTGGCGGAAGCCCTGCTCGGCCGGCCGAAGCCCCAGCTGCGGTTCGGTGGGGTCTTCACCTTCGCCCGCGCCCACGAGCGACGTCACGTCTTGAGACTCTTCGCCGATGATGTAGAGGAACACGCCGCGACCAGCCCGGTCGATCTGCTCGAGCACGCTGCTGATCCGCGTGCTGCGTCCTTCGCCAAATCCGAACACGTCCCGAAGCATGTTCGCGCGCTGCGCCCGGAGCAGCACCGGCTCGTCCGCGCCGCCATCAGAGAGGTCGCCCTTGCAGATCGTCATGTAGTACGTGCCCGGCGAAACAGGCGCCCGGAACGTGCGCACGGTCCACCCCGCGTCGGAGCTGAGCCCGAGCACGGCAGAGGCCAGCGGCGGGTGCTCGATCTCTTCGACCAGCTCCTCGCGGCCGAGTCGGTACTCGATGAGGTCCGCGATGCTCAAGATCGGAAGGCTGTGCTCTTGGGCGAAGCCCTCGAGGTCGTCCATCCGCGCCATCTCGCCGTCGTCCCGCATGATTTCGCAGATGACGCCCGCGGGCGCGCAGCCCGACAGCCGCGCGAGGTCCACCGCGCCTTCGGTGTGCCCCGAGCGGACCAGGACGCCGCCCGCCTGGGCGCGCAGCGGGAAGATGTGGCCCGGCGAGACCAGGTCTTCCGCCGAGAACTTGGGGTCGGTGGCGACGCGTACGGTCTCGGCTCGGTCCGCGGCAGAGATGCCCGTCGTGACCCCGTCCTTGGCCTCGATCGACACCGTGAACGCCGTCCCCATGTCACCGGGGTCGGTCGGAACCATCATGGGCAGGCGAAGCTCGTCGACGCGCTTGGGCGTCAGCGCGAGGCAGATCAAGCCTCGGCCGTACTTGCACATGAAGTTGATGTCGTTCGGCCCGCAGTGTTCGGCGGCGATGACCAGGTCGCCTTCGTTCTCACGGTCCTTATCGTCGACGAGCACGACCATCTGGCCGCGCCCGAACGCTTCGATGGCCCGCTCCAGAGCCTCGAGTTCGGATGGATTCTTGTCGTTCATGCGTCGTCTCCGGTGGCAAAGCCCGCTTGCTCGAGCAGCGACTTGGTGATGCGAGATTTTTGGGCGACGGCGGCTCCATCGAACTGGAGCAGCCGCGCGACATAGCGCGCGAGCACGTCGACCTCGAGGTTGATCGGATCTCCCACCGACAAACCGCCGAGCGTGGTCACGCTCAGCGTGTGCGGGATGATGCCGACCATGAACCCGGTGACGTCCACGTCGTTGACCGTCAGGCTCACGCCGTCGATCGTGATCGATCCCTTCGGCGCGATGTAGCGGCGAAGGTCTTCGGGGGCGTCGAACCAGACCTCCCACGCGTCGCCACGCAGGGTCAGCGAGCGCATCGAGCCCACGCCGTCGACGTGGCCGGACACGAGGTGCCCGCCGAGTGCATCGCCCAGCCGCAGCGATGGCTCGAGATTGACGCGGTCGCCGACGGCCTTGGACCCCAGCGTGGTGAGGTTGAGCGTCTCGAAGGCCGCGTCGAACGAGGCTCGACCGCCGCCCGCCTCGACGACCGTCAAGCACACCCCGTTGACCGCGACGGAGGCGCCGAGCGCCAGATCGCGATCATCGAGAGGCAGCTCGATCGTCAGCCGGCGGCCTTCTCGAACGTCGGTCGCGGAGACCAGCGTTCCCGTCGCTTGGACCAACCCGGTGAACACGCCGCGGTTGTAGCAGGGGAATCCACCCCTGTCCCGTCCCGCACCTGCGCCCGCCAAGCCTGCAGGTTCGCGGCGTTGCGGACCGCTCAGCGTGCGGTAACGGCCGGTCGCAACACGGTGAGCAGGTCGTCCCCGACCCGCGTGCGGGACTCCACCTGCAGCGCCGGCGCCGAGGCAACCTTGGCCCACGACGCGCCGGCGACCGAGGATGTGCCCTCTCCGAGCACCCGCGGCGCGGTGAACCAGAACCAGCGGTTCCACAGCCCCGCCTGCGCAAACGCGCCGACCAGGGAGCCCCCGCCCTCGACCAACAGCGAACGCACGTCGGCCTTGCCCAGCGCTCGCATCGCAGCGCGCACGCTCACGCGACCGTCCTTGGTCGCGCGGACCTTGATGGTGCGGACGCCACGATCGCGCAGTCGTGCCGCGGCCTCAGGATCCGCACGGTCGGTGTGCAGCACCCAGGTGCCCTCGGCTCGCACGCGCCGCGTCACGTCGGCGAGACGCAGCGTGGAGTCGAACACCACCCGCAGCGGGTCGACGCCTCGGACCATCCGAACGTCGAGCCTGGGATCGTCGGCGAGGACCGTTCCAATGCCCACCGCGATCGCGTGGTGCTGGGCCCGAAGCGCGTGCCCACGCTTCCGCGCGGCCTCGCCGGTGATCCACTTGCTGTCGCCGGTGCGGACGCTGACGCGGCCGTCGAGGCTCGACGCCGTCTTGAGCGTGACGAACGGGAGCCCGTGCGTGACGTGGTGCAGGTAGTGCTCGTGCACGTCGGCGCACGCCTGCGCACCCACGCCGACCGTGACGTCCACACCTGCGTTCGTGAGCAGCGGCTGCGCCCGGCCCGAGGCGTGTGCCGCGGCGTCTTCCACCCCGTACACAACGCGACGAATCCCCGTCTCGAGGATGGCGTCGGTGCACGGCGGCGTGCGGCCATGGTGCGAGCACGGCTCCATCGTGACGTACAGCGTCGCGCCCTCGGCCGCGGACCCTGCCGCCGCCAACGCCCGCCGCTCGGCGTGAGGTCCCCCCGTCGGCGCGGTGCGGCCGGTGCCCACGACCTCGTCTCCCCGAACGACCACGGCGCCCACCGAGGGGTTGGGATACGTCGCGCCCAGGCCCCGTCGCGCAAGCGAGACCGCGCGACGCATCATCGACTCGTCTCGCTCGCTACGCTCTGCGCTTCTTCTTGCCATTGCCGACCGCCTCGAACAGCGTGCGCTGCCCCTCGATGTTGACGCGTTGGGCCTTTTCCATCTCGTGCAGCAACCGCTCGAACTCCGCGATGCTCTCGAAGCTGCGGTACACCGACACGAAGCGCACGTACGCAACCTCGTCGAGGTCGCGCAGGATGTCCATCACCCGTTCTCCCACCTCGGCCGCCATGATCTCCCGGTCGCCGCGGGTCGTGCACCACTGCTCGACCTGAAGCACGATGCTCTCGAGCTTGTCGCGCTTGATCCCACGCTTGCGACACGCCGCCTCGAGACCCCGCATCAGCTTCTTCCGGTCGAACGGTTGCTTGGTTCCGTCGCGCTTGACGACCTGCGGAAGCTGCTCATCGATGCGCTCATGCGTCGTGAAGCGATGCCCGCATGCATTGCACGTGCGGCGGCGCCGGATCGAACGTCCGTCCCGTCCCTCTCGGGAGTCGAGCACCTTCGTGCTCGGGCTACCGCAAACCGGACACTGCACGCGCGACGCCGATGGTACCGCGAATGCTCGTCCGGACCACCGGCGCTCCTGCAGTCCGTGCGTGCCCCGAACTCAGCCGTCGAGCGCGACGATCTTGTCCACGCGCCGCTGGTGCCGGCCGCCCTCGAACGCGCCCCCGGCGAACGCATCGAAGATGGACGCAGCCAGACCCAGCCCTACGACGCGCTCACCGACACACAGCACGTTGGCGTCGTTGTGGGCCCGTCCCATGCCCGCGCTGAACACGTCTGAACAAACGACGGCCCGGATTCCCGCGATCCGGTTCGCCGTCATCGCCATGCCCTGCCCGGTCCCGCAGACCAAGATGCCGAACGATCCCGCGTCTTCGCGCAGCTTGGCGCAGACCGCGGTCGCCACGTCGGGGTAGTCGGCCTTCTGCGTGGCTTCAGCCGGGCCGAGGACGCCGACGACCTCGTGGCCGGCTTCGCGCGCGTGGGCAGCGAGGTGCTCGCGCAGACCGACGGCGGCGTGATCACTCCCGAAGTACAGGCGCATGATCAGGCCTTGCGAAGGACGACGGAGGCGTTGGTGCCGCCGAAGCCGAAGCTGTTGGACATCGCGTACTCGACCTGGGCCTCGCGAGCGGTGTGCGGCACGTAGTCGAGGTCGCAGTCGGGGTCGGGGTCGTCGAGGTTGATCGTCGGCGGCAGGATCCCGTCGCGGAGCGCCAGCGCGCAGATGGCCGCTTCGAGGCTTCCGGTCGCGCCGAGCAGGTGACCGTGCATCGACTTCGTCGAGCTGACCGCCAAGCCCTTGTAGGCGTGGTCCCCGTAGACCGAGCGAATCGCCGCGGTCTCGAGGGTGTCGGCGTCGGTCGAGGTGGCGTGCGCGTTGATGTAGCCGATCTGCTCGGGCGCCAGGCCCGCGTCACGCAGCGCGGCGCGCATGCAGCGAGCGCCGCCTTCCCCCCCAGGCGCGGGGGCGGTGATGTGGTGCGCGTCCGAGTTCGCCGCATAGCCGACGACCTCGGCGAGGATGTTCGCGCCCCGAGCCTTCGCCCGGTCATACTCCTCGAGCACCATGATCGCGGCGCCTTCGCTGAGCACGAAGCCGTCCCGCGAGGCGGTGAACGGACGCGAGGCTTTGGTGGGTTCGTCGTTGCGGGTCGACAGCGCCCGCGAAGCGCAGAAGCCACCCACGCCCAGACGAGTCACGGTGGATTCGGTGCCGCCGGCGAGCATCACGTCGACATCCCCGCGCTCGATCAGGCGAGCGGCCTCGCCGATGGAGTGCGCGCCGGTCGAGCACGCCGAAACCATCGACATGTTCGGCCCTTGGAAGTTGTAGCGGATCGACAGCTGCCCCGGCGCCAGGTTGATGATGACCGACGGGGTGAAGTACGGGCTGATGCCCAGACGCGGGCCCTTGGCTTGGACCTTCTCGAGGGTGGCCTCGATGGTGGTCAGCCCGCCCATGCCGGCGCCGATGTAGCAGCCGGCGCGCTCAGGATCGGGGCGTTCCCCGTCTTGGTCGAGCCCAGACATGGCCATCGCCATGTCCCCGGCCGCGATCGCGTACTGCAGGAAGAGGTCGAGCCGGCGAACATCCTTCTTCGACATCCAAGGGCTCGGGTCCCAGTCGCGGATCTCGCCCGCGATGGTGGTGGTGTAGTCCGAGGCGTCGAACCGCGTGATCTGGCCGATGCCGGACTCGCCCGCTCTCAGCCGATTCCAGTTGTCGTCGAGCCCGACCCCAAGCGGGGTGACCAGGCCGATTCCGGTGATGGCGATTCTGCGTCGTGACATCGGGATTCGATACGGTGGCGCGCGAGGGCGGTGAGGCACCGCCCCGTTCAAAATGCTGTGGGGGACGGCCGCGCGCGTCCGTCCCCCGATCCCCGACGTGGGGTCCCCGAAGCGGGGGTCGCGCTACTGCGCGTGGTTCTTCACGTAGGCGATGGCGTCGCCGACCGTCTTGATCTTGTCGACTTCGTCGTCGGGGATCTTCACCTCGAAACGCTCTTCGAGCGCGAGCACCAGCTCGACGATGGCGAGCGAATCAGCACCCAGGTCGTCCTGGAAGGTCTTCGCGTCGGCGACGTCTTCGGGTTTGACGTCGAGCTGCTCGACGATGATCTCTTTGACTTGGCTCTCGATGTCGGACATTGACTTGTCTCCTGTCTCTTGAGGACCGGTAGGGGCCGCTAGATGTGCAGTCCCCCGTTCACGCGCATGACGTGACCGGTGATGTAGGCGGCGGCGTCCGAGGCCAAGAAGGCGACGGCTTCCGCGATGTCGTCGGGCGCACCGATGCGCCCCAGAGGGATGTTCTTCATGAGCGCGTCGCGAGCGTTGCCCTGCAGCGCAGCGTCGGTCATGTCGGTCTCGATGAATCCGGGGGCGACGGCGTTGACCGTACAGCCACGCGAGGCGAACTCGCGGGCCATCGACTTGGTCATGCCGATGATGCCGGCCTTGGTGGCGGCGTACATCGCCTGGCCGGCGTTGCCCTGCTCGCCCACGACCGAGGTGAGGTTGATGATGCGGCCGGCGGTCTTGGCCCGGAGCAAGGAGCGCACGGCGGCCTTGCTGCACAGCAATGTGCCGCGAAGGTTCACGCGCTCGAGCGCGTCCCACTCCTCCTCTTTGATCCGCATCACGAGGTTGTCGATCGAGATGCCGGCGTTGTTGACCAGGATGTCCAGTCCGCCGAGCGTCTCGGCGACGGCCTTGAAGCCCGCCTCGACCGCGTCCTTGTCTCCGACGTCGAAGCCAACCGCGACGGCCGTGCCGCCCGCAGCCTCGATCGCGCCGACGACTTCGTTGGCCGCCGCCTCACCCCGCGCGTAGTTCACCGCGACGGAAGCACCACGCGCGGCGAGGGCCATGGCGATGGCCCGACCGATGCCTCGGCTGCCTCCGGTGACCAGGGCGCGACGGCCCGAAAGGTCCAAAGAGGCCGGCAGAGCGCGGTTTTCGGTGGTGGAGGGGTCCATCAGGCGCCCTCGTTTAGCACATCGATGTTTTCGGGGGAACCGACCCCGCGAACGCCGAGGCTGCGATCGATGCGACGCACCAGCCCGGCAAGCACCTTCCCATGGCCCACCTCGAGCGCACCGTCGACCCCCAGCTGCGCAGCCTTCTGCACGGACGCCTCCCAGCGGACGCGATGCGTGACTTGACGAACGAGAAGGTCGGCAACCCGCGTGGGATCTTCGTTGGGCTCGGCCTCGACGTTGGTGATGACCGGGACCGTGAAGGCCCCGACCTCGACCGACGCGAGCGCCTCGGCAAGGCGGTCGGCCGCGGGCTGCATGAGCGCGCAATGGAACGGCGCACTGACCTTCAGCGGAATCGCGCGAGCCTTCCTCTCTTTGGCGAGACCGACGAGGCGCGTGACCGCCTCGGCGTGCCCCGCCACCACGATCTGGCCGCCGCCATTCTCGTTGGCCGGCGAAACGACCTCGTCCTGCGACGCCTCGGCGCACAGGGCCTCGAGCTCAGCCGGGTCCATCCCAATGATCGCCGCCATGCCGCCCACGCCGGCGGGGACGGCCTCCTGCATTGCCTGACCGCGCAAGCGCACGAGCTTGACGGCATCGGCGAACTTCAGGGCACCAGCCGCGACCAGGGCCGAGAACTCCCCAAGGCTGTGCCCCATGACCAGCGACGGCTTCAGGTCCGTCCGCTCGCGCAGGGCCGCGAGCGCGGCAATCGACGTCGTGAGGATCGCAGGCTGCGTGTTGGCGGTGAGCGTGAGGTCCTCGGCCGGACCCTCGAAGCACATCGTCGAGATCTTGAAGCCGAGCGCCTCGTCGGCTTCGTCGAAGACGGCCTTCGCCGCTGCGCTCTGATCGTAGAGCGCCTTGCCCATGCCGACCTGTTGAGACCCCTGCCCCGGAAACAAAAATGCGGTGTTCGTCATGACGATGCCTCTGCGGCCTTGGCCGCCTCGAAAAGCTGTTCGTGCTCGTCGACCGCGGCTTGAAGCTGCGGCGCGAGTTCGGAGACCGAGCGCGCGGCCATCTCGAGGCTGCGCGCGATCGCGTGCGAGCTGGCGGCACCGTGGCAGAGAAACGCCATGCCGCGGACGCCGAGCAGCGGCGCAGCCCCGTACGAGTCAGGGTCGAGCGCCGTCTTGAGCTTGAGCAAGGCCGGCCGCATCAGCAGCGCGCCGAGCTTGGTCCGTGGACCGGACGCGGTTGCATCCTTGATCCACCCGCCCAGGGTGCGACCGGTCGCCTCCATCACTTTGAGCGCGACGTTGCCCGAGAAGCCGTCGGTCACGATCACGTCCACGCTGCTGTTGAAGATGTCTTTGCCCTCGGCGTAGCCGCGGTACTCGAAACCGCTGCTGGGATGCGCCTGCAGCAGGCCGTGCACGGCCCGGGTGAGTTCGGTGCCCTTGCCCTCTTCACTTCCGTTGCTCAACAGGCCGACCGTGGGCTTGGCGATGCCGTGCTTGAACGTCGAGTACACCGCACCCAGCGCGGCGAACTGCACGAGATTGATCGGCTTGCACTCGACGTTGGCGCCGACGTCCAAGAACGTGGTGAAGCCGCCCTTGCGCCGCGGCACGCTGGTGACCAGCGCCGGGCGATCCACCCCTTTGATGCGGCGGTACTTGAACAGCCCGCACGCAAGCATGGCGCCCGAGTTGCCCGCCGACATCACCGCGTCGGCCTCGCCGTTCTTGACCAGGTCGAAGCACACCGGCATCGACGCCTCATGCTTGGCCCGCACGGCCTTGCCCGGGCTGTCGTCCATCGTGATCACGTCGGGCGCGTGATGCAGCGACAGCGGCAGCGATGCCCAGTTGGGATCTTCGGCGGACAGCGCCGCCTCGAGTTTTGACGCGTCGCCCACGAGGACGACGTGCGCAGAACCGGCGCGAGCGGCCGTCAGCGCGCCCCGGATCTCGGGTCCGGGACAATCATCTCCACCAAATGCGTCGAGAGCGATCCGAACGTGTGCCATGCGGCCACCGTGGAGCGCATCAATACCGCAGAACCGGGAGAGGCGGAGGGAGAGAGCGAGACCACGCGCGGCGAGGGAGGGACCCCGGCTGCCGCCTCTTGCATCCGGCCGCTCGGTCTAGACCGAGCGATGGGACGACGAAGGCGGCACGCTGCGCCGCGCGTGGGCGCGAGAAAGAGGACTAGTCTTGCGCGACCGCAACGACCTGACGACCGTTGTACTTGCCGCAGCCCGGGCAGATGCGATGGCTCATCGTGAGCTCGCCACAGTCCGGGCACATGTGCAGGTTCGGCGCCGTGATTTTGTCGTGGTTGGCGCGACGCTTGTCGCGGCGCGAGGAAGACATTCGTTTCTTGGGTACAGCCATGGGGCCCTCGAAGAGAGGCGGGAGTGTAGTGGCGGCCCGCACCCAGCGGCAAGGGCCAACCGAAGCTTTTCAGTCCGGGAGCTGGAGCTTTCTCAAGGCGTCGGCCAATGCCGTCGTTTTGGCCGGTTCAGCGGCTTCGTCGGCCATTTCGTCGCCTTCGGCGGGCGGCTCGCCCACCGCGCCGAAGAACTCTTGGCCGCATTTCACGCAGAACGCGCGAGATCCCGCCTGCCGGGGCGGGGTGTGGTTGAAGTTGTTGCCGCAGCCCGAGCACAGACCCTGGCAGGCCTCACCGAGCTCGCAAAGCGCGCGCATCGGGTACGCAACCTTGACGTATTCGGCCACGACCTGAACCAGATCGACGGTTTTGCCATCGTAGGGCCAGCTATCGAGCGCGTCGTCGTCGAGGCCGAGGTCATCCTCATCCTCTTCTGCGTGACGGGACGCCTTGGCGGCGTCGCCGAGGACGAACAGAGCGGAGATCTGCGTACCGCCGTCGACAGCGGCGTCTTCGAGGCAGCGCCCGCAGGGGACCACGAAGTCGACGGTGAGCGCCCCAGAGGCGATCACCGGGCCATCGGAGGGCAGGCTGAGGTCGAACGAGACCGATCCGGCGCTGCGAACCTCAGCGTCGGTGTCGGCGAGCGTCGCCGCGAGCCAGGGCACGGGGAGATCGACCTCGACGCGACCATGGGTTTCGCCACGCCGCCGCATCGCGGAGACGTCGACCCGGAGGGACGCCAGGGGATCGGCGGCGGGGGCATCGGACATGAGGCGCGGTGTAGTGCCTCCGCCGGCCCCTGTCAAAAGGACCGGGGGGCCCTCGCCGCCCGAGCGCCGCGCTGTGATCCACCCGTCATGTGGCCCCCATGGTCGAACCCGGCGCCATTGACCACAAACCGCACAGTGTCGTAGACCTCCGCGACCCGTGCCGCCGGCGCCCCCCCAACCCCCACGTCGGGCTTTGTCCCTGACCTGGCTGCTCGTGCTGGTCGCGCTCGTCGCTCTTGCGCCCGCGCCCGCACGCGCTGGTTCGATCGTGGTCACGCCCACCACGCCGGCCGCCGTGGTCCCCCCTGCTCCGCCTGGCGTCTCGCTGGGAGCTGCGAGCGCCTTCGCGCCTCCGCCCGAGCAGCCCAAGACGACGCGGCGCGGCTCGAGCGACAGCACCGCGGCCGCCGAAGCGCCGGAGCGCGCACGCACCGAGTCCACCCTCGTTCGTCAGCGCAACATCCCGCCGCTGTGGTTCAACCGCGAGTTCGACACGCACCGCACCCGCGCGATCGCATTCCCGCCGCTGTTCATTCACCGCGCGCCGAAGCCCGGGCACCCCGAGAAGCTTCTGCACGCGGACCTCTCCCTCACCTTCGGCTACTACGACAAGCGGCTCGAGCGACGGCGCTGGTTCAACCCGGTCGGCCTGTTCTTCGGCGGCTTCTCCGAGCGGAAGACGGTGTGGGGCGCGGTCCCGCTGCTGATGGGCTATCGCCGCGTCGGCGAGCAGTTCAACTTCGGCCAGTTCCCACTGGTGTGGTGGTGGGGCACGAAGTTCGTGAAGAACTTCCTCGTCGTGCCCTTCCACTATCAGCAGAAGACGCCCGACAGCTTCCGCGGCGTCTCCGGCTTGCTGGTCTGGTATGGCCGCAAGGATACCGGCGACGCCGACCTGCAGAACGACCGCAAGCACTTCGTCGCGGCGCCGTTCTTCTTCCGCTTCCAGCGCGGGCTCAAGCGCTTCGACTACTCGCTCGTCTACTTCGGCGGCTACAACAAGCTCAAGGGCCGCAAGTACGCCGCGTTCGCGCCGTTCGTGCTGCTTCACGAAAGCGAGTTCGGCAACCGCAACGAGGTCTGGTCGCTTCCGTGGATCAAGCGGACCGACGTCGCGCGGCGCCGCTCCTCATGGGCCGTCCCGCTCGCCCTCACCTTCCGCACCAAGAGCCCCGACCGCGAGCTGTTTTCCGCAACGCCGCTGGTGTGGAACAGCCGCAACGCGCTCAAGGGCAGCCGCTTCACCATGGCTGGCCCCGTCGGCTGGTACGACGACCCGAATCAGCGCAACGTCGTGGGCGCGCCGCTGTTCTATCGCTTCGTCGACAAGAAGTATCAGCGCACCACGAACGTCGTCGCGCCGCTGGTGCTCACGCGCAAGAGCCCCGACACCACGGCCGTATGGACCCCGCTGGGCGGTGGTCGACGCACCGCGGACGGCTGGGGCTTCGGCGTCGTCCCGGCGCTGACCGGCTTTGCCCAGGGCAAGGACGGCCGCCGCTTCGGCACCGTCGCGGGCCTCGTGTGGCACGCCAAGCGCCCTGCATCTGCGTCGCAACCCGCCCGCAGCCTGTGGGTCGCGGGCCCGCTGGGCTACGCCGACCGACGCGGTGACCGGCGCCACCTCGGACTCGTGCCCGCACTGACCTTCGCAGGCTGGGGCGGCGGCAAGCACTACCAAGTCGTCACGCCGCTGTTGTGGCACGTCCGCGACGCGAACGAAGACCGCCGCACGATCGTCGCGGGGCCGGTCTACCGGCACAAGACCCGCGAAGGCGTCGACGGCGGCATCGCCCCGGTCGCCTTCTGGGGCAACGGCCCGCAGTACCGCTACGGCATCGTCCCCTGGCTGCTGCTCGGTGACGTCACCAACAAGCAGACCCAGGAGCGCACGACCGTTTCACCGGTCTTCGTCCGCAGCAAGAGCCCGACCGGCCGCACCCTCGGCGTCGCAGGCCTGGTGTGGGACGTCCAGCGCGGCAACGGTGCCGAGCGTCACAGCCTAGCGTTCCCGTTCTACTATCGCCGGCAGCTCCCGGGCCGCACCTCGATCATCACGCCCGTCGGCGGCATGTACGCCCGTAACGGCGAGCGCACAGCCGTGTACGGCCCCTACGTGCGTCGCAAGACCGCCAATCGCGACGGCTGGGGCGTGCTGCCGTTCCTCTATCACGACAAGCACCCGGTCGACGGCGGCCTCTCGTCGACCACGGTCGGCTTCCCGCTGTACTTCCGCCGGCGGACGCCGACCGACGACCTCGACATCTGGACGCCGCTCGTTTGGCGCAGCAGCGTACGCGGCGAGACGCCGCGCACCGGCCTGGCCGTGGTGCCGTTCTACTTCCGCCAGCGCCAGCCCGGCGGCGTGGACGTGGACGCCGGCTTCCCGTTCTTCTTCTCGCGCAACGCGTACCGCCGCACGCACACGTACATCGTCGCGACCGGCTTTCACCGCCTCAGCCGCAAGGGGCTCAACGCCGGGGTCGCGCCACTTTGGTGGTGGTCCGACTCGGTCGAGAAGCGGCGCTTGCTCGCCCTGCCGGCCATCTTCCACTTCGAAGACAAGACGAAGGACGAGCACACCACCATCGCCGTGCCGCTGTGGTTCGACCGGCAGCGGGCCGACGGCGTCCGTCGCTGGGCTGCGTTCCCGTTCGTATTCGGAGGACGCCGCGGCTACAACCACAGCCGGTTCTCGCTCGCGCCGGTCGGTTACTTCGACATCTTCCGCCTCCAGCGGAACACGCGGTTCACCGGCTTCGTCCCCCTGCTCTTCCGCTTCCAAAAAGGCGGATTCCAGACGGGTGAAGACCTGTCCACGCAGTACACGCTGTGGGGTAGCGCGCCGCTGTTCTTGTACGGCAAAGACGGCAAGGGCCGCCTCACCCACGGCTCGTTGGTCTACTACTACGACCGGCGCCCCGGCGCGGTGAAGCTGTACACGCCCGTGTTTGGCGTGAACAACGAGCCGGGCAAGACGCTGGGCTGGTACGCGGGCATCTTCGGCCTGCGAACGACCAACACCCACCGCCGGACGTTCCTGTTCCCGCTGTGGTACCGCAAGGCGCACCGCTTGGAGGACACGAGCCTCACCCTCGCCGCGCCCCCGGTCTTCATTCAGCGCCGTCGCAAGGACCGCCGCTTCACCGAGGCCGGCCTGGTCGTTTGGCAGTGGCGACAGCAGCACAAGGTGAGCACTGCCGTGGTGCCGCCGGTGTTCTACTACTCGCACGCCTATGCGCAGCGCCGCCTGTACTGGGTGCTGCCGCTGTTCATTCGCGACAACAACATGGGCGAGGACAAGGCCTCGTTCGTGATCCCGGTCGCCTATACGCAGGTCCGCAAGGGCGAGAACCTCGACTTCGTCCAGTTCCCGCTCATCTGGCACATCGAGCGCGGCCAGAACCAGGACACCTTCGGCGCCTTCGCGTGGTGGGACATCCGCGTGAAGGGCAAGATGCTGCAGATGGTCCCGGCGCTGTTCACTCGCTGGAAGACCCCCGAGCGCGACACCAAGGTCATCGGACCCGGCTTGGGCTGGTGGTCGCGCGGCAGCCTCGAAGACCCGACTCGCCGCAGCTGGCGCGTTCTCTTCGGTGCGTTCGGCGGCGGTGTCGAGAACGGTCGCAAATACACCTCGATCCTCGGCGCCCGCATCGACAAGGGCCCCGCCCCCGCGACGCCGACCAAGGCGCAAGCGCGTCGTGATGCCCGCCGAGCGCGGCGTGCCGCCAAGGCGCAGGCCCGCAAGGCCGAAGCCATCGCTCGCCGCCAGCGTCGTCGCGCCCGCTCGGCCGCCCAGCTCGCGCAGCAGTAGCCCTCGAGGGGCCGAGAGCCGCGCGTCTGCCCAGCGCGGCGCTCGTACGCGGAATCACACAACTGGCTTGGCGGCCCACTGACAACGCCGCTGGCAGCGTGGGGCTCCACGTCCGCGAAACCTCGATGCGGCCGGCTTGGCACTGCGCTCGCAGATTTGCGTGCCTGTGCGACGCCGACTCGGAGTGATGACGATGCTGCTGGCGGGCTGCCCCGAGCCGCAGCTGACCGCGGTCGACCTCGTGCGCCCCACCGAGTGGGTCGCGGTTGCGGCCTGCGAGCCCGCTGCGCCCAAGGTGGACGTGCTGTTCGTCGTCGACGATTCCGGGTCGATGTTGGATACCGCGGACGCCCTCGCGGAGAACCTATCGGATTTTGGTCACGTCTACGCGCGGGCCGGACTCGACGTCCGCATCGCCGTGACCCGCACCAGCGTGCCGAGCTCGGACTGCGCCGCGGACGACGTCGCCCTCGTCGCGTCGAGCTGCCGCGACCGTCTCGAAGACTTCGTCGCGCCGCCGAGCCACGAGAGCGACAGCGGGGATGCGGCGCAGACCTGCGCGCGAACGTGTGCGGAGGACGCGTTCACCATCGCCCCCTCGCCGGTCCACGGCGACGACACGAGCCGCGTGCGCCCGTGGATCGCACCGGACACGGTCGAGGACCTCCCCGCAGCCCTGGCCTGCCTCGGTCAGGTCGGCGTCTCGGGATGCGACGCCGAATCCCCGCTCGCGGCGGTGCTGCGCGTCCTCGACCGCACAGACGATCCCGCCGACCCGGCGTTCGGCTTCGTCCGACCCGATGCGGCGCTGGCGGTCGTCATCCTGACCGACGAAGACGACTGCTCACGCCCCGACGGCGCCCTGCCCCTACCCGTCGACGGCACGCGATCCTCCGCCTGCTGGCGCGCAGGCAGCCGCTGTGAACGCGACGGCGAGCCGTGGTGCGAGCCCAACCCGGGCGGCGCCCTGCTCGACCTCGACGCCGTGTTCGCACGGCTCGACGCGCTCGAAGCCGACAAGCAGCGATTCGTCGAAGGACAGCGCGTCTTCGTGAGTGCCGTCGCCGGGGTTCCGCGAGCCTTCCCCGAAGAACCGCTGCGCTACGCCTTCGATACCGGCACCCCCTTCGAGGCGGCGTTCGGCGTGGGCCCCGGCTGCACCGAGCCGGGTATGGCCGCGCCGCCCGTCCGGGTTCGTGCGGTGGCCGAGGCCTACGCCGCGTGGAACCGCGACCTGGTCTCGACCTGCGGCGAGACGTGGCTCCCAGCGCTGGCCTGCATTCCCGGCGGGCCTCCGCAGCTCGAGCGCCTGTGCTTCGAGGCCGACGCGGAGGACGACGCCCAACGCCTCGCGGAGACCTGCATCCTCGTCGACGACGTCGGCAACACCCCGGTCGCGCTCCCGACGTGCGACGAGGTCTGCGACGACGAGGGCTGCACGCAGGCCGTGCCGCCGGATGCCGAGGCGTGCGTGATTTGGGTCCCGCAGGGGTGTGAGGATCGCGCGGAAGCCCGCCTGCTGCGTCGAGACCCCGCGTCTGCAGGCCGGTGCGTCGAGGTCCGGTGCGGAATCGAGCTTTGACCGACGACCCAGATCGGGAAGTTCAGCCGCCGCCCGCTTCCCACTTCGTCACGGCCGTCCGCGCTCGCCCCCCGACGAGGCGAGGGTCGACGCCCTGGCACGGTTCTTTCAGAGGCTCCGGGCATGACCTCCCGCTTCCGTTCCCCTGCCCTGCTGCTGATGCTGTGCTCGGCGTGCTCGCTGTTCGCCGGTCAGCCCGACACGGCGCAGCCCGAGCCGGCGTCCCCGATCCCGCAGGAGTCCAAGGACATGGTGCGCCAAGGCGACCAACAGGTGCTCGCGTCGGTCAAACAAGCAGATGAGGAGATCGACAAGCTCGAGGCAGACCTTGCCAAGGCCATGAAGCTGGCGCTGGGCCAGGAGCCGATGTACCCCGGGCAGCCCACGCCCTACAAAGCGAGCGAGGCCCTCGACGAGCTGCGCAAAGCCAAGATCGACCTGTACCTGGCACCCGTCCTCGACGCCCAGGGCAACCCCGTCGCGGACCAGTTCGTCCAGCTCCAGGACTCCTACACCGACAAGGTCCAGAGCCTCAGCCGGAAGATCGCCGAGGGCAAGGCCTCGAAGAAGGAGATGAAATTCGTTCAGGACGGGGCGAAACACATGGTCAAGATCAACGACCTCAAGGGACAGGTTCGCGCTGCGGTCCAGCCCGCGATGCAGACCGGCTGGAACGTGACGACCGGGTCGATGATGAACCTGCAGGTCGCCTCGCACATGGTCCGCACCCGGCGGCAAATGGAGATGGAGTGGCTCGAGGAGGACTACGAGATCATCCGGCAGCTGATCGCCAGCCAGAGGCGCCGAGAGGCGGTCGGCGCGATGTCGCTGGGCTTGATGGCCACGTACCAGGTCGCGCTGGACGGGGGCGACCCCGCGGTCATCGATCAGGTCGCCGAAGCGACCCTGGGGGCGATGCCGTTCCAAGCCGAGGCAACGCTCGACGAAGCCAAAGCCTACATCGACAACTTCGACGCGATCGCCGAGTCCTCCCACGTCGCGTACGAAGCCCAGATGCGCAAGACGCATGGAGACGCGGTCTACGAGGCGAAGTACAAAGCGCAGCTCGACGCGCAGTTCACCCGCATCAAGGACGCCTCCTCGACGCAGAGCGTGACCGAGATGATGGCCGCCAACCAGGCCACCTACGAGGCGCACCTGCAGATGTGCGCGCGCGGGGAGCCGCTGCCCCCCGATACGATGGTGGGGCCGGGCAAGTGCGACGAAGCCAAGGCGGCCGGACGCGGCGCCGAGCTCAGCGCGAACGACCTCGCGACGCTCACCGGGCGCATCGGCGACCTCGACAAGAAGGCCCTGGCCAAGCGCGGCGTGATGATGGCGCTCGACAAGATCCCCGGCGGCAAGCAGGTCAAGCGCGCGCTCGAAGGCGTGCAGGCGCTGCGCGACGGCGATCCTACGGTGGCGCTGCGCCTGGCGGCCGACCTCGTCCCGATGCCCGGGCCCGCCAAGATGGCGCTCGACAGCGCGGCGACCATCGCCGAAGCCATTCCCAAGGCGAAGCGAAACGCCCGCCGCATGCGGGGCTGAGGCGCGGCCCTGCTCAGGGCCTCGCATCCGCGCGCAGCACGGCGCGCTCGACGATGACCACGCCGACGATGACGACCATCTCCACGGCAAAGTACGCCGTGCCGAAGGCCGTCATCTCGGCCGTGTGGGCGACCAGGGCCGCCGCCACGACCCCGCAGTACGCGAGGTTGGCGGTCATCACGACGGGAAGCCAGGGCCGCAGCGGCGCGCGACGAACCCAGCAGCTCAGCGAGTAGGCGACGAACCCCACGGCAAGCAAAACCAAGCCCCACAGCGTGCGCGTGGGCATGCCGAACAGCGGCTGGAACGCGAGCGTGATGCTCAGCGTTGCGATGGTGCTCGCGACCGCGCCGAGTCCATCGACGAGGAAGACGTTGCGTCGCAGCCAGTCCATCGCCTCCACACCATGCGCCCATCCACGCCCGCGAGCCACTGCGGCGTCCGTGGGCGCGCGTTCTGGCGGCGCTGCGCGGTCTAGATCGCCTCGAGCGCCGTGACCATGGCGGCACACGCGGGCGGGTTTCCGCGCGCCCGAATGGACGTGAGCAGCTCCTGCGGCCTGGCCCCGAGCGTCGCGAGCTGAGCCTCGGTCACGCCCTTGGTCTCGACGGCCCGCACAGCGGCCCGCATCAACGGGTTTTCACCGCCCTCGGCCGCGACCTCGTCCCAGGCCGCGCACACCGAGAGCAGCACCGGGTCGCCCGCGGGCGGCTCCGATGGTTTCGGGGGTGTGTCTGCGTTCGGACGCGCAGCGGCAGGCGCCGAAGCAGAAGGCGTGCTCTCGCCATCGCAGCCGCTCAGCAAGCCCAACAACACCGCGAACAAAACCGCCCCCCGCATCGGACCGATCGTAGCAGTCCTCAGCCGCCCTCTTCGGTGAGAATCGGTCCACACACCGCCGGCCGCGGTGCCGTGCAAACGCCCTCCACGCACCAGCCCGAGACACAGTCCAAGCCATTCGAGCACGCCTCGCCCTCGTTGAACGCCGGCTCGCAGACCCCGGCATCGCCGCAGCGCAGCGTCACCGCGCACTCGAACGAGTCGGAACACGCAAAGCCGGCCGGCGTGCGGACGTGACAGAGGTCGTCCACGCAAACGCCCGGCGGCGCGCAGCGAGGGACGTCGACGGTCTCAGGCAGGCAGTCTCCGGCCGTCGGCAGCTCCACGCACACCCCCTGCGCGCACGAGAGTCCCGGAGCGCACGACGAGTCGAAACGGAACCCCTCGGTGCTCCGCTCGCATGCCTCCCCTGCCGCCGCGTCCCCGACCCACATCGCGCACGCCCACGCCTCTTCCACCTCGAAGAAGCTGGCCGGCGGAGCGACCTCGCAGTCCTGCGCGCCGAGGACCGCTGCGCTGCGCTGGTAGCAGCCCGGATCCACCTGCAACCCCAGCGCCTCGGCGGCGCGGCCCCGGTCGATCCAGGTCGTCGTGAACGACTCGATGCAGCCCTCGAGCCCGCCGATCGCGTCCGCATCCTCGGGCGACCAGCAGTCGCAGGCGAACAGCGCCTCGCACCGCAGCCGGGCCAGCGCCTCGGACACGTCCTCGAGGTCGGCATCGGGCTCGGGAAGCGCGCTGCCCTCGGTCTCACCGCCGGCGTCACCGCTGCTGTCCCCCTCGGTGTCCGACGCGGCGCCGGTCTCCGCGTCGGACGCGGACGCGGTCGGGACCGACGCGGCGCCCGTCGACGCCTGCTCGGGGTCGCCGAGGTCGACGGTCGCGAGGCAGCCGGGAAGCAGCGAGAGCAGGACGACGAAACGCGTGGTGGTGGAAGCCATCATCAGTCCGATCCGTGTCCGGACGCGCGAGGTTTTACGACCGGGGCTGGGCATGCGCTGGCAAGCCTGCGGCCGACCACCGAGCCCGGACGCGCCCGAAGGGCTGCCGCGGCGACCCGGCGGGCATCGTCCGCCCGTCCTGCGTCGCGCAGCGCCTCGACCTGGAGCACCGCGACCGCGTCGGCGAGCACGCCGTCGGGAAACCGCTGCTCGTGCTCCGCCGCCCGGGTGAGCACGCCCGACACGTCTCCCTGCCCGGCCGCCGCACGCATCGCGGTCACCAGCGCCGCCTCGGCCCGCACCCGGTCCACGGCCGGCTTCGTCCGGCGGGCTCGCTTGGGCGCCACCGCGGGCGCCACCGCGGGCGCCACCGCGGGCGCTGGCGGCTTCAGCACGGGGGCCGCCGCAACTGGGGCCTGGGGCGGCGGCTCGACCCGCGGGGTGACCTCGAGGGGCTCGCTCCGAGTTGGCGTCGCCGGCACGCCGGGGCGGTCCATCGTCACCACGCCGGCCCCGACGGACGCGACCAACCCCACGGCGAGCGCGACACCCAGCCCGGTCTTCGCGACCGTCGCGGTCCCCAGCGCGGGCGCCAGCGCCAGCCACCCCGCAGCCGCCTTCGAGCGCGGCGGGCTGGCGACGAGGTCGGCGGGCGCCACGTCCCCGACCAGCGCCACGAAGCGCCGTCGCAGCCGCTCGAGCCGCCCGTACAGCGTGCTGGGCCGTCGCTGCAGCGCGGCGCCGAGTTCCTTGCCGGTGAGTCCCTCGACGGCCCCGAGCACGAACAGCTCCCGGTCCGCGTCCGAGAGCTGCGCCAGGAACTGGTCGAGCAGCGCGCTCGCCTGAAGCCGCCCCTCGACGCGGGTCGCCTGCGCCTGCCCAAGGCCGAACGCCTCATGCTTGCGGGTGCGCCGGTGCTCCGTCCGACGGGCGTTGCTGCACACGCGCCGCGCAATGCCGTAGAGCCACGCGCGACAGCACTCCGCGGGCAGGTCGTCCCAGCGACGAAATGCGGTGAGGAATGCGTCCTGGACCGCGTCGTCGACCGCGTCGGGCCGCACGCCCAGGCGCCGTACGGTCGACCACACGAAGCCGTAGTGCGTCTCGTACACGGTCCGGAACTCGCGAAGCTCGCGAGGTGCGGTGGAGATGCGGGCGCCCACGCTCCTGGTTCATGTCCGCTTCCGCGGAAAATTCCCAGCGCCTGCGCAACGAATCACGGCCGGCCCAGCCGCGCGCCGAGCCACAGCCGCGGGGAGACCGGCCAGGGGACGAGCAGCGGGTCGCCCTGGACCTGGACGCGCGTGGCCCACAGCCGCGCAAACGCCTCCACGCCCGCCCACAGCTCGACGCCGCCCACGCGCCGCCCGACCTCGAACGCCGTCGTCGCGCCCACCAGCGGCCCGACACGCTGCTCGGCGGGGCTCAGCGCGCGGGTGTCGAGCCGCAGCGCCCCGCCCTCGGCCCCCGCGCACCCTGCCAGGCGCCATGGACCCAGGCTGGGCGTCCAGCACCCTCGGACGCCGGCGGTGCCGGCTTGCATGAGCAGGACCGCGGCGGCCGCCTCGCGACGCCGCGGC
Organism: Myxococcota bacterium; assembly: GCA_039024335.1. Taxonomy (GTDB): domain Bacteria; phylum Myxococcota_A; class Polyangia; order Nannocystales; family Nannocystaceae; genus CAJXVA01. The sequence goes on from JBCCQM010000063.1 coordinate 37,551, forward strand.
GCGAAATAGCGCCCCTGGGCGTCGATGCGCCAGCGCTCGGCCGCCAGCCCGACGTCGAGACGGACGGCCACCGTCGGCTGACGGATCTGGCCCCACTCGGCGCCGACCGCCGCCGCCACGCTCGGCTTCAGTCGACGCTCGCGCCGACCCGGCGACGCCGCGGCGGCGCGAGGCTCGGCTGTCACCGCGGGCGGCAGACTCGGTGGCGAGGGACTGCGCGGCGTGGCTCGAGCCGGCGGCTCCACGCGCGCGGGCTGCTGCGGAGGCTCGGGTTCGGGTTCCGGTTCCGGTTCGGGTGCCGGCTTCGGCGTCTCGGCCGGCGCGAGGCGAGGCTCCAGCGCGATCGCCAGGAGCAGCGCCGTCGCCTCCTCGAGCGATCCGCAGCTGGGTGAGGTCACCGTCCGCGCGTCGCTGCGACCCGCGTAGGTCGTCGTCAGCGTCATCGTGACCCCGGCCGGGGGTTAGGGCACGGCGGCGGGGGCCGAAAACCTGCCCTCCCCCCCCCGCGCGCCGGCGCGCAGCGCGGCCACCCCCGCC
>JBCCQM010000064.1:0-37997 GCA_039024335.1 Myxococcota bacterium
GACGGCACAGCGCGGACCTGATACCGTTTTTTCATGAGCGCGGGGCTGACTCAAGACGATTCGAGTCTCGCAGAGCTCGCGTCGTTGCCAGACCCCAAGGTCGGCCCAGGGGCTCAGATCCGCGCTGTGCCGTCAGCTTCTCCCCGATTGCTGGAAGGTTGCGGAAGCCGCGTCGACAATGCCGTGATCCGCCCACACTGTCGTCCATGTACAGGGGGTCACCGCTTCACCGTTTTCGATGTTCGAGGGCCGTCGAAAGTGTCTCGCTACAGAGACGGTTTCGACGAAGGTGCCGAATTTTGTCAGTACGGAAGACAGTAGTCTCCGCGACATGAGCGACGGCCCTCGCGTGCTCCATCACGACGCGCACGTTCTCGTGATGCACAAACCATCCGGTCTCGCGGTGCATCCGGGATGGGTGCCACGAACCGAACGCACGGCGATGCACTGGGCACGGCGCGAGGCAAAGCAGCACGTGTACCCCGTACACCGACTCGACCGTGCAACCTCCGGCGTGCTTGTCTTCGCGCTCAGCTCTGAGGTGGCGCGGACGCTGGGCCAGCACTTTTCCGGAGGGACGGTCCAAAAGCGATACGTCGCGCTGGTTCGTGGCACGCCCGACGAGCACGGACAGATCGATCACCCGGTGCCCAAGTCCGAGGGGGGAGAACGAGTTCCGGCGCAGACCGACTATCGAAGGCTGCGGCGGTCCGATGCCGACCGATGCTCACTGGTGGAGGCCCGGCCCAAGACCGGACGCCTCCACCAGATTCGCCGCCACCTCAAGCATCTCTCGCATCCGCTCGTGGGCGACGTTCGATACGGCAAAGGCGACATCAACCGTCGCTACCGTACGACGTGGGGCCTGCATCGGCTGGCCCTGCATGCGCTTCAGCTGAGCATGCCGCACCCTCGGTGGGACGGGACGTTGGACGTGTGGGCGCCCGTTCCCGCGGATCTGGCCGAGCCGCTCGAACGGCTCGGCCTGCTCTCGGCCGTTCCCGAGCAGCCCGACGCTCAAGCGCCGAACATCTGAACGACGAGACCTCCGGTGGGAGGCACGTTGCACGCACCTGCGAGTCCGAACATTAGCTCGGTCTCGAGGCAGTCGCAGGTCTGCATGTCGTCGCAGGCCACGGGAATGTCCATGCACGTGTACGTGATGGGTGCGCCCTTGAGACCTGGCAGGAAGATCTCGCAGTACTCGGAGCCGAGCACGCAGTCGACCTCGCCTGCGCACGAGAACAGCGCCTGCTCGCACTTGGGGTCGTCGACGCAGCCTTCACCGTCCACGAAGTTGGCGTCGGGGCCGCAGTCGCAGCCGGGGATGATCGCTTCACAGGGATTCGGCACGCCGCAGACGTAGTCCCCGCATGCGACCGGATCCCAGGTGCCGCCAGTCGCTTCGCAAAGCGCCTGCGGGTCGGTCCCGGTTTCGTCGCCCGCCGTGCTCTCGCTGCTGCCGCCGGTCGAACCCGTGGAACCCGAGTCGCCGCTCGAGCCGTCGGAGCCACTCGAGCCGTCCCCGGTCCCCGAGATCGTGCCAGCGCTGGTCGTCGTTCCGTCGGAGGTCGAGCCGGAGGCGCTCGCGGACGCTGAAGCGCTGCCGGCGGTTGCGGTGTCCGTAGCTCCCGACGTCGTACCGACGCCGGTGGAAGCTCCGGTCGTCGCGGTACCGTCACCCGAGGCTCCGTCGGTGTCTTCGCCGTCGGCGGTGTTGCAGCCCGCGCTGAGGGTGAGGAGTCCAGCGGTAGAACAAGCCAAGAGAAGTCGTCGCATTACCGAACGATGCGACAACTCGGGGGCATGATGCACATGCCTTGGCTCACGCCCTCGCAGAAAGCTCAGCCGGGAACGACGGTCTCGCAGCCGAAGGCGATGCTGACGGAGCCATTCATGGCCAGCTGCGCCTTCTCGCACGTTTGCGGGCACATGATGATCTGAACCGGCGCGGCCGGATTGTCATAGTACCAGCCGTCCACTACCCCTGCGCAGAACGCAGGCCCGTCGACCCGCGGGATGGAGGTGACGTTGCCGAACCCATCATCGAGGTCGACGTTGACCTTGTCGGCGTCGAACGCCTCGCCATTGGGCGGCTCGGGGATGTCGAACTCGCAGGCCAGCTGCGTACCGCTGATGACTTCGGTGGACAGGACGTCGAACACGGCCTGGAAGTCTTGGTCGCAAAGATCTGCTGCGACGCCCCCGGTCTGGGCGGAGAGGTTGATGTAGGGCGTACCAATGTCGGCCGCCGACGCGCAGTTGGAGTGGCACACCACCGAGTGATGGATGTAGTCGGCGTAGGTGGGGTCGAGGGCCTTGAAGGCCGCGTCGAACTGCGCCTGACTCATGTTGGTGTCGTCGTCGCTGACGATGACCACGTGCTTGGAGGAGTCGGGGCGAATCCCGCCTGCCCACTGCCCGTGGGTCGCGAGCAGCTGGTCCCACGAGTTGTGGCTCCCGACGACCTGGTTCACGTGGTTGAACAGCGGTGGGTTGCTGTCGGCGTTTGGGCAGCCGCCCGCACCCAGCGGCGGGTCGATGCAGATGCCGTGGCCCTGCCCGGGGTAGCTCGAGACGAGGATGACGTGAACGTCGACACCACTGGCGATGATCTGCGCGCTGAAGTCGTTGAGGCGCTGCTGGATCTGGCCCGCCTCGAAGCTCATCGAGCCCGAGTTGTCGACGACGAAGATGATGTCGGCGGGGGCTTTGACGAACTCGGCGTCCTCGCTCACCGCGGCGCACTCTTCATCGCCCGACGGCGGAGGCTCTGAGGTGTCCGAATCGCCGTCGCCGAGGTCGAACTTGGGGCCGTCGTCGCCGACGCCCGTCTCACCGCTCTCGTCGGAACCGCCCCCGAAGCCATCGGTGTCTCCCTCAGTGTCGCCGCCACCGCCGCTGCCGTCGGTGTCGCCGGTCATGCTGCTGATGCCGCCGAGCGTGCCCGCGGTGTTCTGACCGGGGCGGTCCTCATTCTCCGGCTGGCAAGCCGCCAATGCCAGAAAGCCCGCGATACCAATGCACTTTTTCGAGGTAGTCCCTACTCGCATTTCGTCCCCAAATGTAAGACACCACACGAGCGGCATCCATCCGGGATCGAGTGACAGAAAATCTCGATCAGCCCGGCGGGTTCACCACCAGGTCAAGCCCTGACCCGGAGAAGTCCGAGTAGGTGTAGGGGCCGTTGAGGCCCTCGACCGTCGCCGCGATCGTGAAGGTGACGGGGTCGACCTTCCACGCGACAGACGTGCCCCGGTCGACGACCCAGACGAAGCCGTCACGGTCGATCGTCACGCCGACGGGGTCGCTGCAGCCGGGCAGTGGAATCGCGTCGTCGATGACGCTGTCGTTGACGCGGTCGAACACCGCGAGGCGGCACGGCTGGTTGCCCGCGACCCAGACCCGGTCTTCCCGGTCGATCGCGAGACCCCGGTATCGACCCGAGATGCCGCCCGCAGGGTGGAACGTCTCGGTGGCCGGGTTGAAGCGGTAGATGAGGTCGACGCCGGCGCCGCTTTGCCAGGTGGCCAGCCACGGCTGCCCATCGCCGTCGACGCCCATCCCGTAGGCGTTGCTGCCCGGGACCGGGAAGATGGTCACGTCGAGCGTGACGCCATCCACCCGGCTGAGCGTACGACCGGAGCGGTCCGAGACCCAGAAGTCGCCATCCCCGTTGACCGCGCCGCCGTAGACGAACCCGGTGGAGCTGATCGTGGTGTTGTCCAGGACAGTGCCCGTCTCGCCGTCGAGTCGGTAAACCTGCAGCGGGTTGGTGCCGTAGGCGACCCACAAGCGCGGATTCGGGTTGGTGTTCTGGCACGTCGCCTTGTCGAAAACGCCGCCCTCCCAGGCAACGGCGCGCGTCCCCTGCGGAGAGGGCGGAAGGTCGACACCCCACAGGACGCACTCGTCGGTGCCGTACGGGAGCGTGTCGCCTGGGCCCGATGACGTCTCGATGATGCCGTTGCCGCTGAGGTCCACGCAGTCCTCTTCTTGGGCGGCGATCTTCACGACGCGCGCGGCGAAGCGGTGGCCCGCTGCAATGTCGCCGAACTGGTTGACGGACGTGCGAGACGGCTGGTCCGCCGCGTTGGTGGTGGTGCTGTACCGAGCGACCTCGAGGGCGGTGTCGGTGTCGATCTTGGAGACCGTGCCCTCGGGTGCGTTCGCGACCCAGATGTTGGAGAAGTTTCCGCTGCCATCGCCCCCCTTGCCGCCGCAGGGGTCGCCCACGTCGGGGCTGGGCGGAACGTCGAACTTCGGACCGTCGCCCGTCTCGTCGCCGCTCGCGGTCGGGACCGTCGCGCCCGTGGTGCTCGCGGGGCCGTTCGAGGTCATGCCCGCATCGTCGCCGCCGTCTCCGTCTCCGTCGCCGTCGCCGTCTCCATCGCCATCGCCGCCCGAGGACGGCTGGCCGCTCGAGGGCTGCGTCGTCAGCGTGCCGAGACTCGCGCTTCCAGCATCCGAGCCATCACCGCCCGCCTCGGTGTCTCCGCACGCGGACGCGAGCAGAAGCAGAGCAGCGAAGCCAAGGGGTCCGTTCGTGGTCGGCGCAAAGGTCATGACGATCTCCCACCATTAGACACCACCTGCGGCCGTTTTCCCGGTTTCAGGCCGCGCACGCCCTCGTGCTGCCCCGCGACGGGCGCGTGCCCCGCAAAGCTCCGAATTTAGAGGTCTACGGTCGATCTGAGAGCGGCTCGTAGTAGCCGGACACGTCGAGCGTGACGTCCTCAGGCGGCGGCCCCGGCGGCACCGCGAACGCAAGCGGCAAAACGTCGCCCGGACTGAGCACCTGATGCGCCCCGTCGATGGCGCAGTACGCCGGCGCCGGTGCACGCTCGCAGGCCGTGGGACGCAGCTCGTGGTCGCCCCAGCGCAACGTGACCGCGTCTAGCGAGGTGCGCTCGGGCTTGGACTCGCGCAGCTCCATGGAGACCGTGCCGTCCACGATCGCGAACGCTTCACCGCGGAGCACAAGTGGTTGCGTCGTCGCCATCGCGGGGGATGACAGGTCGCGCAGCACCTCACCGACGTACACGAACCCCGCGCCCGCGTAGTCCACGAACAGCAGGGGACAGGCCGCGCAACTCTCCGGTTTGGCGACGCGACGGACCACGCGATCGACCTCGTCGATGGCAGCGCCGCGCTGACGATAGGTCACGGTCGTGGCGTCGGGACACTCGTCGTAGGTCAGGACCAATGTCCCATCGCCGGGGGCTTGGACCGCGCCGCTGTTGTAGCCGTAGCTGCGGAACAACGGATGCATGGTCAAGGCGGTGCCGTCGTAGGTGGCGACATGGAAGTGAAACGGCGGGTCTTCGGTATCGCCGCCACGCTGAGTGAACAGCAGGACTTCGCCGGGCACCTTCGGGTCGAGGTCCAGCCGCTGCACGTCGAACCCGCGATCGAAGTAGAAGTCGGGCAAGACGAGCGTGGTGGTGTACCCGTCGACGCGCAGAGTCACTTCGCACGGAGCGTCGACGCCCTCGGGGACCTCGCAGCGGGCGAACGGTACGGCTAGCGCTGCATCGCCGGCGTCCGCGGGGACGGGCCCGGCCCGCACGACCGCCGACTCGACCACGATGCGCTCCGATGCGCCGTCGCCATCGAGGTCGATCGCATCGGCCCAAAGGGTGCGCACTTCAGGCGCTTCTTGCGGGGGCGCAGCAGGCTTGGCGTCTTCAACGGCCGGTGCCGGCTCAGCAGGGTCGGATACTGGTGCGGGGGCCGGCTGAGGCGGTGACGGCTCTGGCGCGGGCGTAGCACCACACGCGGTCAGCAGCAGCCCGGCCGCAGCACGCTTCACTTTGGGGCGGCCTCGGCCGGGGCGTCGGGCGCCTTCGCGGGGGCAGGGTCCGGCTTGCCGCTGACGACGGGGATGTCTTCGGTGGGCAGGCCAAACTTCGACGCGTCGACGCCCGGGTTGATCTCCACCACCGTGAGTTCCTGCGTCAGCTTCATCAGCGATGCATCGGTGACCTGCTTGTGCGGGATCTTCATGCCGCTGACGTCACGGTAGTCGAGCGACGCAATCGTGACCGGCATCGAGCCCATCGGGCTGTGAACCTCGAACGATTGCTCGACCATCAGCTTGCTCTTTGCATCGAGCGTGAGCGTGAGCGCAGCACCCGACTTGGAGGTGAGCTTGATGTCGTAGACCTTCTTGCCCTCGAGCTCGCGCTCCCCGGTCGTCTCGGCGCTGTCGAAGAACTGCTGCCAGTCCGCGGCCAGCATCAGGCTCGACGCCCACAGGTGCTGCTCGGCCTCTTTGCCCTCGAGCTTGCGCAGGCCGTTGATGGGCTCCTCGGCCCAAATGACATCGCCCTTCTTGCCGCTGCGGTTGATGCCCAGGCCCGGGATGGTCTGGACCATGTAGAAGTCGCCGCCCTCCCACCACGTCTCGACCTCGCCGCTGAGGTTCTGCTTCGGCGCTGCGATCGACCCCTTGAGATGGAAGTTCTTCACCGACTCGAGCACGTCGGCTCCGCCCACGGCGTCGACGGACGCGGCGAGCAACTCGGCCGCCTTCGGCAACCCGTCGTCCTTCGGCGCATCGGCCTTGGCGTCGCCTTTCGCACCGTCCTGCGCCGTCTTGGCGTCGGCGGCGGGCTTGGTCTCGGCGGGCTCAGTACACGCGGGGAGAAGGAACAGGGCACACAGACAGAGGGTGATTCGACGCATCGGTCAGCCTTTCAGCGCAGCAACGGCGGCTTCGAGCACGGGGTCGCGCCCCGCACGGAAGTCGGCCTGGGTCTCGGGCACGACGTGGTCGGGCTCCACGCCTTTGCCCTCCACGAGCACGCCCTTGGGCGAGTGATAGTCGCCCACGACATACTGGAACAGCGCCCCGCCATCGAGCTGCTCGATGAGCGAGGGCAAGGCAGCGCCCGCCGAGGGACCGCTGCCGTAGATCGTGACGCGGCCCAGGTCCCGCAAGCCGGCCGCAAAGATCTCCGAGGTGCTCGCGGTGCCCTCATCGACGAGCAGCGCGACGGGTCCCGAGAACGGGTCGGGTCCCGGCGTGACGTTGAACTCCTGCGTGAACGCCCGCATCTCGAGCTTGCCGAGGCTGCCCGGCTCGGACAACAGCGAGCGAGCGACCGAGACCGCCATGGGGCCGACGCCGCCCGGGTTGCCGCGTAAATCGAGGACCAGCCCCTTCATCCCCTTGGCGCGCAGGTCGGCAAGCGCAGCCTCGATCTTCGCGACCATCGGCAGCATCCACACGTTGAATGCGATCACGCCGACCTTGGTGCCCTCGATCAAGCGGTGCTCCACCCGGACCGGGACGTCGGTCAGGTTGCCCAGCGAGACGGTCTCGCCCTCGGTCGCGACGCACGGCAGGGCCTGCGGTGCGGAGGACGTGCGCGTCTGGAGCCGTCGCTTTTCCCCCGGCGCTGGGCAGGAGAGCGCGGCCGTGGCGAGGCGGGCGACCATGGCGCGGAACTCGGCCGGTCGCTTCGTCCGGGCCCGCGCCCGGTTCTCGAAGTCACGGACGCTCACGTCGCCAATGCTGGAGATCGCGGCTCCGACGGGGACCTCGGTCTCCTCTCCGGCCTGTACGGCAACCAGGTCCAGACCAATCCAGCGAAGCGTCAGGTCGACCTTGGCGGGGCCCACGACCTCGTCGCTGCCCGGGGAGAACAGCTTCACGTGGGATTGCCCCAGCTCTTCGAGCATCTGGTTGATCACCGCGAACGCCTCGGTCTGATCCCGCGTCTTCGCGAGCCTCTCTCCGTAACGCATGCGGGCCGCCGGCCAGTCCACACAACCCAACGTCGGGTCGTAGTGCTTTTCCACCACGAGCGTCCACGCCTGCTCCAGCGTGCGGCGGTAGCGGCTCTCGGGCAGCGCGGGAAGCTTGCTCAGGTCCTGCTTCGACCAGTCCACGCACCCCGCAGCCGCGGGCGCGGCGTCGGGCTCTGTCTGCTCGTCCGCGATTGCGGTCGCCGACGGCTCCGGCTTGGACTTGGCCGCCGGGGTGGAGTCGCAGGCCGCGAGCGCGAGCAGGGCCGGCAGAGCGAAGCGCGAGATCATTCGGCGCAGTTGTAGCAGCCCCACGGGCCGCTGCGCAGACCTACCCGTCGAGCGCGCGACCGACCGATCAGCATGCCGTCCCCGAATGCGCCGAGCAGTCGGCTCAAGGCCTCGCGAGCCTCGACCCGCGATACCTCGCCGGGAGGCACGTTCAGGCGGGCCTCGTCGAGTTCGGCGGGATGATGAGCGCGGGCGCGGCCCGACGAGCAGGGCGTCGGCGCTTGCCTCGACGTCGGCTTCGACCTTGCCTCGTGCTTCGAGCAGCTCGCGTGCTGTGGACCAAGAAAACATGCGATCAATGAGGACAACTCGAAGAGAACGACGAACGATGAGTCGCAGTCTCCCCATCACTCTGTTCCTGAGCTCCGTTTGCCTCTGCGCCGGCTGTGACAAGCTGGGCGGCAACGCACAGACGGATCGCAACGCCCACGCAAGCCGCAGCCCTGCCGACGGAGTCGACCCAACTACAACGTTCGTGCGCTCGACCGACCCCGCCGTCGAGCTCCACAACGTGAGCGTTGACGTGGGCGAGGATGCCTCCGTAACCATCGAGTTCAGCGCCAAGCGCATCAAGGAACCCGGCGAGAACGCCAAAATCCACGTCAAAGCCGCGTGCCAAGTGGGTGACGACGTCCTCGTTGACGCCATCACCGTCTTCGCCTGGCCCGACCAGTGGGACGATGGTGCGTCGAAGCAGCTGGAAAGCGCTTTGTTCACGAGCGCTGGGCTTCCCGGATCACCGTCCCTGTGCGAGTTCAGGTTCTTCTTCAAACGACTGATGCGCGAGCCCGAGCTGCTCAAGGACCTATGCTGGACTGGGGGAAGCTCCATCGATGACGGGAGATGTACTGGACTCGAGCGTCAAAAGAGCAGCGAGCGGATCGAGGTCGTCAGTGTGAACGGCCAGCTCGAGACGCGCGCGTACGGCGACGATGACAAGAAGAGCCTTCGCACGAACTACACCATCCTCTTCGGCGGCCCTATGCCCGCAGATGATCTCATCCACGCGAAGATCGCGTGCACCGTCAACGATGACGAAAAAGTGGAAGAGCACTTTCCTGCCGAGTGGCTCGGCTACATGGCCTCCGGCGAGAAAATGGCGCTCAGCAGCAGCTTCTTTACCGCAGAGGGGGTCGATAGCTCCGCATCATGTGACTTCATCGTCGAACTTCAGAACCGATTTACGGCCGAGGCAAAGGTCTTTGGCGAGTTCTGCTTCGCGGACGGCACGATGAGCGAAGGTACATGCGGCTAACCGGGGGTTGAACGCGAGTTCGGGATCCACGGTTTGCCTCCCAGCAGATGCAGAGCTTCAGCGCTCGCACACGGTCTGCACGGAGAACTCGACGGTGCCATTGTTGTCGTCGCAGCCCGCGTCGTCGACCCAGCAGGTGAGGTCGCCGCCGAGAAACTCGAACTCTTCGGTCTCGCTGATCAGGGCTGCGTACGCCGTATTGGCGTCAGCGTAGCGCACACCGGCTGGCGTACGCATCTGCTCGAACTCCACGCCGTCGCACTCGACTTCGTAGAAGTAGCCGGTGGTGGGCGGGTTGTGCGGGGGCAACCACAGCGTGCCCGCGCTGGGAACCGCCGTCGCGCGGAACGTGCCCAGCTCGAGCCCCTCGAGGGTGACGCCGGAAGCTTCGCCCCCGCAGTTGGCGACCCAGTCGACGACCACGTCGTAGGACTGCACGCACTGTCCTGCGTCGTCGCAGGCCATGGCGCCATCGCAGTCTTCGGTGCTGCTGCAGACCTGGCACAGCGCGCAGCCTTGGCACGTGCCACCGCAGTCGACGTCGGTCTCCGCCCCGTTTTGCTCACCGTCGTCGCAACGGGGCACGGTGCACGCAGACGTGCATTCGTCGGTGTCGTCGTCGTTGCCGTCGTCGCACTCCTCGTCGTCCTCTTGGACGCCGTTGCCACACCCGGGCTCGATGCCGCTCGAGGACGAGCTACTCGAACCACCACCAGACGAGGAAGAGTCTCCCGCCGACGTGTCGGGGTCGACACCGTCCGTCGTTCCGCTGGAGGACGAACTCCCCGCTTCGGAGCCACTGGTCGCATCACTCGCCGTCGTCGTGACCGGGTCGGGCGTACCGGTCTCATCGGAGCCGAAGTCGTTCGCGTCCGACGTTTCGACCGTACACGCAGCGAGGAGCAGAACGCAGGCGCTCGCGGCAATCCAAGTCTTCATGTTGATGAGGTTAGCAGCCACCGGGAATGGTGCGCTGTGGCTCCATGCCACAACAACCAAGGCAAACGCCCCGGGCTGACCGGGGCGTTTGCGAGCCAACTGTGGTGCGGCTTCAGCAGCCGTTGTCGTTTGCTGCGGTGCTTCCTGAAGCGGGGGGTTCGCTCAGGGTGCCGCCGACGATGTTGATGTTGCTGACGCAAAGATTGGGGTTGCCCGTGACGACGAAGTTGTCGCGGACGATCTCCAGCGCATCGAGTCCGTCGATCGCCTCCAGCGCCGGGTTCTCTCGGATGACGAGGTTGTGCTCGATCAGCGTGAGGGCGTTGAAGCCCGAGACGCTCATCAGGCTGTCGTTCTCGTTGATGTTCAGCGACTGCTGCACGGCGGTCAGGCTGCCAAAGCCGGTGATGTCCTCCAGCGCGTTGTTCTGCGTGATGACCAGGCTCCCATCCCAGTCGTCGTAGCCCTGCTGCGTGGTCGCGGTGCCCAACGCCGTGAGGCTGTCGAGTCCGCCCACGTCCTTGAGCTCGTCGTTGCCGAAGATCGTGACGTCGCGGCCGACGGTCTCCAGACACGCCAGGAAGTCGAGGCAGACCAGGTCGGAGTCCAACACCTCGAGCCACCCGACCATGCCGGTGTAGCCGGCGATCTCGGCAATGTCGGCTTCGCTCTCGATGCGAATGCTGCCGTTGAGCACGCCCTTGTCGCAGACCGGCGTGATGCCGCATCCGGGCCCCTCGTACGTCACGCCGGCATCACCCGTGCTGCCGCTGCTCGAGCCGTCGCCGGTGCTGCTGCCCGTGCCGAACTCGCCGCTCGTGCTGCCGTCCTCCGGCTCGCCCGATGACGACCCGGCCGAGGTCGACCGTCCGCTGGTGGACCCTGGGTCCACCTCGGTCGTGCCGCTGGTGGACCCTGGGTCCGAACCCGTCGTCGTTTCCGACTCGTCAGTCGAACCCGTCGTCCCGGCCGCGCCCGTCGTGGCGTCGTCCGTGTCGGTGTCACAACCCGTGCTCAGAAAGGTGCCGACCAAAACGCCAGCGACCCACGTCGATTTGTTGAAGACCTTCATTCGGTGCCCTCGTCTCCGTTCCGTGGGCGGACCGTATGCCTTGCTCGACTCGGCAGTAAAGTTTGTTTGCGAAGCTTTGAACGTCTTTTATCGTAGGCAAGACTACGATCTCGATCGCTTTCCCGGCTCTGCCTGAGGCGCGGTTGTAGGTTTTTTCCGGACTTGGGACCCTTTGGTAGGTCGTTGTGCACCTGACGTGGGGGCGTGCGGTGCGAGACCCACGGAGTTGGATGCGACGGAGCTGGATGGCGATGACCCTGGGATGCGGGGTCCTGTGTTTCGGATGTGATGACGATGCGAGCCGAGGGTCCGGTGGGCCGGCGGGGCTGGGCACCTTCACCGCGACAGCGACCGCCGGCGGAAGTGACACCGACGGTGCCGGGACGAGCGGACCCGGAGGCGGCAGCGGCGGGAGCGACGGCGGCGACTCCTCGGGCTTTGGAGACGACGGCGGCGACGGCCCCAAATTTGATCTCGGCGACGGCAACGGCTCGCAGGGTGCCGACACCGACGGCTGCGGGACCGAGTGCGAATGCACGATCCCCGAGCACCAGCCCTGCGATGCGAACACCGGCGACCCGTTCTTGGCGATGGGACTGGGCTGTCCCGGGGAGCTCGCCGTTCAGGTCAGCACCACCGGGCCCGCGCCGGCCATCGGCGTGCGCACCGGGTTCGGTGCGAACAACACCTTCTCCCCGCGCGAGGGTTCGGCCTACGCGGTGATCGGAAGCGGCTTCGTCAGCGACCTCGACCTGGAGACTCCACCCGGCGACAGCAACCTGCAGCCCACCCACTGCAACGACGACCTCGGTGCATTCGACGTCGGTGGAACGCTGCCCCTGCCCCTTCGCTCCAACAACGTCGCGGGCGACTGCACGGCCGACCCCGCGCTGCTCGGTACCGGCGACTGCTCCAACACCATCGCGGAGCAGTTCAACCAGGGCAACTCCGCCAACGACTACGTCGAGATGCGCTTCGAGCTCGACGTCCCGGTCGACGTCGTCTCGCTCAGCTACGACTTCGCGTTCTTCTCCACCGAGTACCCCGACTACTTCGGCTCGCAGTTCAACGACATGTACGTCGGCTGGCTCGAGTCCGAAGCCTGGACCGGCAACATCTCGTTCGACGCCGCGGGCAACCCGATCTCGCTCAACGCTGGCTTCCTCGACTACCGCGACGACGCCAACAACCTGCCCGAGTTCGCCGGCACCTGCATGCGCCAGCACGCGGGCACCGGATGGCTCACCAGCAGCGCGGGCGTCGTCCCTGGCGAACACATCACCGTCGCCTTCGCGATCTTCGACCTCAGCGACTCCATCCTCGACAGCTATGTCTTCCTGGACAACTTCCAGTGGGGCTGCGAGCCGGGTGCGCCGTCGACCATGCCTGAAGGCTGAGGGTCGTTCGCAGCCTGCGGTGTACTCCGACGCAGCGGATCGCGACGGATGTCTCGCTCCTGGGCAGGAGCCACAGCGCGGACCGGGCGTACCGCAACCGCTGGACCCGCATCGCCACGCCGAAGTCGCCAACCCGCCTGAGGCAACAACGCGCTCGCAAAAGACGCCAACTCGATGCCTATCGCCGCGTCGTTCTCGCGGTTCGCCTCGCTACGCGAGGTCGCGGGTCCGGCGACGCAGCAGGAAGAGCGCGAACGGAACCAACAACGCGAGACCGGGGCCAGGGTCCCCAGACGCGCAGCCGCAGCCCTGCTCGCGTCCCTCGTCGTCTGCACCACCTGCGTCCGAACCTGGGCCGTCGGTCGAGGAGGAGCCGCTGCTGTCCGCTGCGTCCCCGCCTGCCCCATCCTCGCCGCCGCCGTCGTCTCCGCCTGCGCCTACGCCTCCGGAGGTTCCGTCGTCACCGCCTCCGGTTTCGCCGCCGCCCCCCGTGTCGCCACCTGGATCTTCACCGACGATGCAGCCCACGCCCTCGTCGATCCATCCGTCGCAGTCGTTGTCGACGCCGTCGCAGACCTCGTCCTCCGCCTCGCAGCGCTGGTCCAACCACAGGAGGTTGGCCCACCCGAGGAACGTGCGAGACCACGAAAGGCCGACATGCTCTTCGAACGTGAACAGCGCGAGGTCATAGACCTCTGGGTCATGACGCGCAAGTTCGATCCACCCGTACCCGATCGCAGTATTGTCGGTGTTGCCGTCGTTGGTGCCGTCCACGCGGTACGTCAGGTTTCCGTCGTCCTGCGTGAAGCGGCGCACCGTCCCCACCAAGAAGTCCAGGTCGGTGTCGGAGATGACTGCACCGTCATCCAAGCCCGGAACTTCGAAGTTGTGGCTGAGCATCAATAGGTCCACGTCGAGCGACGCGTGCTCGACGTCTTCGACGCCTCCGATGGACTCATCGAGCAGGTGATAGTACCAGGCGTACGAGTCGCCGCCTTCCACCCAGTGGTTGTCTTTCCAGAACTGCAGAATGCCCTGGGCCTTGCGCCGGTACTCGGGCCGCCCGTAGAGATCGTCGAGCAGGATCAGCGAGACCGCGACGCACGCATTGTGGTTGTACGGTTTCCCGTCTCCCCAGATCCGATCGTTGTAAGGGTCGTCATAGCTCGAGTCCTCACGCTCGGCCGTGTAGTAGTAGCTACCCGCGTTGTTCTCGTTCCGGTCGTAGGAGTAGTTCTCATCGTGCGTTGCGAGAACCTCCTCGATACGCGGCAGGTACTCGGCAGCCTTGGGGCGGTACTCCACAAACCGATCATCACGCTCGACGACGTAGACGAACCGCGTCATTCCCTGCAGGATCATCCCGTCGGTCAGCGCTTCGATACGCCAACGTTCGCCTTCCGGGAAGCGCCATCCCGGAGCGACCTCGTCGTGGTGAAAGTGATAGACCGGCGCCTTGACGTATCCATCGTGGGCGATCTCCCCTCGAGCGACGCGCTCCGGGTCGGAGTACGCCCACATGTGATCGATGAGTTCGACCGCGTCGTCGAGGTAGCGGGTATCCCCCGTGAGCGATGCCATGCGCAGGTAAGCGCGCAGCCAGAAGTGGCCTTGCCATGCGAACTGGTGGTCGTCGTTTCCGTCCGTACGGTCCAGCAGTGGCTTCGCATTGGGATACGTGCTCTCGAGCGCGTCATCCCACTCTTGCACGGTCGGGGCGGCTGACGCATCACCGGGCGCGGTCACAAGAGACACCGCACAAGCGATGGTGAACAGTGTGAATCGAAGGTGCATCATTGGACTATTCGGCGAAGAGAAACGGTCAGCCCGCGCACCATTGCTGTCGAGCATTGGGGTTGCTGAATCCCGGATCCGAGCGGGTCAGGTCGATGAGCCCCCCGTCGCGAAAATCCTCATACCCGGCGTTTTCCACGGTGTTGTCCCACTCGCGGACGAAGAAACCCGGATCCATGTAGCCGTGAAAGAAGACCCCGTACTCCAGCACGTTGCGCACCGTGTTGTGGTGCAGGTAGTTGCCCCCCCCAAACGCTGCAATCCCGCTCGCACCGACGTTGGGCCGCGCATCCTCGCCGCCGCCGCCCCAGCTTACGTCCTCGACGAGGTTGAACTCGACCCAGTTCTCCGCGGGCTCGCTCGATTCGAAGCCCATCACGATGGCCGCTTCGTTGGTTTGATCGTTTTCGATGCCGAGCCGGATGTCGTGGATGTGATTGCCTCGTACGGTCGTGTGCCGTACGCCCCCCTTCAGGTCGACGGCCTCGCCGTATCCGGTCTCGTAGATCTCGTTGTTCTCGATCCAGACGTGCGTCGTGACGTCTGGCCCGTCTTTTTGCTGGGCCTGCGCACTGCCGACGTAGATCCCCTCGCCCCACTTCGGCTCGCTCTGACCGGTGTCGTGAATCGAGTTCCCGATGAAGTCGACATGAGCCGATGCGGTGTTGATGTTCAAGCCCGCATGGTTCGTCAGGCGGATCTCGCTGCGCGTGATGATGGCGTGATCGCTCTCCTCGATCCGGATTCCCGAAATGCCTCCTTCGAGGATCAGGTTCTCGATGACCACGTAAGACGAGTTCGCGACCCCGAGCGTCTCCCACCCCGGGTTGGTCGTGTTTCGGATGATGGCCGGGTTGTCGGGATCGAGGCTCACGAGCACCAGCGGATCACACTCCGACGACACGAACCCATCGATGTCGATGCGGTCGTGCTCACCCGGCTCGAACAGCAGCACGTCACCTGGCGATGCCGCTTCGATCTGCGGCATCGTGGCCTGGTCCGCGTAGATGACGGTCCCATCCGGGTCCCAGAAGCTCTCCAGCTCGTCAGAATCTCCGGGACCGCCAGACGAGCTGCCATCGCTCCCGTCGCCACCGGACCCAGCCGCGGTCGTGGCATCGCCCCCCGTCGAAGTGCCAGCGCCAGGCTCGCCAGTGTCCATCGGCGGCCCATCGCTGAGCGCATTGCTGTCCGCGCCTGCGCCTCCCGTCACGTCTGCCGCACCCGGGGCTTCGCTCGCATCGTCACCACAGGCAGACGCAGCTGCGCCCAGACACGCGCACAGCACCCTCAGTCGCTTCGCTTTCATCCGGTCCCCCTCCTCTTCGTACGAGGGGCGCCAGGTCGAGCGCTCTCCGCCCCCTTCGCGCCATCCCCTCGACGCGCGGCATCCCTGAGTAGAGGTGGATCCCACGCCGCGATCCCGTTGACTTTTTTTTCGCGTTCTCGCGAGGCGGACCCAACCCAGAGGTTCGTCGCGGGAAGGTCGCGTCGCGCTTGACTGAGCCACCTGGTCACACATCAGGCTTCGGAGGTGAGCCGATGTGGCTAGCGTCCCGACAGCGGATCTGAACACCTCGCGGCTGATCGCGAAGGATTGTTCGCTCCTGGGTAGGAGCCAAAGCACGGGCCGGGCATACTGCAAGTTTCGGCGACACCGCCAGGAGCGAAAAAGACGAGCGAGGCGTTGTGACGGGTTGCACCACAGGCTGCTCGCTAGGCGTCTCTCGTGAGGCGTACTCGGCACAGGGTCTGGCTGCGCGCGTGGTTCTGCTCGGCAAAGTAGAGCCAGCGGGTGTCGTCCTGAGGGTGTGACGCGAGTTGGTACCAGCTTGCGGCGGGGGAGAGTTGCTCGCGGCGCCCGTCGGGATGAATGACGATGAGCGGTCCGCCGAACCACGCTCGGTCCGGTGCCGTCGTTTCGGTGAAGACCGTGTACCCGTCCGGAGTGTGCATGCGGAGAAGCGAGACTCTCTGCGCCACCACCGTCTTCGAGTCATCGGGCTCGAGTCGCAGGAGGGTGCCGTGCCAGAGGGCTTCGTCGTATGCCAGGCCGAGTCGGTTCAGCGATTGCCCAGCGCTGCGGAAGTCGAGGGCCGTGGTCGTCTGCCCGTCGAAGCACAGGGTCCCACGCGTCGAGCTCAAGAGAAGACGTCCATCGACGCGCGTGCCGAGCAAGCGGGCCCATGTGTCGAGTCGAACGCGTTCGCCGTGCGCGAGGTCGACGAGGAGCGTCTCCTTGGGGCCTATGTAGCCATTCGAAGGCAGGACGATCCATGATCCCGAGAACCCTACGTCCAACAGGCTGGTATTGCGCAATGGCTCCGTCGCGCCCGTACGGAGCGTGTACAGGTAGGTGGTGAGGGGCTCACGAGGGCGCGTGTACAGGATGTGCCCGCCGGAGGGGTCGGTGGTCCATAGCTTCACGTCGGCATCGAAGAGGCGCACGAACGATCCCCCTGGCTCCGTGCGGGCCAGACCGCCGGCGCGGTCGACGATCAGCAGCGCACCGTCATCGCCGACGCGTGCGACCTCGCGCCGAATGTAAGCGCCGCGGATGGCGGGGTTGGGGGGTCGCCACGCGGGGCGGTCCTCGGAGAATGCCGGCACCGTCTCGCCTGGGAAGACGTCGCGTCGAGCCCAGTGCCGGTCGAAGCTTGCGAGCCCCGTCGATGTCGATTCGAGCAGTTCACCGCGATCGACCAAACCTTGGGAGGGGGGGCGCTTGAGCCGATAGAGATGCTGCGGGTCCTCCGAGCCTCGCGGAAGCGACCAGACATCATCTCTGCGGACGAGCGTGGGCCGGCCGTCCACCGTGACGCGGATTCCACCGTCGAACGTGCGCTTTGATTCGGTGCTGGGGTCGACGACGACGACGTGGCCGACCTTCGCCCCAACCGTCTGAAACGCGACGCGCCCCTCGCGTTCGAACAGCCATGTGCGCCCCATCTGCCCTTCGAACATGCAAAGTCGTTGCACCTGCGTGCCCTCGCTCGGGACGCTGCTGCCACCCGTCGGGCCGCGACAGGCGGTGAGGAGCGCACCGGCGCCCAAGAGAACGTCGCGACGCCTCACGCCTCGAAGTGTGGGCAGCGGAGACAGGTGCGGCAACCCGCGTGGGGCGGCCTCGGGCGTGGCCGCTCGACGACCGCTCGATGCACGGACAACCATCCCTCGGCCCGAGTTTTCGCGATACCGTGGTCCCGGTGGTCGGCACCCGACGCGACGACGACACGATTGCGGCCTTCGAGGCGTCGCCAGATCCCAGCGCTCCCGACCAGAGCGATCAGGAGACGCCGCTGCCCGCCACCGTCGGCCGCTTTCAGATCCTCGCGCGCCTCGGCGCCGGCGGCATGGGTGAGGTGTTCACCGCCTACGACGACCGGCTCGATCGGAAGGTCGCCGTCAAGGTGGTCCACCGAAGCGGCGTGGGTACGAAAGCGCAGAGCCGCATGCTTCGCGAGGCCCAGGCGCTCGCAAAGGTGAGCCATCCGAACGTGGTTGCGGTCCACGAAGTCGGGGAGCACCGCGGCGACCTCTACATCGCCATGGAGCTGATTCGCGGTGAGACGCTGGGTCAGTGGTCCGCAGAGGGGCGACCGTGGCGGGAGGTTGTCGAAGTCTACAGCCAGGCAGCGGCGGGGCTCTCCGCGGCGCATGAGGCAGGCCTGGTGCACCGAGACTTCAAGCCCGACAACGCGATTGTCGGCGAGGATGGCCGCGTCCGCGTGCTGGACTTCGGCCTCGCGCGACAAAGCCACGCCGCAGAGGTGCCGGATGCGGAAGAGCGCGCGTCCACGTCGAGTCCGCGCGACGACCGACTCACGCAGACGGGCGTCACGGCAGGGACGCCCGCCTACATGGCACCCGAGCAAATCCGCCACCAGCCGCTCAGCGCCGCGACCGACCAATTCTCGTTCTGCGTCGCGCTGTATGATCGGTGCCGGACTTGATCGGTGCCGGACTTGACGTCTCCCATTCTCGAAACCTAAGCCCTGTCTCCGAAGGCCGTACTGTTGCTGTCGTGCGGTGCCAGACCCGACGTCTCCTGTTCTCAACATCTCACCCCTGTCC
This sequence comes from Myxococcota bacterium, assembly GCA_039024335.1. Lineage (GTDB taxonomy): Bacteria > Myxococcota_A > Polyangia > Nannocystales > Nannocystaceae > CAJXVA01. The sequence goes on from JBCCQM010000064.1 coordinate 18,575, forward strand.
GCGAAGGCCGTACTCTTGCCGTCCAGCAAATGAAACGCAACGATTGATGACGGTGGTCGACTTCATCTCTAGGTGAGCCAGTCCTGCATAAGCGCCAGCGCCGCGCGTCGCGAGGCAAACCGCGCGCGAGCGAGTCGTCGCGCCCACAAGCGAGTGCGGGCTCGCGCGATTCTACCCGGAACGCGGGTCATGATCACCCGCCGATGCCACGATCGACGGTTGTTCCTGTCCCCCTTCGGCGACCCCAGGAGGGGCCATACAGCCGGAGAGACAGAGAACTTCTACGGATACACGATGGCTCGTGCGGTGCTCAAGTACGGTGTCGAACTGCACGCCGCGACGCAGATGGGCAATCACCACCACACTAGCGTCACCGATCGGTTCGGGAATCGCCCGAACTTCAAAAACTCCGTCCACGGCAATCTTGCGCGAGGACTCAACGCCAGGTTCGGACGGTTCGACTCGGTTTGGTCCGGCGGTGGTTCGTGCGACACCGTGACGCCCGCCGACGATGCGACACTTGAGGACCTGGCGTACGCGGACTGCAATCCGGTGACATCCGGCTTGGTCAAATGGGGCCATCTGTGGCCTGGTTTCACGACGTACGGATGGCGCTTCGGAGAGACGCGAACCTTCAAGCGCCCCAGCTGGTACTACGACCCTGAGAGTGACGACAATCCGGACACGTTGACATTGACGCGGGTTCGGCCCCCGATCTTCCTTGAGCTGAGCGACGACGATTTGTTCGGCAAGCTGATGCAGCGTTGCTTCGAGATTCAACGCGCGAAGCAGGCCGAGTACCAGGCGACGAACCGAAGGTTCATGGGCGTGAAGAAGCTTGCGAAGAGCAAGTGGTGGAAGCGAGCCAAGTCTTGGGAGGACCGGTTTAGAACCGTTCCGACCGTCGCAGCATCACAGAAGAGCAAGAGGGTTACTCAGCTCCGGCGGGACGCGAAGTGGCGGGAGGACTATGCCGAACAGCGAGAGAACCTTCGGGCGGGACGTGCAGTGAAGCTTCCGTGCGGGGCATATTGCCTGCCGAGGCTGTACAGCATTCCCGTCGAAGATCCGCCCTGATCTGAGCGACAAATCGTGATTGCGGCATCGCCCGAGGCGTCGCCGCCGTGATGTATTGGTTCGTCGGCCGTGACCGAGGAAAAATGGGCCCGAGCGCGCGACTTTGCGCCCTCGGGCCTATGTTTTGAGTGCCGAGCAGCACGAAAAGCCTGAGAGCTCAAGGCCGTCAGACCCTCGCACATCAATGCGTCAGCCGAGACCTCCCGTCCGGATCTCCATTCAGCCGAGACCTCCCGTCCGGATCTCCCCGGATCTCCCCGGATCTCCTCCCGGAACTTTTTCTCCATCCCCACGCAAGATCACCACCCCGCCCCTGTCTACCTCCACACCGGGACCCGCCATGGCCGTGCGTAGAACCTTACTCCTCGTGACCTGCCTTTTCGCCTGCGGAACGCAACGCTCCGATGACGCTGCGCTCGGAACGAGCGCCAGCGGCGCGACCGGGAACCAGCCGGCAGGGTCCACGTCGGGGGTCACGCCCGAGGCATCAACGGGCGAGCCAGAGGCGGAGTCGAGCAGCGGGTTCGCGGACGAATCCACAGGGGACGACCCCGGGACGAACTTCGACCTCGGCGCGGGACCCGATGCGGGGCCTCCGCCGAGCGTCCCGGGGTGTCCGGCCGTGGACTTCTTGTTCGTGATCGACAACTCGATCTCGATGCTCCACTACCAGGAGAACCTGCAGGCGGCATTTCCGGCCTTCATCGACGATATCCAATCTTCGCTGGAAAGCGTCGAGAGCTACCACGTCGGCGTGGTGACGACCGACCACTACATCTACAACCAGACGCAGTGCCAGAGGCTCGGCGCTCTCGTGACGCAGTCGCACGCTGGCGTTTGTGGTCCCTACGCCGAGGGCCACAACTTCATGACGGAAGCCGACGACCTCGCGGCGTCGTTCACGTGCGCATCGACGGTCGGGAACAACGGAGACATGTACGAAAAGCCCATGGCCGCGCTGGAAGGCGCGCTTGGGCAGACATGGTCGGCACAAGACGACCAGACTCCGACGACCCAGTTCTGCAACGAAGGCTTCGTGCGCGACGACGCGCTGCTCGTTGCGGTCATCGTGGGCGACGAGCCCGAAGGCCACTCGGACGCGTCTCCGGGGGTCCCGTCGACGTGGTACCAGTCCGTGATCGACGCAAAGGGCGGACAGGCAGAGAACGCCGTGGTGCTCACGATCACCAACGGCGACGCATGCACCCCTCCGCTCAACGACGGGGGCATATCGGCGTTCGCGGACCTGTTCGGGGACAATGGGTCCAAGGCCTGCATTCGCGACGACTTCTCGGCCTCACTCGGCGACAGCATCGACGTCATCACCCAGGCCTGCGCCGACTTCGTCCCGCCCGGCTGAGTCCGTGTCGCCGAGGCGCTCGAGCAGCAGCGTGGCGCGTGCGCGATGAGAGCGGCCGCGCTCCGTTTCGGGCGCACGCTCGAGGACTGCCCGCAGCGCAGCCCCTGCGTCCATCACGTTCCCCTCACGAAGCGCGAGCTCGGCGAGACCAAGGTCCGCTTCGATGGCAGACGGGTCGTCGGGGCCGAACAACGCCCGCGAGAGTTCGCGAGCCGAGTTGAACGCGCGCCGAGCATCGACATCACGCTTCAATCTCAAGAGCATGGTCCCCACCCGAGCGTGCCCGTTGAGCGCACATGTGGACTCGGAACCCACGGCCTCGATGCACGCATCCAAGCCGCGAACGTGTTCTGCGTGCGCGGCCTCGACGTCTCCGCGTCGCGCGTGCAGGTCTCCGATCCGCGCATGCCGTCTCGCGACGTCGTGATGGGTCGCACCCAAGGTCTCCGCGAGAATCGAGCGCGCCTCGTTCGCGTGGCGCAGAGCGCCCTCGAGGTCGCCGCGACCCTCCGCCACCAGGCTGCGCTGAGCCGCGCCGCGCCCGTACGGCGTGCTGCGCCGCCCGAACGTCTCGACCACCAGCGTACGCCGCTCGTCGAGAATGCGGGCCGCCTCGTCCCACGACCTCTCGGCCACAGCGGCCTGCGCAAGACCGAACAGGGCCGGGATCGACCGAGCGTGCCCAGGGCCGAGAACCTGCTCGAGATGGGTCAGCTGCGAAGAGAATGCACGTCGAGCAGCACCGGCATCCCCACGGTACAGACCGATGAAGCCTGAGATCCCGTCGAGGTCGGATCGCGTAAGCCGGTGTTCGCTCTCCGGTTCGGCCCGCAACCGTACGACCGCGCGGTCCACCATCGATCGTGCGTCGTCGAAGCGAGACTGCTGTACGGCCGCCATCGCGCCGCGCCGCAGCGCCTGCGCTTCGAGTTCGGGGTCGTCGAGGCGCACGGCATCCGCCAGCGCGACGCGATACCAATGGTTGGCGCGCTCGTGATCTGCCAAGCCCGACGAGTAGGCATCAACCAAACCGATCGCCGCACGGGTCCGCTGGCGTTCGAGCCCGTGGGCCCCCGCGTCCTCGTACGCCTGGAGAAGGCGGTCACGCTGTGCATGACGCCGCCCCTGCGCGGCCTCCAGCCTGGCCCACTGAAGCTCGGCCTCGACCTGCGTGGGAGGCCAGGCGAGGCTCTCGAGAACCACCGCTTCAGGCTCGAGCAGCGTCTGAGCCACCGCAAACTCTCCGGCCCAAATGTGGCGGTCGACCCGCGCGAGGAGTTCGTCGAGACGCTGGACCTCCGCCTGCACGAAGACGGACGGCCCGGCATCGTCGGGGCCGGGCGACCCCCCGAATCTCGGGGCAAGGACACCGAGCGTGGCCACGAGGACGCCGACACCCACAGCGCCCAGTACGACACGGCGAGCGGGTCCACGACCCGACCGGGCCCGCTGCAGAGCGTCGACCAGACGCTCCATCGATGCGAAGCGATCGGACGGCTTCGCTGCAAGACCTCGGCGCAGAACGGCCGTGAGCGCCAGCGGCGTGCCGCGGCCTGAGAGGTCGACGCTGGTTGCCGCCCGCCTCGCGGCTGCAGCCAACGCCGCAAGCGAGTCTCCCGCGGTGGGCCGCGCCCCGGTCAACGCTTCGGTGAGCGCCATGCAGAACGAAAACTGATCGCTCGCGTGCGACAGCGTCTTGCCCGCAAACTGCTCCGGAGACATGTACGCGGGCGTGCCCACAGCCTGGTTCGTCCGGGTGAGGTGGGCGTCGCTCGACCCGAGCCCATCCTCGGAGCGACTCCACGGCTCGAACAGCACCCCGACGAGACCGAAGTCGGTCACCCGCGCCCGGCCGTCATCGCCGATCAATACGTTCGATGGCTTGAAGTCGCGATGCACCAGCCCCGCTTCGTGAGCTGCATGCAGCCCCCTCCCCGCGGCGACGTAGCCGTCGAGAATCTCGGTCCACGGCCGGCCGCGGCACCATTGCCGAAGGTCGATCCCCTCGACTTTTTCCATCACGATGTAGACGCGCTCGGCCTCCTCACCAACGTCGAAGACCGAGACGACGTTCGAGTGCGAGAGCTTGGCCATGGCCTGTGCCTCCCGCTGCAACCGTGCGCGCCGCTTTGCATCCGTTTGCGTCTGCGCGTTGAGAACCTTGACCGCCACCTCCCGCCCCAGTCGTGGGTCTTCCGCCGCGTACACCACCCCCATCGCGCCGCGGCCCAGCTCGGCTCGAACGCGATAGCGACCCAGCCGTGTCGGGGTGTCCGTCGATTCCTCGGCCGCCAACGCGACGAGCGCCCTGCAGTCACCGCACGCGGCGAGATGCTGCGTGATGACCTCACGCGTCGCTGAATCGACCTCGCCGTCGGCAAAGCGAACCAGCACGGCCTCGTCGGGGCATGGTGACTCGCTCGCGGGCGCCATCGTCGACCGCCCAATGCTATCGTGCTTTTCTGAACCGGCCGGACCTACGCAGCGCGCTCGAACGGTCGGGGAAGACCGTGGACGAAGCATTCGAAGAGCTCGCCTGGCAGGCCACACAAACGGCACGCGCGGCGCATCCGGGGGTGAGCGTCACGCCCGCCGCATGGGCAGCCGCGCTGCTCACCTCCACAGCGGGAGACGGTGCGCAGCTCGCCGACCTTCAGGTCGCGGACCTCTGGCTCGCGACGGCGCTTTCCAGCGGCGACGCCACCGCCATGTCGACCTTCGAGACCGCGCTGATGCCCGAGGTCGACCGGGCAATTCTGCGGTTTTGCTCAGATGCCGAGGCGCGCACCGAACTTCGCCAGCGAGTCCGCATCCGTCTTCTCGTGTCACGCGGACCGAATCTGCCTGCCCGCATCCGCTCCTACGCCGGTCAAGGGCGCCTGGCAGCCTGGGTCCGTACGGCTGCAGGGCGACTTGCGATCAACGTCCAAAAGGCTGCGAGAGCTCATGCCCCGCTCGACGACCTGCCCGAGACCGTGCTGCCCCAGTCTCCGGAGATCGCGCTGCTCCGTTCCGAGGACCGCGTGGTGTTCAAGGAGCTGCTCAAGGCGTCGTTTCGGATTCTCGACGACCGAGACCGTACCTTGCTGCGACTCCGCTACGGGCAGGGCATGACGGCGACGGCGATCGCCCGGGCATACGGTGTCCACGAGTCGACGCTGTCCCGCCGACTGGCCGCCGCGCGTCGATGCATGGCCGAGGCGTTCGAGCAACGAGCCGCAGAGACGTACGGCACGGCGAGCGACGGCGGAACCGTGAATGCGTGGCGCTTCGTCCAGAGCCAGGTGGAGTGGAACCTGGAGAGCATCCTGCGAACGACCGACGAATGACCGTTGCGGGCATCGAAGCCTGCCGCGATCGAAAACGGCGACGTCTCCGAAGAGGGCGTCGCCGTTTCTGCGTGGCGTGACCGAGTTTCTACTCGTATGTGACCCGCTCGAGCGCGCCCAAATCCAGCACCACGATCTCCTGGCGGCTGAGGCTCAGGATCCCGTTGCGCTGCATGCGGTTGAGCGCCCGCGAAATCTCCTCGCGCACCGTGCCCAGGCGAGCCGCGACCGTGTTCATGTCGAGCTGCCGCGGAATGACGGTGGGCTTGCCCTGCTCGGCGCCGTTGCGAATCGCGAGCGTGAACAGGAACGAGGCGAGCCGACGCTCGACGGAGCGCAGCGAGAGGTCGAGAACGAGGTCGATGAGGCGGTTGGCGCGGAACGCCATCTGACGCATCAGCGCGAACGCGAGCGTCTCGTTGCTGCTGATCAGCTTCACGACGCCGTCGGTGTCGAACCGCCAGACTTCGGAGTCGACCATCGCGAAACCGGAGGCGGCGCACTGCACGTCGCGCGGCAGGAAGCCTTCGCCGATCAGCTTGCCGGGCTCGGCCAGGTAGAGGATTTGCTCGCGGCCCTCGCTGGAGATCAGGCTGAGTTTGAACTCACCAGACTTCACGAGGAAAAGGCCGGGGCCGGGCTCGCCGCGCCGGAAAATCGAGCGTTTACGCTTGACCTCGAGCGTCTCGGCGATGTCGCAGAGGCCCTTGAGGATGTCCTCGGGAACGCGCTCCCAGCCGGACCACCGCTGGAGCATTTTTGCAATGAGTTCAGAGTCTGCCTGGTCGACAGCCATGGCGCGGAGTGTAGCTTGAACCCGCTATCAAAGCGACTGTTCTCACGTCCAGCGCGTTTTGGCGTCGAATACGCGCGCTGGGCGACGTTTGAGACGCATCGACAGCGGGCTCAGAGGCCGGCGTACAGACCAGCCACCGCGTCGCGGGCGGCACCGTGCAGCGTGGGGAAGTCCGCGGCGAGGCGGTCGACGTCGATTTCCCGCGCCAGGACCAGGCCGTCGGCGCGACGCACGACGGTGAAGCGCTGGCCCTCGTGGACTTCGAGTCGATGCGCACGGGTCTGAAGCGTGACCATCGCGGGATCGGGCGGCGGCGCCTGGTTGCACGCAGACAACACCGACAACACCAAGACGACCAATCCGACGCGCATGGCGGCGAGCATACAGGCGTACGCCCAACATTCGTTTTGCAAGTTCCGTCAGCCCGGACACAAAAGCCGGGCCGATCGCCTCAGGACGGGGTGTCCGACATGTACACCCCACTCTCGAATCGTCCGTGTTTGTAACCCTTGGGCTCCGCCTCGGCGCTGATCGATCGCAGCCATTCCCAGGTGTAGATGCCCTGGTCGTGCCCGTCCTGGAAGCGGATGCCCAAGGCGTACGCGCCAATCTCGAAGAGTTCGGCGATGGTCGTCTCGGGCGGCGCGGGATGGTGCTGCACGACGACGCCGTGGCCTTGGCAACTCGCACACGGACACCACGCGCGCAGGTAGTCGACCGGAAGCGTCGACTCGACGCCGTCGTCCCACGTGACGATGAGGCAGTTGCGCGACTTCGAGTGGGCGATGTCGACGGGCTTCATGCGCGGGGCTTATAGCCCGAGACCACGGAGCACGCCGTCGATGCGCGGCTGAAGCTCCACGGGCACCCAAATCGACGCATTGGCGCCTCGGCCCGAACAGAACGCGAGGCCGCACGCACGCAGAGCATCGACGGGACCGACCGCGGCCACCACCTCACTGCCGACCGCGGCGGCAACTTCGATGGGCTGCGCGAGGTCTTCGAGTTCGCTGGGGCTGAAGCGGCCGCGCACGAGGTCCACGAGCATGCGCTGCGCGTCGGGTCGAAGCGTCGAAAGCAGAATCGCGAGCAGATGATCGTCTCGCAGGGTCGAGAGCACCGTCGACTCGAGGTGCGCGCGGGCCTTGTCGGGGTCGATGATGTCGATGTCGAGCGGCCGCACGCCCAAGCGCCGTGCGAGCTCGGTCAAATCGTCGTCGTCGAGCCCGCGCAGGCCCGTCCGCAGCGAACGCGGCGCCATCGAGCGACCCAGCGCAACGCTGGGAGAGGTCTCTTCGGGCGCACCATCGGGCTGCAGCAGCGGCTGGGTCAGCTCGGCGTCCTCGATGCGAATCACGAGCTCGAACGCACGAACGTCGGCGCGCTGCCCCGACGTGAGCCCGTCGCAGATCCACGATTCGATGGCGCGCAACCCTTGGACTGCGCCGCGGATCTCGGCCTGCGTGCCACGGCCGTCGATCAGGTGACGCGCCGTCACGGCGTCGAGATGTGCAAGCCGCGTGACGACCTCCGAGGCCCAGGTCGTGATGCTTTGGCCCGAGGCCTGAAGCGCACGTAGCAGTCGCGCCATCTCGCGTCGCGCAGCTCGAACGTCGCGCTCGAGCGGTGCCATGGCAGCGGCCCCCTCGTCGCTGCTGACCAGACGCAGATGCGGTCGCTTGGACTCCGCCGGGTTCTCCGTGTTCCCCACGAGGACGTCATCGGGCTCCTGGAGGGACGGCTTGACGGCATAACGCGGATCGGGCCGTACGCAAGGGCGCAGGGGATGCGCGGCGGTTCCAATACGGGGCGGATCGACCTCACGCAGGTCGCACGCTTTTCGATCCAGGGAGCGAGGCGGTCTGTTCGCACGCCAGGCTGCGCCCGCGGCTCACCCAAACACGGCGACGAGCTGCTCCGTCCACCCAAGGAGCGTCCCGTCCTCTGCGTAGAGGCGCCCGACGACCGTGTGCAGACCGTTCTGACCAACCGCGGTCTCGTACTGGAACGTGAACCACTGCTCGAAGTCCGCAGGCACGCCGAGCAGGTGCGCGGTCCAGCTGACGGTGCTGGCGGGGATCGGCTTGCTCGCCTTTCCCAACGATGGTGCCGGCCAGGTATCGAGCAGCGCGAGCAGGCCCGCGACGCCACCCAGCGGAACGCGGTAGCGGCAATGCCCCACGAACGCGGCCGTTTCGGAACCGCTGTAGGGCGTGGCGCCCTCGGCCCAGCGCATGTCCACGTGCTGGGTGAACTCGGGCATGAATCCTGGGATGTAGGGGATTGGCTGCAGCGATTCCGCCGGGGTCACTTCCGGCTTGGGTGGTGGAGGGATGTCGAGCGCGTCCGAGAGCGCCTTCGCAAAAACCGGGGTCGCCCGCGCCACGACGGCGTCGCCCTGCGCCAGGCGGACGTCGGTGAAGGTGATGTTGCGACCCGAACGAAGCACGGACACTTCACCCCGGAGCTGACCCGGCACGACCGGCGCGAGCAGCTGCGTGCTGAAGACGCGAAGCGAGCGGTCCGCCTCGGGAACGACGCGGCGGCCGAGCGCGGCCATGATCGCAGCCGTGAGCCCGCCGAAGGTGGAGCGCCCCTGCATCCACCCTTCGGGCACGTCGAAGAAGAAGTGGTCGCCGTCGGCGGTCCACTGGTCGATGAGGGTGTCGTCAATGCGCATGATGATCTCGGACGAGGCGCTCGGCCACCATGGCCAGCACCTCGGGGTTGAAGCCGAACGAAGCGTGCTTGCAGTGGTTGACGCGGCGGTGCTCCACGTCGGGACTGTGGTGATCGATGCAGGCCGCGGGACACACCACGTCGTCGGATTCGCTGTAGAGCGCGAGCACGGGCACGGTCAGCGGCACCTCGTTGCGCGCTTCGACCTGTGCCTCGATGTCGTCGAGGTCCACGCCGAGTCGGTCGCGGAAGAAACCGGCCGCTGCCGTGTACTTGGGCCCGCCGATCACGGGAGAGGCGAGCGTCACCACCTGACGCACGCAGTCTGGGCGGTCGCGGGCAACCTCGCGGGCCAAATATCCGCCAAGGCTCCAGCCGACCAAGTCCACGGGCCCTTCGCTTGCGGCCGCGGTCACCACCTCGGTCACGCGGGGCAGCAGCGCTTCGACGTCGCCGCCGTTTCGCCCCAAGCCCCAGCCGCGTACGTCGTGCCCCAAAGACCGCAGCGTCGCGCGCAGGACCACGGTGGAGCCATCCCCCGTCCCGAACCCAGGGACCACGACCACGGTCCGGTCCCCGCGCGGCAGACGACGACGCGCGCCGAGCCAAAAGCCAGGGAGGCGCACAGCCTCGCGTACGGCGCTGAGCTCTCCGAGCAACGATCCTTCGGGTGTGTAGAGCGTGTCCATCAGGGGCACCATCCGTGTGCGCGCATCAGCGCGGAAACCATGGGGTCGACCAGGTCTGCAGCCGACTTGCCGACCGAAAGCCGGCTCGACATCGAAAGCGACACGATCCCGTGGACGCCCGACCACAGCAGGTGGGCGAGCTCGAGCACGTCGGCTTGCACCGCGCCGGAGAGCACGGCGCCCTCGACCGCATCCAGCACCACCTGCCAGGCATCGATGCCCGCGCGGTGGGCCCACGGATACGCGCCAGGGTCCGGCTGCCCGAGCTGGAACATCAAGCCGAACTCGGAGGGATGCGTCGCCGCGTGCTCGTGATAGCCGCGAGCCACTTCGTGCACGCGCTCGATGGGGTCTTCGATCGGCTTCAAGCGCGCCCGCAGCTGCGTCGCAAAGCGTGCGTAGCACTCGGCGCGCACCGCCATGAACAGCTCCTCTTTGCTTTCGAAGTAGCGGTACGGCGTCGTAGGGCTGACGCCCATCGCCTTGGCGAGCTGCCGAAGCGACACGTCCGGCTCGCGAGCGAACAGCGTCAGCGCCACGTCGATCGCGCGGGCGCGAAACGCCTGCAAACCGGCAGCAGAGAGCGCAGGGCGACCCACAGCCGGGGATCTAGCAGTAAATTGAACACTGTCAATCTTACCCGTGCCCGTTTTTTGGCGGATGGTGAGACATGTAAGACAGTGTGGGCATGACGCTGCGCATCGCCAAGCTCCCCAAGCCCGACCGTGGACAGACCGACCGCCGCATCGAGCGCTCGACGGACACCGCCACGGCGCTCGAGCTCGCCCTCACCAGCGCGGCCAACCGGGCGCATCTCGACGCCGTCCTGCTCGTCGACGACGCCGGCATGCTCGTGAGCAAGAGCAACACTGCGCTCGACCTGAGCATGCTCGCCGCCGTCACCCCGATCGTCGGCCGCGGCAAGGCCATCCCCCGGATCAAGCGCAACGGGGAGAAGCGTGAACTCAGCGTCAAGACCCTCGAGATCGAGGGCGAGCTTCTGTACATGGCCGCGCTTGGTGGCAGCAACACCAGCCGCCAGCGCGAGCTCCGTCATAGCGTCGCCGCAGCCGAGCGCATCTTCGCCGCGTAGCCGGTCGTGCGCGCCCGATCGCAGGAAACGCGCGGACGCCTTCAAGGGACTCCGCGCCCTGCTCTCGTGGTTCAGGCGACCAACGCCACCATGCGCTCGATTGTCCACGCCATCGCGACCGAGCCTCCCAGGTACGCAGCGGCCAGCCGCAAGCGCTCCGGCTTCGGAAGCCGCCGCGCCAGCCGGCCCACGCCAGCGGCGACGAGAATGATCGCGAGCTGGCCAGCCTCGACGCCGAGGTTGAAGCCAAGCAGAGCTAGCCACGCCCGGTCGGGAGGGATGCCAACCTCCTGAAGAGCGCCCGCAAAGCCGAACCCGTGCAGAAGTCCAAACCCGAAGGCGACGAGTCCAGGTAGCCGCCGGGTCAGCGTACGGTGCTCGTGGGTCAGCTCCCTCGCCAACAGGACGATCGACAGCGCGATGCTGACTTCGACGGGCCCTTGCGCGAGGGCGGCCACGCCGAGCGTGCTCATCGCAAGCGTGACGCTGTGGGCGAGCGTGAACCCGGTAATCGCCCACAGCAGCCTCCGGCCCCAGCCCACCAGCATCAGCAACCCGAGCACGAACAGAACGTGATCGATGCCGATCAGGATGTGCTCGACGCCAATGACGGCGTACGTCAAACCGATCGCGGCATCGCTCTGGCCCGCGGTATCCTCCGTCAAAGAGACTCGGTCTCGCTCACCGTGCAGGACCTCGGTTACGCGTCGGCCGTCGCTCCAATGCACGCGAACGACCGTATCCACCGGGTGTCGCCGGAGTCCCTCGATGACGACGTCACCGAGGCCGTCCCCTCCGCACTCCAGCCTGTCGGGTGGACCGACCGTGCAGTGCTCAGAGAAGCGGGGCTGGACCTCGATGAGGGGCTGACGCTTGTCGTCGAAGGGCGGCTGCCAGCTCCACACGAACTGCCCCGGCTCGGTCTCACGCACGGTGAGCACGCCAGGTCGAAACTCATGGGCGTGCGCCGAAGTGGACGTCAGCCCGACGAGCACGAGCACGAGCACGCCAACCCAACGGGATAGGACGAGGGGGAGCAACGATCGGGACATCCGGGGGAACCTTCGATGAACGATCAGCCCGGCCGCTCGATTCGATAGCGACCGCGGAGATCGTCCAGCAGCTCGCGTCGTGCATTCGAGCGTTGGTATGACTTCCAGTCCACGCGCAGTCGGTTCCGAACCTTTTCGAATGAGGGGACCTCATCGGGGCGCTGGGCATCGTGGCGGAACAGGGCCCAGCCGTTGTGGAGCATCACCATGCCCCATGTGCCAACAGCGAGCTTGGTGACACCGTTTGCGATCTCGGGTCCATAGGTCCCAGCAAGGTTGGCGCGGGTAAGGCCCTTGCCGCGAGAGTGGCGGCCTTCCACCGACTTGGGGTCAGCACCATCCTCGAGCTGGGCCAGCGCGGCTCGGGCTTTGCTGTCGTCGGTGTCCGCAGGGTCGCGAGGCAAGGTCACCAGGGTGAAGTCGTGGCGCATGTTCGAGCCGTATCGATCAGCGTGCTCGGCCAAGAACGCGCGAAGGGTCTGCTCGTCGGGTTCTTCGGGGACGTCGAGATTGGTCCCAACGAACTCCATCTTCTGGATGACACGCTTGCGGACCATCGGGTCGTCGCGGTCGAGACCCATCGTCAATCCCTCCCGATAGAGCATCTCCGCGTCCACCCAGCTCTCCACTGCAGCATCCAACTCTGCAGGGGTCGGCGCTCGTTCCAACGTCTTCGCCAAAGACGCCTCGATGCGCTCCTCGACGGCACGCTCGACCCTGATGACCGCTGCGTCGTCCCGAGGCTCATCTTCGGTCGCGTCGGCGATGACGAACACGAGGGCGCCCAACACCGCAAAATGCAGCAGCGGCTCGCCCAGGACGCGCTGGAGCAGTCCGCGTTTCTCGCTCATGCGGCCTTACAGGTCGGCGATGATCTCGTGGTCCAGGTTCGCGTCGAAGTCATAGAACGCGGCGGTCATTTGGGTCCCCTGGATCTCCACCCACAAGAAGCCCTCGCGGGTGTCGTCTTGCCACGCGGTGGGGTTGTCGTCGCGGTTCTCGAGGCCCGAGGTCTTGGCCGAGGCTCCCGAGACGAAGAAATAGGTCCCGCATACCGGATCGAACATCTGGCGGTTGTGGTCGTGGCCTGAGATGTAGATCTGAGCCTCCCCGCAGATGAAGTCGTCGATGAACTCCTGAACTTCGACGCCCGACACGAACGGCAGCCCGGGGATTCCCTCGTATCGACCAGCGTTGCCGTGCCGCCCATTGGAGATGTAAGGGTGGTGGGCAAAGCCAATCTTCCAGTAGGCGGTGCTGGCAGCCATCTGCCCTGCGATCCACTCCCGCTGGTCGTTGACGTCGTGATTCCACATCATCCGCGACGTATCGAAGGCGAAGAACTGGGTCCCTCCACTGTCCGAAGAGAAGGTGTACCAAAAGTTCGGGAGCACCCACTTGTCGCTGAAGGTGCTGTACTCGACCTGGTAGTTCCCGCGGTTCCAGTCACTGGCCAACTCCCCGTAATCATGGTTGCCCAGGACGACGTAAAACGGGATGTCGAGGCCTTCGTAGGGCGCCTCGAATTTGTCGATGAACTGGGGATCCATCGTCTGTGTGACCCCGGTGTCATAGAAGTTGTCCCCGAGCAGCAGCGCGAAGTCGCAGCCACGCTCGGCACAGATCACCTCGGCCGCATTCGCAACCATCTGCTGAGCCTCGTTGCCCTCGCCGGTGTCACCGAAAGCGGCGAAGCGGACGACACCGGGTTCACCGTCGACCGGAGGCTCGCCCGTGTCCGACGCGTCGTCGGAGGGATCGGAGTCGGAAGGGTCGGGGAGGTCGACGGGCTCCGGGTCGTCGCTGGTCTTGTCGGTCGTGGGCGGAGGCGTGGGCTCCGTCGTAGGCGTGGGCGTCGTCGCTGACGAACTGGTGCCGGGCGGCGGCGCGGACGTGCTCGAGTCTGCGCTTCCGCTCCCTTCCTCAGCGCCATTGGTCGTGGATGACGGTTCTCCGCAGCTGCTCGAAATCCAGAGCATCGACATCAGTGCGGCGGTGAGCCCCCTCGTGCGCATGGCCGCATACTACCCCAAACCACCTCTGCTTCCAGGACAGCCGGCGTCCTTCCCGCGTTTCGACAGCATTCGGCGACTGCAAAGCCACGCGGGGCGGTTTTCAGCTTCGCGCAGCCAAGGGACCGACGACGCACGCCCCAAGCTCGCACGCCGACGTTGCTCGTTCGCTGGCGATGATGAATGACCCGCGAGCGGGGTCGCGCCTCCCGCCGACGACGAGAGACATCGTCCGACCCCTGCAAGCGATCGTCGGCGCGCTCAGCAGAGCTTCAGATGTCCGGCCCACTCCTGGAGCGCGACGGCGTGCACTTCATTGGGCACATACCGGATGCTGCCGTCGGCACGGTGATGCTCAAAGCTGTACCTGCACGGTCCAACTGCTGTCGCGGTTGCTGATGCGAACGATCAAGAAGCCACGATCGACGGGCTTGGGCGCGGCGACCGGAGCCTGGGCAAGCGCCGGTGACTCGGCTGGCGCCGGTGACTCGGGACTGCTCGGTGGCGAGACGGTCGCGCACGCCATGAGGAGCACGGCACCGACGAGGGCCGACAGCCCGGGAACGAGAGGTGCCCGCATCACGGAGATCATGCCGCATCGATCGGGCGAGCAGGGTGGGATGACGGCGCCGATTCACACCGCCGAGAGCCGCGTTGCCCAACACGGGAACCGGTTGCCCAACACGCGAAGCAGATTGCCCAAACAGGCCTCTGTTTTCGCGTTGATGCGCCAAAACGCCGAGTGCTATCCGACTCGCATGCGTTCGCTCGTCCGCCACGTTTCTCCACTCGCCCTCGCGCTGGGTCTGTCCGCTTGTGCCGACAACGCAGCCGTCTCGGCCGAGACCGAGTCCGAAACCGGTACGCAGCCTGCGGACACCGAGTCCGGGGCCGGAACCTCCGGGTCGAGCGCCACGACGATGGGCGGAACCGCAGGCGGCACAACATCCGGCAAGACCGAGACGGAGACGTCGAACGCCGACGCGTCCACCACGACGGACGACGCATCCACGTCGGACGATACGGGCGGCAGCACCGGAGAGCCGGTGGAGGTGCCCGTCGGGGCCTCTGGGGCCTGGCGATACGACGTGCAGCTGAGCTTCTTCATGTACGACATGGCCGCGCACCCCGACGGTGGCGTGGTCGTTGCCGGCATGGTCGACACGACAGACGGCAACAACCGCGACGCCGTCATCGCGCACGTTGCCGACGACGGCACGGTCCAATGGAGCCTGCGAAAGGACGCGGTTCCGAACGAGCAGTTCTTCTCGGTCGTCGTTGCCGGTGAGACGGTGTACGGAGTCGGACTGAGCCGACGAGACGTGGGCCAGGGCAACACCAACCAGGTCCTGATCTCCGAGTTCGATCTCGATGGGTCATATGCAGGCAGCGTGCTATTCGGCTCGCCGACGAGCGACGAACACGCATACGAGGCAGTCGCGCTCTCGAACGGCGGCTTGGCCATTTCGGGGTACACGGACCAAACCGGATTCGGCGACCGCGATGGACTGCTGATGGTCCTCGACGAAGCCCTGGCGCTGCAGTGGGCGGTTGGAGTTGGCGGTGCGTTCGAGGATTCCCTCTTTTCGCTCACCGAGGACGACGACGGCGGACTGCTGGGCGTGGGGTTGCTTCGCAACAGCGCGGAGGTGTCCGGGAACCTCGTGACCAAGTACGACACCTCGGGTTCACCGGTGTTTACCTTCGAGTTTGGAAACGGCGGGTTCAACATCATGCGCGGCATTGCTCCGCTGGATGGGGGCCGATACCTCATCGTAGGTCAGACCAGCGATTGGGGCGCTGGCGGCATGGACGGTTACTTCGGCGTCCTCGAGCCGCAGGGGGATCCCGTCGTGTCCCTGTCGACCCTTGGCGGGGCCCAGTTCGAAGCGCTGCGAGAGCTTATTCCGCTCGGCGACGATCGGTTCGCGGTCGCCGGGCAAGCCGGGTCGGTTTCGATGACCGAGGACGCCTGGCTCCTGCGCCTCGACACGAGCGATGTCCCGACCGTCGACTTCAACGTCGTCTACGACTCGCCCCGAAATCAGCGCATGGTGTTCGGCGTGGGCGCGGCCCGAGCCGACGGAGGCCTGTCCGTCGGGCTGCACGACGTCGACGAGAGCAACGACATGACGAACGAGCCGGTCATCCTCCACACCGACAGCCTTGGCGGTCTCGACCAGGCTTGCCCGACGCAGGCCGCCGACGCCTTCGCTGCCGTTCCCGTAGAGGACATCGTCACGCCCGGCACCACCGTGAGCCAGGGCTCGGTGAACTTCTCCCGCACCACCGCCAGCGCCACCGACGAACCGTTCGTCGCCTTCGACTGGGGCACCCAAGCTGCTCTTTGCGAGTAGCCCCGCCTGCGCCGCCGTGCTGCTGGAGCAAGGACGCCTCGTGGCTGGAGCCATTGGGGCGTTTGTCGTTGCCGAGCCTGCGGGCGATGGACGACACTGCGCGCGATGAAGGTGCGCATGGCAGCCGCGGTGGCGCTGGCGTGCGTGGCGGCGACCGCCCACGCGCGCACCAAGACCAAGCGCATCCCGAACATGCCGCGCGGGTGGAGCTGGCCGCCGAACGCCGCGATGGTGGAAGCGGGCGCGACCTGCCTGGCGGATCTCGCCGAGCGCGAGGTCGTGGTGGAACCGGGCGAGGCCAAGAAGGTGAACACCCCGGTGCGCGTGCCCTCGATGCGGATCGGCGGGATCGGTCTCGAACCCACGTGGCGCAAGGGACCGTTCGTACTCGACTGTCACCTCGTGCGCGCGCTCCACGACGCCGCGCCTGCGCTTCACGAAGTCGGCGTCGACGCGCTGCGCTTCTCCACGATTCATGAGCACCGTTACGTGAAACGGAACGGGCGAAGGACCAACATCCTCAGCCGACATGCCATCGGGCTCGCGATGGACGTGTTCGAGGTCCGCATGACGGACGGGCGCGTGCTGGTGGTGAAGAAGCACTACGCGGACGATCCCGCGCTGCCTGCGGTCGAGCGCGTCTTTGCGCAGCGCGATGATTTCCGCACGCCGTTGTCCCCAGGGAACGACCCAAAGGGGCACGACGACCACCTTCATCTCGAGGCACGCATGCCGCTGCGGCGGTCATCGCGGCCCGACGATTGAACCCGTTTCACCGTCGGCGCCGGACCGACGTGGTAGGTTCCGCGGATATGGATCGTTGGACGCTTGCACTTTCGTCCTTGGCTTTCGTCGCCTGCACCGAGGCACGACAAGAGGAAGACAACTCGCCGATCACGACCGCCAGCGCGACGTCGGGGAACGCGACCGCTGCCGACACCTCGACCGGCGCACCCGAGCCCGACGACGACATCAAGCTCGACCTCGGTGACGACACCGACGACCCCGACACCGGCATCGACCCCGACGGCGACGACGAGAGCGGCTGCGACAAAGTCGACTTCCTCTTCGTCATCGACAACTCGGGCTCGATGGGCGAGTTCCAGAACAATCTGGTCGCCAACTTCCCCGGGTTCATCGAGACGATCCAAAACGAACTCGACGAGGCGCAGGACTACCACATCATGGTGGTGGACACCGATCCTGCTCCGCCGGTGAACTGCCCTGTCCTTTGCGAACAGGCGATGACCGACGGCTGCCTCGACGAAGCCGGCCAGTGCCCGTTGCTCAACCCGGCCAACCCGTTCTGCACGATCACCTGCGTGCCCATGTCGGAGTGCCTCGCGTTCCCTGGCGGCTGCGCGGCGCCACCGGAGCCCGAGCCGTGCGAGGTCATGGGAGCGGGCGTGGTCTATCCCCGCGGAACCGACGCCTCCAACACCGACTGCAGCTTCGAGAGCGGCAAGCGCTACATGGACGCAAGCGAGCCCGACCTGCAGGCGGCCTTCGGGTGCGCGGCGAAGGTGGGAACCGCGGCCAGCGGCGCCTCCGAGCAGCCGATGGGCGCCATCGTCGAAGCGGTCACGCCCGGCCGCCCCGCATTCGAGTGCAACGACGACTTCATCCGCGACGACGCCATCTTGGTCGTCACGTTCATCACCGACGAGGATGACGACGCGGGCGACGGCTCCGACGGTACCGTCGAGGGCTGGCGACAGGCGCTCATCTCCGCCAAAAACGGCGATGAGCAGGCGGTCGTGGTCCTGGGTCTGTTCGGCGGCGGCGGCTGCGGCGAAGACAGCCTTCGGCTGACGCAGTTCGTCGACAGCTGGGAAGACCGCGGCCTCCAGGGCAGCGTATGCGGCGATTACCAGGGCTTCTTCCAAGAAGCGGTGAGCTTGATCGACACCACCTGTGACGAGTTCATCCCGCCGAAGCCCGCGGGCTAGGCCTCAGGGCTTCGGCTCCATCGGGGCTGCGCAGACACCAACGCCATCCAGACCAGGCGGCCCGTCGAGCGGCACGCAGTTGCACCCAGGTTCGTCGACCTCGCACAACGCGGCGCAGCACTGTCCGGACGAGCATGCGGGGGAACCTTCGTCGTCGCAGAACGTTCCCGGTTCGCAATCGACGTCATCGGCGCACGGGCCTCCGGCCGCACCCTTCCCGGGAGGCACACAGATGCCCCCTTCATCCGACGGAACACAGTTGAGTCCGTCGGGGCAGTCGTCGGAGAAGACCTCGCATTCAGGCCCTTCGTCAACGCACAGGCTGATGACGAACCCGTCCGCGACTTCGAAGTCCGCGCAGGCGGCCGGAAGCTCGCACTGGTCGTTACTTCCGCACAGCGGGTAACAAACGTAGTCTCCGTCTGCGAAGGGATCACAGGCGAGCCCAGGGCCGCAGTCGTCGTACCCACCCGCGTCGCATTCGAGCATGCAGGCGTCCCACTCTCCTGCACCGCCAGCCGCGAAGCATCCCGAGCGAAAGTCACCCGCATCGTCGACGTAGGGACGGCAGACCTCGCCGTCGGGGCAGTCTGGCTCGGTGAGGTCGCACTCCTGCACGACATAGTTACACGGCCCGGGCGTCACGCCGCTGTCGGCCCCGCCTGACTCACCGTCGGTCGTGCCTGTGGAGAGCCCGCCCGAGTCGTCCAGGCCCTCGGTCTCGCCGTCCTCGGTCGTCTTGTCGGTCGTGCCGATCGAGTCCACGCCCGACGTGTCCGTCGTTCCCTTGGAGTCGGAGGCCGAATCGCTCCCGGTCGCGTCCACGCCCGATGCCGTGACCGTGTCTGTAGAAGACAGACCGCCGGAGGACCCGCCAGCGCGTCCGTCGGTGTCGGAGAACGCGCCGTTGAGGCCCACGCAGCCCGGAGCCCCCAGCGTACACAGGAGCAGAGGAACCCACCCGCGAGAGACCAGCCGATAAACCATGGGCCCAGCGTACCGCGTTGGGCACCGAGATCCACGTTTGTGC
>JBCCQM010000065.1:0-37836 GCA_039024335.1 Myxococcota bacterium
CGCGGTTCAAGGCGGGAGGGCGAAGCTGTGTCGGGCACACTGCGAGTCCTGACCAACGCGGAATCGCGTTTCGGGGGCGCTGTTATGGCGCGCGAGGTTTAGCGGTTCGCCTCTCTAGGGAAGCGCGTGCTGCTCGAAGAGGTCGAGCATCATCGTGTTCGCGCGGATCGTCTCGGAGCTGGTGCCCGAGGGGCAGAACGGCTGCCCCGGCCAGCAGTGACCGAAGCCATCGAGGGTGCACAGCGTGACGGTGGCGTCCTCTTCGCAGCCCTCCCAGGTCTGGCAGGACACGTCGTCCATCTCGAAGGTCACGCTCGAAGTGGAGTCGCAGCCGTTGCGCTCGGCCCAGCCCGCCAACGACGCCTCGACCGCGGGGAAGCCGGCTGCGTTGCCGCCGTAAGGGACGGTGGCGTCATCGGTGCCGTGGAAGTGAATGACGGGCACGGGCCGCGTCGGCGCGCAGTCGTCGGGCGGCAGCACGAGCGCGCCCGCGACCGGACCGATCGCCGCGAACGCGTCGGCCGCTTCGCACCCCAGCCGGTGCGACATGAAGCCTCCGTTGGACATTCCGGTGGCGTAGACGCGGCGGGTGTCCACGCACAACGTCGCGGCGGCTTGCTCGACCAGCGCGCGCGCGAACGCGACGTCGTCCACGCCCGCGTCGACCGCCTCTCCGCAGCAGCCGCCCGCGTTCCACGAGTTCGCTTGGCCGTCGGGATACGCGACGAGCAACCCGCGCGCTTCCGCCTCGACGTTGAAGTCCGAGAAGAACGCCTGCTGGATCGCATTCGAGCCGAAGCCGTGGAAGTTGAGCACCAGCGGCGTCTCCACGGTCCCGTCGTAGCGCGTGGGCACGAACAGGTTGTAGTTCCGCGTCACGCCGTCCACGTCCACGGACAGGCCAAGCTGCTCGCCGGGCTCGACCGCCGGCCCCGAACACCCCGACGGCGTCTGCTCGCCGCTCGACGAGGAACCGTCCGACGCACCACCGGTCGTCGTGTCGCCCGCGCCGCTGTCCGTGGACGTGCTCGCAGGCGCCTCACCGCTGGCGCCCGACGCAGTACCGGTTGTTGTGGATGCGGGCGTCGACGCCGTGGTCCCGGTCGACTCCCCGTCGCTCTGGGCGTCATCCTCTTGCGCGTCGCCGCACCCGACCCAAAGACACAGCCCAAGCAGCGTGGTGAAACCCCGTCGACCCATCGGGCGAAGGGTACAGCACGCCCCACGAACGCCGCAGCGCGAGGCGAACGCTAAACCGAAGCTGCGGTGTCCTCGCCGAGGTGACGACCGAAGAAGTCGAGCACCTTCGCCCAGGCGACGGCCTCGACCTCGGCGTCGTACTCGGCGCGCAGCGGGGTGTACGGACCGCCGACGGCGGCCACGCCCTCGAGCTGGTTCATGAACGAGTGACCGGCGCCGTCGTGAAAGAGGACCTCATGCTCGACGCCGAGCTCGAGCAGGTGCTCGCTGAGCCGACGGCCGTGCGGCACGAAGGCGACGTCCTTGCTGCCGTACTGCGCCAGCGTGGGGCAGATGCCCTGCAGGCGCGAGGCGTGGCGCGGCACGGTTCCATAGAACGGCGCCGCAACGGCGAACGTCATGTCGGCGGCCGAGATGAGCGCGAAGCCCCCGCCCATGCAGAAGCCGCACACGCCGACCTTGGTCTCGTCGACGTCGCTGCGCGCCATCACGGCCCGGCGCGCCGCGTCGATGACCGCGTAGGCGTGCCCCTTGTTGGTCGCCATCGACTTCATCGTCTGGACCACGCACGCGACGTTGCCCCCGCGGTAAAGGTCGGGCGCGATCGCGACGTACCCGGCCGCGGCAAAGTTGTCGCAGTGACGGCGGACGTCGTCGCCAAAGCCGGTGAGGTCGTGAATGACGACGACCGCAGGCCAGCGCCCCTCGCCTTCGGGCCGCGATACGGCGGCTTCGTAGGGGCGTCCTGCGACGTCGATGGTGGTCGTCTGGGCCATGGCACGCGCAGCATGGGGCAGTTGGGCGCCCCGGACAACCGGTGAAGCAACCGGTGCTACATGCGGAACTTCGGGGGCTGCAGCGCCAGAGGCTCGGGCGCCTCGGTCTTTTTCTCGTCGGCCAGGCGGTTGATGTGCCGCTGCAGCTTGTAGACCCCGATGCTGTACAGCGGGATCCCGATGAGGATATTGATGTAGGGGATCATGCCCAGGATCGCGAGGGTGAGCATGAGCCCGCGCGAGGTGCTGTTCTCCCGGTCCCGAATGTTGTCCTGCAGGTTCAGCCGGTCGGTGAGACGCATCGGCTGGAAGATGAACCAGTACAGGTTGAAGTACGGGATGAAGTTGAAGCCGATCGCCTTGGCCGCGCTGGGGTCGTCGGCCTTGGCCTGCGGCAGCCGGTCATGCTGCAGGCCGTAGTAGATGATCGAAAAGATGCCGAACGTCATCAGGTGCAGCAGCACGGCGAGCGCGGTGGGGAACCGCTCCAGACGGTGCTGACGCAGGTACGCCTTGTCCTCGGGCGTGAGCGCGTGCGGGGCCTTGTAGGGCGAGAGGTCCTTGTGAACGTACGGCGCGACGGGGCCGCCGTACGGACCCCCCGCGTAGGGCCCCACCGGGGTGCCGTACGGCTGGGCGAGCGCCGGGGGCCCCGACGGACCGACCGGCGCCTGCGCCTGTTGATCGAGCATGCCCAACGCAACGCGAGCGCTGGTGGGACGCTCCGCGACGCCGGGTCGAATCAAGGCGAGCAGCGTCCGGGTGAGGTTGGGCGGCGCCCGCAAGACGGACGATGGATCGACCTGCCCCGTGCTGGGGTTCTGCGGCATCGCCGAGGGGTCGAGCCCCGTCGCCATGGTGACCATGGTCATCCCGAGCCCGTACAGGTCGCTCTGCACGCTGGCGCGGCCGAGAATCTGCTCGGGCGCCATGTAGCCGAACGTGCCGACGGTGGTCATCGACGTGGACTGCTCATCGCCGACCTTCACCGCGCCGAAGTCGATCAAGTAGACCTGGCCCTGGGCCACCATCACGTTGGAGGGGTTGATGTCGCGGTGGATGATCTGCGGCGCCCGCTCGTGCAGGTGCATGAGGATGCCGAGCGCCTGGCGAAGGTAGTTGTCGACCTCCTGCGCCGTCAGGCCTCCGCGCTGCGCGATCATCTGCTTGAGCGTCGTCCCCCGAACGAGCGTTTGAATCGAGACGAACACGCCCGTCTCTTCGTCGAGGTGACTGTCGACCCATCGCGGCACGAAGGGGTGCTCGATGGCCTTGAGCGCAGCCACCTCGCGCTCGAACAGGTCGAACTGCTTCCAGTGCTCGAGGTTTGCGATGCGCAGCTTCTTCAGCACGAACGCAGCACCGTCGGACTGCCGCTGCACCTCGTACGTGGACGCCGACGCGGATTCCCGCAGCACGCTCGTGACCGTGTACTGGGCCGAGGGGGTCTGGAACGTCGTTGGCGTCATCCGTCTCGCACGCTATCAGCCCACAAGGACGGTCGCCATGGTGCGAGGTTGCAACGAGGCGGGGCGGTCCTGGTACGCTCCTGCGCATGCGACGACGGACGTTTGCGGCCTCGGTGGTGATGACCTTTTCACTGGTCGACACAGGCTGTGACGGCGGCCGCACCGTGAACCCGCCGCCGCCCGAACCGCAGCCGGGCGCGACGGCCGGTGCAGACGGGGACGCTCAGAAGCCGGCGCCAGAACCCGAGCCCACGCCTGAGCCGGTCGCCAAGAAGCCGGCGCGGAACATCGAGCAGATGCCCGACGGCACGTGCATGGAGTCCTTCGACGTCGACTGCCCGGACGACGGTCGAACATGCAACCCGCCGCCGCCGCAGAAGATCCAGTGCCCCGAATCGATCCTGCCGGCCGCGTCCGACGCCACGCGGGTGACGATGCGCCCCAGCGGAGAATGCTGGGAAGCGCAGGGCAGCACGAACTTCAAGTGCCCGGAAGGCGCCGTGTGCAACCCGCCGCCGCCCAAGCGCGTGCAGTGCCCCGACGCCGTCCTGCCCGACGCCCAAGACCCCAAGTCCGTGCAGGCGCGGGCCGACGGTACGTGTTGGGAAGAGATCGACGTGGACTGCAAGCCCGATGCGACCTGCAACCCGCCGCCGCCGCGCCGCGTGAAGTGCGTCGAGCCGCCGGCATGAGCACGCCCGCCGCCCACGTCGGCGAAGAGTGGCTGCGCCGCGTCGAGGCCGAGTACACCAGCGCCGCCATCACCGCCTCGTTCGTGCAGTGGTTGATCCGCCTCGGTGCGCCCCCAGAGCTGATCCGCGACGGTTTGCGCATCGTCGACGACGAGCTCGAACACGCGAGCCTCAGCCACGTCGTCGCCCGAGACGCCGGCTGCGACGCACGGCCCCGCCTGGCCCAAGAGCGACTCGGCCTCGACCGCGCGGACGTCCCTCTCGAAGTGGACGCGCTGCTGGTCGCCGTGGAGACGTTCTGCCTCGGAGAAACCGTCGCCGTGCCGCTGTTCGCCGCCATGCGCAGGCACTGCTCCGTCGATTCGGCCCGCGCCGCGCTAGACCGCATCGTCGTCGACGAAGTTCGCCACCGAGACTTCGGCTGGAGCTGCCTCGATTGGTGTACGCAGGCCTTCGGCGATGACGCGCGCGCGCACGTCGAACGCGCGCTGCCGGCGATGATGGCTCGACTGCGCCGCAACTACGGGCAGCCGGGCGAGGCACCCTCGCCGGACACCGAAGACCGAGACGCCGCGTGGGGCCTGCTGCCCGTCGCCCGCTACGCCGAGATCCTCACGCGCTGCATCCAGCGCGACTACGTGCCCCGCTTTGCCGCATTGGGCATCGCGTCGCCAGCGCTGGCCGTCTGAGCGAGGCGTTGCGCCCCACGGGCTGGTGCAAGCCGTCCCACGCAGCGCCACGTACGTCACACCCCGTCGCTGTGGAGGAGCGCGCGCCCGAGCGCGGTGTAAACTGGCCGCGCCGATGTTTCTGTCCGCGCTGCTGCTGACCGGCGCGGTCGCTCTCGCCCCGAGCGACCCGTCCACGACCACCGAGCCCACGGCGCCCGCGAAGTCGAACCCAGCGACCGACGCGGGCACGAAAGACGACGCGAAGGCGGCCCCCGATGCGCCCGAGGCCGGCGCCGCCACCTCGGAGCAGCCCCAGGGCTCGGCGTTGATGCGCCCCTTCGAGGCGGTCGTCGTGCCCACGCGCGAAGCCGTCGTCACGCAAACCTGCGACGCGTTGCGCACGCACACCACCGAGTCGCCCGCTTCGCTGCGATGTACGGCGTGGCGGGTCGAGTTCTCCAGCAAGGGCAAGGTGTGGGGCTCGCTCGAGGCCGACAGTCTCGACGCGCTGCAGCGCAAGCGCGCCCGTCACCTCGCCTTCGTCCGGCAGTACGCCCGCGTGTTCGACAAGGCGGTCGACTCCCGCTACGAGGACGCCAGCGACGCGATCTGCGACCAGTGCGACCCCGCCGTGGCCCGCGGCCGGTGGGGCGAAGGGCAGACCTTCTCGGGCCTGGAGTCCGCGCGCGCCCTGGAGTCCGCGCGCCAGGGGCTCGCCGAGTTCGAGCGCGTCTTCTTCGAGACGCACGCGCCGGGCGTGACCGAAGTGGCCCGCCTCGCGGGTGAGCGCAAGACGGCCAGCACCGCCAAGCGCTACGCAAAGCAGCTCGAGCTCGCGGCCGGCGACCTGGTCGCGTGGCAGGCCCAGCTCGACCAAGCAGCCCTGCTGCGCTCCGAGGCCAAGGTCAAAAAAGTCGCCGCCGCGATGAAGAGCCGCGGCAACGCGCTCGACAAGGGACTCGCCGCGCTGAGCAAGCAGGTCTCCACCACCGTCTCCAAGGCGCACGCGGGCCGGTACACCGAGGAAGGCTCCACCGCGGCCGCCCTGCCCGTGCTGGAGGTCAAGTTCGACGGTGCCGCGGTCACGGCGACCTACAAGATCGGCGAAGCCACATCGGTCTGGTTCGAAGGCAAGGTTGCCCTCGACGGCAGCATTGCCGGGCGCTCGCTGATGGCCCCGCCCGAGGGCGCGCTGAGCTGCACCGAGCACACCGAAGCCTGCGGCTATCGCTACATTCCCGCGATCATTCGCTTCAGCGTGCGGGCCGAGCCCAAGACCGAAGTCCTCGAGCTGTGGTTCCAGCGCCAGACCTGGGTGCGGGCCAACCCCTTCAGTCGCGCCGGATGACCGACCGCCCCCTGCTCGCGCTCGACGCGTTCGACCCCGAGCGCGTCACTCTGCCGCACGGCTGCGAAGTGACGCTGCGTCGCGCGGTTGCCATGAGCGAGCACACGCTCGCCATGGGCACGGTCGGGCGCATCACGGGCCACCCCGCGCCCGGGCGCGTCGAGGTGACGGTGGCCGGTCGCGGCTGCCTGGACCTCGCGCGTGCCGACGTCGCCCCCCGCACCGACGGTCAGCTCGCGCACGCGGTTCGTCGGGCCCGCGTCGAGGCTGCCCTGCTCCCGTGCGCCCTCGCGCGCGCGACCGTGGGCTCGCGGGCGTGGAACCTCTCCCACGAAGGCAGCGATCATGACACCCGCGGCGTCCTGCTGTGGCCGTTCTCGTGGGCCAGCGCCCTCCCCCCGCAAAAGCAGGGCGCGGTGCCCGACGTGGTTGTGAGCGCCGACGGCAGCCACACGCTGTGGGAAGTGGGCCGCACGATCGAGCAGGCGCTGCGGGCCGACCCCAACACGCTCGAGATGCTCTTCGTTCCTTCGGTGGAGCACCTCGACCCCCTCGCGGCCACGCTGTTCGAGACCCGAGAGGTGTTCGTGTCGCAGCGGCTCTACGGATCCTTTGGTCGCTACGCCGTGGCGCAAGCCAAAAAGCTGCGTCAGTCGCTCCGTCTCGCCCGTCATCGAGACGCCGTGCTCGGATGGTTGCGCAACGACGACGCGCTGCTGCTGGACGCCGTCGCAGCGCGGCTCGCGTCCGAGGCGGTTGAGCCCAGCGGCAATCCCAAAGACGACACGCTGCGCGCGAAGCAGTACCTCAAGCAGCTGTACCGCTCGATGTTCGACCAGGGACTGCTGGCAGCGTGCTCCTTCGAGGCCCTCGCAACGTTCGCCCGCACCGAAGCGAGCGCGTTCGACCTACCGCGCGAACTCCGGCCGAAGAACGCCTACAACCTGCTCCGCATCGTCGCCTGCGCCGTGCAGTGGCTGCGGACCGGGACGCCGATCATCGCGACCGAAGGCGCGCTGCGAGACCGCCTGCTGAGCATCAAGCGCGGCGAGGTCGACCTGGACACCGCGCTGCGCTGGACCGATGAAGCCGCGGCCGATCTCGATCCGGCTCGCGACGCGAGCGCGCTGCCCGAGCACCCCAACGACGAGGCGGCGGCGCAGCTGCTGCTTCGGCTGCGCGAGGAGGCAGCGCGCCGCTGGCTGCACGCCGCCGACGGCCCGTGGAGTCGCGACGGCGCCGCCGACCCGCGGTCGCTGCTACGCTGAGCGCATGCGGGACGATCGGCTCACCGACGAACAGCGCACCATCGCGCTGCGTGCCCTGGCCGAGGAGTCGACCCATCGACATCACCTCGTCGTCCACCTCTCGGGCGCCCACGCCTACGGGTTCCCCAGCCCCGACAGCGACGTCGACATCAAGGCGCTCCACGTCGCGCCCACCCGCGCGCTGCTGGGCTTCGAGCCTCCGCCGCCGACGGCAAACCGGCTGGAGATCCTCGACGGCATCGAGATCGACTACACCTCGAACGAACTCAGCGTGTGCGTGCGTGGCCTGCTCAAGGGTGACGGCAACATGCTCGAGCGCGTGTTCAGCCAGGCGTGGGTGGGTGAGCGAGACCCCCGCCTCGACGGACTCGCCGAGCACGCCAAGGCCACGCTCAGCCAGCGATTGCACCGCCACTACCACGGCTTTGCGCGCAGTCAGTTCAAGGCCGTGCAGGAGGCCGAGCGCCCCTCGGCCAAGAAGGCGCTGTACGTGCTGCGCACCGCGCTGACCGGCACCCACCTGCTGCTGGAGCGCGCCTGCGAGCCCGACCTGACCCGCCTGCACGAGCGCTACGGGTTCCCCGAGGTGGACGAGCTCGTCCAGCACAAGCAGCGCGGCGAGACGCACCCGCTCGACGACGACGCGGCGAAGACCGCAGCCGGCGCCCTCACCCGCGCCTTCGAGACCCTCGACGACGCCCTTCGCCGCAGTCCTCTGCCCGCCGAGCCGGACCCCAAGGCCGTCGCCGCTCTCGAGGCGTGGCTGATCGCGACGCGATTGGCCGAGGTCGACTGAAGCCGTGCGTCCGCTTCAACGAGCCGCCTGTGCCCTGGCCTTGAGCGCGTGCGGACCCACGCTCGACGCGGAGGACGCCAGCTCCAGCTCCAGCTCGACCGGGTCCTCGAGCATCGCGGGCTCCACTGGTGAGGTCGGCCCCATCTGCGGCGACGGGCAGCCGAGTGCGGGCATGTTCTGCTTCGAGCGTCGCGCGACCGGTCTGCTCTCGCCGTCCAGCCACGACGCGGCCCTCATCTTTGCTCGTGGGACTGCGGCGTCCCCCACCCTCGCGGTGACCAGCTGGGTCCAGCTTCGACTCCTGGAGGTCGCTCCCAACGGAAGCGTTCAAGAGAGCGGCGCCTTGGAGCTGGCCTCGCAGCTGCTCCGATGGGACGACGGCGCCCGACTCCAGGCATTCGACTGGACCGGTGACGGCCGCTTGGAGCTGCTCCTCACCCACGGCAGCCCAGACCCGACGCTGTCCGTGTACGCGGCGAACGACGCTGCACCCGGCCCCGCCTTCGAGCCGCTCGAGACCGTGACGCTGGGTGACTGGCGCCACGGCGGTCCGTACCCGCTCCGCACCACCGCGGACGGTCCGGTGACGGATCTTTTGGTGTCGTTCGGCGGCGGCGTCGAGGTCCACCGCCGAGGCGAGGACGGAGCGTTCGCCCCCGTCGGGCCCCGCCTGTCCGTGATCAACGTCTGCCGCGACACCTGGTTCATCGAGCAGGCGGACATCGACGACGACGGCGACCTCGACGCGCTGCTCTTCGGCACCAATGAAGCCTGCGGCAAAGGCATGCGGACCGAAGAGCGCATCAACGTCACCATCCTGCGCCGCGACGACGACACGTTCGAGGATCCGCTCCCCACCGTCCCGACCGGATTCTTGGTCACGCGCATGATCGGCTACGCGGACATCGACGCCGACGGCGTGAAGGACATCATCGCCGCCGGGACGAGCCAGCCCCTGTGGCTTCGCGGGCTGCCCGGCGGCGCGTTCGAGGCCGGCGAAGCACTTCCGACTCCCGAGGGTGCGACCCTCGCCGACGTCGCCGACTTCGACGGCGACGGCGACGCGGACGGCCTGTACCAAACCCGCGGCGGCGTCTCGTTCTCGGACTCCGTGCTCGCCCCGACCCCGGTCCCGTTTCAATCCCAAGACGAGCTGGGGCTCAACCTCTTGCGGCGAAGCGGCGACCTCAACGGCGACGGGATCCCCGACGTTGCGCTCTCGACCCCCGTCTTCGACGCCGAGGGATCCGTCGCATACGGTCTCGACGTCCTGCTCTCGAACCCCTGAGCGCGCTCAGCTGGAGTCGCGCAGGCTCTCGAGCGCCTTCGTGTACGGGCGGCTGCGCCGCTCCGCAAACCCATCGACGAGCAAGCCCAGCGCCGCAAAGACAATCAGCGCAGTCCCAACGCCGTGGGCCCAGTCAGCCGACACCCCCAAACGAAGGACCGCACCGACCACGGCGAAGGCCGCACAGGCCCCGAGCGCCACCGAAAAGTTGGCGTTGACCTTCTCCATGCGCGGCAGCTCCTCGGCCACCATGGCAGCGGGGTCCTCCGCGTAGGCCCGCTCGAGCGCTTGGACCTGCCCCGGCGTTCGAAGCCCAAGCCCGATTCCCGTGCCGATCCCCATCAGCCCGAACAACGCCAGCGGGATCGCGAGCCCATAGCCGAACCCGTCTTTGTAGGACACCCACGCCGTGACCGCGAGCCCGAGCAAAACGACCCCCGCGGGCAGGATGTAGAACCAGGCCTCGGTCCGCTCGCCGCGAAAGTACGTGTGCATGACGTCGAGGAAGTCCACGCCGCGAACCTACCCGCCGAACCGTCCCGCGAGCATCGGCAGGGCGCGCCACAGTTCTGGCCGATCGCGCCAACCCGCGGCACGGCTCAGCTGGAGTCGCGCAGGGTCTCGAGCGCCTTCGTGTACGGGTGGCTGCGCCGCTCCGCAAAGCCGTCGACCAAGAAGCCCACGGCCGCGACCACGACCAGGCCCGTGCCCACGCCGTGGGCCCAGTCGGCCGACAGCCCCAAGCGCAGCGCCGCACCGATCACCGCGAAGGCCGTCCACGCGCCCAACGCGAGCGGCCAGTTGGCGTTGACCTTCTCCATGCGGGGCAGCTCCTCGGCGACCATGGCAGCGGGGTCGTCCGCGTAGGCCTGCTCGAGCGCCTGAACCTGCCCTGGCGTCCGCATCCCGATCCCCGTCGCCGCGCCGGCAAAGATCAGCCCGAACAGCGCCAGCGGGATCGCGAGTCCGTAGCCGAACCCGTCTTTGTAGGACACCCACGCCGTGACCGCGAGCCCCAGCAGCACGAGCCCCGCCGGCAGGATGTAAAACCACGACTCGATCCGCTCGCCGCGAAAGTACGTGTGCATGACGTCGAGGAAGTCCACGCCTCGAACCTACCCGCCGAACACCCGCAGGTGGATAAGCACGTCACGCCACACCACTTGCCGATCACGCCAAAGCTCGCTCAGAACAGTGAAATCTGGCCACCCTTGGGCGGGCGGCGGAAGGCCGACTGGGTTGGGTATGGCGGGGGGCGACCGATGCCGAGCCGGCGGGCGGCGGCGCCGAGCATGGACTCGATGACGTCCCAGCGGGCGCCTTGGCCTCGCATGCGGTTGCCGAAGCGGCTGTCGTTGCGCTTGCCGCCGCGACACGCTTCGATCTGGTGGAGGATCCGGTCGGCCCGCAGCGGCAGCGTCTCGCGAATGCGCTGCTCGAAGACGCGGTCGACCGGGCGCGGCAAGCGGACCATGGTGCTGTTGTAGAAGGTCGCGCCGGCGTCGTGGGCGGCCTTCAGCACGGCGGGCGCCTCGGCGTCGTTGAGTCCGGGGATGATCGGGCTGACGTTGACCCCCACCACCACGCCCGCCGCTGCCAACGTCTCGATCACCTTCAGCCGGCGCGCGGGCGAGGGTACGTACGGCTCGACGGCGCGCGCGTACTCGGCCGTGACGAACGGAAGGCTGACCGTGACCGTGGCGTAGGAGACCCGGCCGAGCTCGGCGATCAGCTCGGCGTCCCGCTCGACGACGGCGCCTTTGGTGATGATGGAGACGGGGTTGCGGTACGCCAGGCACACCTCGAGGCAGGCGCGCGTGAGGCCGTGGACCGCTTCGAGCGGCTGGTAGCAGTCGGTGTTGCCCGAGAACACGACGAGGTCGCCACGCCACGATCGACGGTCGAACTGCGCGCGCAGCAGGTCGGCCACGTTCTTCTTGAGGACGAGCTTGCGCTCGAAGTCGGTGCCCGCGCCAAAGTCGAGGTACTGATGGCTGGGTCGGGCGTAGCAGTATGCGCAGCCGTGAAAGCAGCCTCGGTACGGATTGACCGAGTACTCGAACGGGATGTCGGGGCTGTCGTTCTTGGACAGGACCGACTTGCTGCTGTCCTCATACAGCTCCAGGTGGACCGAGGGCGGCGGCTCCACGTCCCACTGCACGGCGGTCGCGTGGTACGGGTTGTCCGGATTCGAGAGCTGCCGGAGCACGCTGGGCCGAGTCACCAGCCTATGCTGACACGATGTTCAGATGACTTCTAGGGTCTGGTTCATTCCGCGTCGCGCGCCGATCAGAGCGGATCGAAGGACTCTTGAACGTCCATCGTCCCGTCGGGGAAGCGCGTTTGCTGCTGGCGCTCGACCGGTACGCCATCGTCGAACCACAGCGTCGCGGTGAGCGCGTCCTCGCCCTCGACCGCGGTGACGAACGTAATCGGGTCTGCGGGGAGCGCGTCATGGGCCGGCTCCATCACGGCGACGGTCGGCGCACCCGGCTGCACGGTTCGGCTCAGCCAGGACCGGACGTCGCCATCGGCGTGGTCGGGCGGCATTCCGGCCGAAAGAACGGCAAGCGTGTGCAGCAGGCCCATGCGGACCAGCCCGATCGCGATCGCGTCGCGCAACCCCGCGGGCTGCGGAAGGTCGAAGTCCCGCGCACCGCCCGTCCCCGTCATCCGCGCCCCATCCGCTTCGAACCGGAGCTCGACCGGCGTGCCGGCGAACGAGCCCGCCGCCCGCAGCTCGACCGCCTGCCCGTCCATCGCCAGCGCGCCCACGAACTGCGCCTCCACCACGCCCGTGCTCTGGACGGCGAAGCGCAGCCGCACGGTCTGCGACAGCAGGCTGGCCTCGAGCGCGTCGAGCCGCGCGGCGGGGTCGACCTGCTCCGCGGGAGCTGCCTCCGTTGGCTCGGGTGCCGTTGCGCTCGCGGGGGCCGTCGGAGCGACGGGTGCCGTCGACGACGCGCACCCCAGCCACAGTCCGCACACTCCGAGCAGCGCCGATCGCATGCCTGCCACCCTATTCAAACGACGCCGCAGCGTCCATGCTCCCCCCGTGGCCCTCTCCTCGATCCTCAAGGACCTTCAGGACCTCACCGCCGAAGCCCGCGGCGTGCCGAAGAAGACGCAGCACATCGGCGTGGGCAAGGACCAGATCGCCCAGGTCGGGCCGTGGCTGGCGCAGACGCATCCGGGGACGAAGGACCTGGTCGTCTGCGACGCCCACACGAAGGAAGCCGCTGCCGATGCGGTCGTCGCCGCGCTGCAGGCCGCCGGCCGAGACGCCACGCTGCACGTGCTGCAGCCGCGGGCCGGTGAGGACCACGTCATGTGTGCCGACGAGGAGATCGCCGCGCTGCAGGAGCACCTCGCGCCGCAGCGCCAGGTCAACGCGGTCGCGGTGGGAGCCGGCTCGGTCAACGACATCGTGAAGATGGCCACCGCCAAGCTCGACCGGCCCTACCAATGCGTCGCAACGGCGGCGAGCATGAACGGCTACACCTCCGCCATTGCGGCGGTGCTCTCGCGCGGGGTCAAGCGCACCCTGCCCGCCCAACAGGCGCAGGCCGTGTTCGCCGACGTCGACGTGCTCTGCAAAGCGCCCGCGTACCTGAATCTCGCCGGGTTCGGCGACCTGCTCTCGAAGCCCTACAGCAACGCCGACTGGCGACTGAGCGCGTTCGTCCGCGGCGTGCCCTACGAAGAGCGCCCCGCCAAGCTGCTCGACACCGCCTTCGACGCCCTGCTCGACGCGTCCGCCTCGATCGGCAAGGCCGAAGCCGAGGGCATCGAGCTGCTCGCCGCCACCATCATCCTCTCGGGCTTCACCATGGCGATCGCCGGGACCTCGGCGCCGGCCTCGGGCGGCGAGCACCTCGTCAGCCACTACTGGGACATGGAGCAGCACTGCCGCGACCTGCACCTGCGAGGCCTGCACGGGACGCAGGTCGGCATCGCGACCCGCATGTCGGCCATGCTGTTCGAGCGCCTCGTCGGCCTGCAGACTGAAGACATCGACCCGGACGCGGCGGCCGCACGCATTCCGGATGCGGGGTACCTCGATGGGCTCGCCGAGCGCCATCATGGCCTCACGCCCGCCGTCGTCGAGGAGGTCCGCGCTCAGATCGAGGCCAAGCAAAGGACCGGCGCTGCGCTGCGCGACGAGCTCGCCCACGTCAAAGCGCAGTGGCCCGAGATTCGGGAGACCCTGCGGGGCGTCCTGATGCCCAGCGACCGCATGCGCGACGCGCTCGCGGCCGTCGGCGCGCCGAGCAAGCCCAGCGATCTGACGGTGACCCGCGAGCACGCCGTGCGCACCCTGACCGTGTGCCGAGAGATCCGCAGCCGCTACGTCGCCATGGACCTCATCGCCGACCTCGGCCGCTTGCCCACGTGGGCGACAGAGGTCGTCGACGCGGTGGAGGGCTAGCGCGATGGCGTGCGGCCGGTGCATGCCCGAAGACGCTGCGGTGGCCTGGCGCGACCGCACGCAGCTCGTGGCGGTGGCCGACCTCTGCCACGAGTCGCACTTCAGCGTCGCGCTCCAGCGCTGTTCCGCGTGCGGGCAGCAGTTTGCGTCGGTGTTCAGCGAACGCATCGACTGGCATGGCGGCAACGACCCGCAGTCCACGCTGCTGCTGCCGGTCGAGGACGCAGAGGCGAGCGCGCTGCTGAGCGCAGGCGATGACGTCGAGCACGTGCTGCACACGCTCGGGCCACGCAAACACCTCGACGCCTACTTCGGCAGCGGACCGGCGCACGAGGTTCACTGGAGCGACGGCGCGCCGCTCTTCATGCCGCATCACTAGCCGCGGATCCGCGGACGCGCCTGCAGCGACGGGTCCGGCGCGTCCGGGACGTCCACGATGAACCAGCGGCGGTCGACGAGCGCATCTTCGGCGGTGCCCGCCGACAGATCGACGACGACCACCGCTTTGTCCTCGGCCGCGGACCAGTACGGGCGCACGTGTCCGCTGAACGTGACGGGGTCGCGGGAGCGCAGGGCGAGCTCGCGAAGGAACGGAACCTCCTGCGTGATCCGGTCCTGCAGCACCACCGCGCGCTGCTCGTCCGCCTGCCAGGTCAACCGAAGCGTGGGCGTGTCGTGCTCGCCGCGAAGGCCGTCGAAGCCCCACCACGAGACGTCGAACCCCGCACGCTTGGCCTGCACGCGGACGCGGCTGCTCTGCGGGATGTCGTCCAGCGCGAACGTGAGCTCGCCGCGCCGCCGGGCCGGCACGCGACGCGGCTCGGGGCGGCGCAGCAGCAGCTCGACCCGTCGCTGCAGCCACTGCTCGGCGGGGAACGAGGACGCGGCGGCGCGGGCGAGCGGGTCGTCGCTGCCCACCGAGGCCCGCGCGACCCGGTCGACCACGTAGCTCGCCTCGACCGAGCCACTGCGTCCATCCAGCACCAAGATCAGCTCGAGAAAGTTCGCGACCCCGCGCGTCGCAACCTTCGACCCGTAGCCCACCCGCAGCGCCGCATGAGCGCCGTCGGGCGTCCAGCCCAAAAAGCGGACGCTGCTGGGTGCCGGCAGACTCGCCAGATCGACGTGGCCGGTCGGCGCGGGCTCGGGCGCGGGCTCGGCCGTGGGTTCGACCGTAGGCGCCCCGACGTCGAGCCGAGACTCCGCCGCCGGGGGGTCGTCCTCGACTGGTGCCCGTGCCTGCACGGTCGAAGGCTCGTCCGGCTGCAGCGCAAGCCAGGCCGCGGCCCCACCTCCCGCGACCAGCGGCAGCGCCACCGCTGCAGCGAGCCAGGGGCGACGCGAAGGTGTGGCGGGCGCCTCCTCCTCGACCACGGGAATCCCGGTGCTGCGCGGACCCTGGTCCGCGGAGGCGTTCGTGATCGCCAGCGCCGAGACCGACGGCGCGGAGGTCCCGTGCAGCGTCGGCTGCAGCGACTGGGCCGCCATCATGTCGGCGGTGGTGCCCGCCATGTGCGCCAGATCGGAGATGCCCGGCGAGGCGCCCGGGCTGAGCGCGGGTCCGGAGCTGACGCGGCTGTCCGGCGGCGGCGCGCCGGGCTCGGGCAGCAGCGCGTCGAGGGTT
The DNA here is from genome assembly GCA_039024335.1 of Myxococcota bacterium. GTDB lineage: Bacteria > Myxococcota_A > Polyangia > Nannocystales > Nannocystaceae > CAJXVA01. The sequence continues at coordinate 15,562 of JBCCQM010000065.1, forward strand.
GGTCCCGCAGCGGCCAGCCACGGCGCGAGCACGGCGTGCAACGCGGTCATCGCCGCGCCGGCATCGGCAAAGCGCTCGCCGGGATCTCGCGTCACGCACTGCGCGAACCATGCGTCGAACCCCGCCGGCACCCGCGTTCCCACCTCGTAGTCCTGCGCCCGCACCGTGGGCGGGACGAGGTCCGCGAACAGCTGCTCGGCGAACAACGCCTGCACGGTGACCCGCTGCCCGTACGCAGCCTTCCAGTACACGCGACCGGTCAGCGCCCAAAACGCGAGCAGGCCCAGCGCCCACACGTCCGTCCGGACCGAGAGGGGCTCGGCGTTGATCTGCTCGGGCGCCATCCACATCGGCGAGCCGATCGTGGCGGTATCGGTGCTGACCACCGCCTCCCGCGCGACCTTCGCGATACCGAAGTCGAGGATCTTCACCGTGAACGATCCGCCCGCGCGGCGGCTCCGCGCAACGAAGATGTTCTCGGGCTTGAGGTCGCGATGCACGACCCCGGCCGCGTGTGCTGCGGCCAGCCCGTGCCCGAGCTGCTCGAACACCGCACCGAGGTGCCCCGGCTCGAGCCGCCCTCGGACCTCGTGCAGCCGCTTGAGGTCTGCCCCGTCGAGCAGCTCCATCGCCAGCCACGGCAGACCGGTCGGCGCGTCGATCCCCGCGCCGATGACGTCGACGACGTGAGCCGAGTCGATGTCGGCCCCCACGGTCGCCTCTCGAACGAAGCGGGCCTGCGCCTTCTCATCCACGCCGAAGCGATTGCTCAGGACCTTGAGCGCCCGGCGCTTGCGGGTGCTCTGCTGCTCGGCCTCGTAGACCGCCCCCATCCCGCCGGCGCCCAGTCGCCGTATCACGCGGTATTCGCCCGCAAATACGGACCCAGGAGCAAGCATGGTCATGCCAGGGCCCAGGTTATCAGACCGGGACGACCTCCCGTGCGGGGGCGCGAATCGGGCGGCGCCGGTGCTCGAAGACGAGGTTCGTCTCGATGTGGCTGACCAGCGGGTGCGACGCAATCCCCTCGAGGACCACCCGGCGCAGGTCGTCCGTATCGCGGACCACCACGTGAACGACCAGGTCCTGTGCACCCCCGACGTAGAACAACTGCACCACTTCGGGGCGGTCGAGGACCTCGTCGATGAACGCGCGGCTGTCGCTGCGGTCGTGGGATCGCAGCTGCACGAACACCACGACCTCGAGATTCAAGCCCAGCGCCGCGGGGTCGACCCGAGCACCGAACCCGGTGAGCACGCCGCCGTCGATGAGCCGCTGCACCCGGGTCAGCGCGGTCGAGGGGGCCAGCTGGATGCGTCGCGCGAGCTCTCGGTTCGTCATGCGGGCGTCGGCCTGCAGCAGGTCGACGATCTGGTGGTCGATGCGGTCGAGCGTCAGCGCCATCGCGCCCGAAGCGTACGGACGATGGCGGTCGCGGCACGCTCAGGTCACGGCGCTGAGGTCCCGCCCGAGTGCGACGCCCACGCGCCTTCGGTGCTGCGCCGGCGTTCGTTCGTCGGGCCCCAGGCGGCGCTGCGCGAGCATTCGACGGACCCCACGGCTCCGCGGCCAAAACAGAATTTCATTCGGAGTTTGAAGAAAAAACGTGAACTTCTTTGGGGTGAGTTCACCTTGGGGTCCCATGCGGTTCGACGATCAGCGCAGCACGCGCGAACGGTTCATCGTCCGTGTTGCCGAGCTTCTGCACGCCCAGGGCACGCCCACGCATCGCGGCGAAGAGCTCGTCACCCGACTCGGCCAGACCCTGGGCGTTGTCACCCAGGTGTCGTTCTCGCCGACAGAGCTGCTGCTCTCGTTCGGCGCCGAGCCTCACGTCCGAACCCTGGTCCGGCGGGTTCCTCCTGGCTCGGCAGAGCTGGGTCGGCTCGTCGCATCGTGCGAAGTTCTCGACGACGTCTTCGCCGGGCGGGTCGGAATCGCCAAGGCTCGGCGGCGCCTCGAGACCATCGCCCGCCAGCGGGCGCGCTTCGGGCCGCGGGCGATCACGCTTGCGTTCGGGCTCACCTGCGCAAGCGCGGCTCCTCTGCTCGGGGGTGGGCCGGTCGAAGTCATCGTGGCGGGTCTGCTCGGCATGCTCGTCGCCGCGCTCGAGCGCACGCTGGGCGGCCGCGAACGCACGGCCCCGCTCGCGGAACCGGTGTGCGCGCTCGTCGTCGGCCTGGTGACGCACGGTCTCGCTCGAACGGTGCTCCCCCACAACGACGGCGTCGTCGCGCTGTCGACGCTCATCGTCATCGTCCCGGGCCTGACCTTCACCACCGCGCTGGTCGAGATCGCCACGCGCCACTGGGCCGCCGGCACCGCGCGCATGGCCGGAGCGTTCGGCACGTTCCTGTCGCTGGGCGTCGGCGTCGCAATCGGTCGAACGATCGCCGCGGGCGCGTTTCCTGGAACGCTGCCCAGCGTGGCCCCGCCCCCGGCCCTCTCGCCCCTCGCGGCCGCCGTCGCGACGGGCATCGCCGCGCTCTCGTTCGCCGTCCTCTTTCAGGCGCGCCCCCGCGACTGGACGTGGATCGTGCTCGCCTGCATGTTCGGCAGCCTCGGCAACGCGCTGGGGGGAGCGCTGCTCGGCTCGCACCTGGGCGCGTTCGGGGGTGCGCTCGTCCTGGGCCTGCTCAGCAATGCATACGCGGCCGGCGGGCGACGCCCGGCGCTGGTCCTGCTCACCCCGGGCATCCTGCTGCTCGTCCCGGGCACGGTGGGCTATCGCGCCCTGGACCTGCTGATGACCCACGACGTGATCGCGGGCCTCGAGACGGGCGTGGAGATGTTGATCATCGCCACGTCGCTGGTCGCGGGCCTGCTGCTCGCCAACGGGATCCTGCCGCCGCGGCGGCCCCTATGATCGCGGCGCCGACCGCACGCCGCTTTTCCCCGAATTTCGGGTTGACGGCGAATCTACTCCCAAGTAGATTCACCGCATGCCGCGCTCGCTGCCGTATTGGGTCGTGTATCTGGTTCCCATCGTCACGGTCCTCGGGCTTCAGTTCGGTGGCGTCGGCACCTTGGCCGGGCTGGCGTTCATCTTCGCGTTGATCCCCCTCGTCGAGGCGGTCTCGGGCCTGCGGACCGACAACGACGGCACCAACGAGCCTGCCGGTCAGCTCGACTACAACCTGCCGCTGTACGTCTGGGTGCCGACGCAGGTCGGCATTCAGCTGTACGGGCTCTCTCTCGTGCTCGATGGCTCGCTCGTCGGCTGGGAGGCGGTCGTCGGTACGATTTCGGTGGGCGTGCTCGCCTCCGCGGGCGGCATCAACATCGCGCACGAGCTCATGCACCGAAAGAGCCGCTTCGAACAGGGCCTCGCCGAGGTGCTGATGGGCTCGGTCACGTACACGCACTTCTGCGTGGAGCACGTCTACGGGCACCACCGCCACGTCGCGACGCCGCTGGACTCCGCAAGCTCCCGCTACAACGAGAGCGTCTACGCGTTCTTGCCGCGCAGCCTGCTCGGCGGCCTGCTCAGCGCGTGGCGCATCGAGAACAAGCGCGCGAAGAAGCAGGGCATCTCGCGCTTCAGCCCGCGACACCGCATGGTCCGCTACGGGGTGACGCAGCTCGTCGTCTACGGCGCCCTCGCCCTCGCGCTGGGACCGATCGCGCTCGCCTACTGGGCCGGACAGAGCCTCACCGCAATGGTCGTGCTCGAGGTCATCAACTACATCGAGCACTACGGGCTGCAGCGCCGCGAGCTCTCGCCCGGTCGCTATGAGCGGGTCAAGCCCTGGCACTCGTGGAACGCCAGCCACCGCATCACGAACTGGCTGCTGTTCAACCTCCAGCGGCACAGCGACCACCACTATCTGGCCAGCCGTCCGTACTTCAACCTGCGCCACTACGACGACGTGCCGCAGCTGCCAGCCGGCTACGCCACGATGATCCTGACCGCGCTCGTGCCCCCGCTGTGGCGCGCGGTGATGAACCCGCGCGTCGAGGCCTGGACCCGCAAGCAGGCGACGGTCGAGTCCGAGTTCGCCGCGGCGGCCTGACGCTGCTCCGCGGCCGAAGTTGAACGCGACGAAGTCGCGAAGCAGATGGGGTGGGTCGTCGTTCGGCCCGCCCACGTGCGCAGCCCCGGCTACGAGCGCTCGGCCATTTGAGGGGTTGCGTCGGGCCGCACCGCTCCGAGCGCGCGTAGGGTGAGACTGGCCCGCTCGTGAAGATGACGCACGCGACCTTCATGGGTGCTTCGTGGGTTTATCGCCTGCGCTGCGGAGGATCCCACCGCCGAACGGAGCGAGCGCACGTCTCGCAGCGGTGAACCGCCCCGAACGCAGCCGGGACCGGCTCCTTCGCCGTGCTGGGGCTGCTACCATCCCGGCGCCTGGGACCGAGCATGACGGCCTACAACCTCACCCACCTCAAGCAGCTCGAAGCCGAGAGCATCCACATCATCCGGGAAGTCGCCGCAGAGTTCGACAAGCCGGTGATGCTCTACTCCATCGGCAAAGACTCCGCGTGCATGCTGCACCTGGCGATGAAGGCGTTTTACCCCGCCAAGCCGCCGTTCCCGCTGATGCACGTCGACACGACGTTCAAGTTCAAGGCCATGACCGAGTTCCGCGACACCTACGTCGCCAAGGAGCTCGGGCTCGACCTGATCGTCCACACCAACCAGGACGGGGTGGCGCAAGGGATCAACCCCTTCGACCACGGCTCGGCGGTCCACACCGACGTCATGAAGACGCAGGCGCTTCGCCAAGCGCTCAACAAGTACCGCTTCGACGCAGCCTTCGGCGGCGCGCGGCGTGACGAAGAGAAGTCCCGGGCCAAAGAGCGGGTCTTCTCGTTCCGCGACGAGAACCATCGCTGGGACCCCAAGAACCAGCGGCCGGAGCTGTGGAACATCTACAACGCCCGCGTGAAAAAGGACGAGAGCATCCGGGTCTTCCCGCTGTCGAACTGGACCGAGCTCGATGTGTGGCAGTACATCCACCTCGAGAAGATTCCGATCGTTCCGCTGTACTACGCCGCGAAGCGGCCCGTGGTCGAGCGAGACGGCGTGCTCATCATGGTCGACGACGACCGCCTGCCGCTCAAAGAGGGCGAGGTCCCGCAGGAGAAGATGATTCGGTTCCGGACCCTGGGCTGCTACCCGCTGACCGGCGCCGTCGAGTCCGAGGCCGCCACCTTGCCCGAGATCATTCAGGAGATGCTGCTGACGACCCAGTCCGAGCGACAGGGCCGCGTCATCGACTACGACTCCTCCGGCTCGATGGAAGAGAAGAAGAAAGAGGGCTACTTCTAGCCGCTTCTCGCTTCCACTGCGCACGACGACCCATCGACTTCATCGAGCGAGACCATGTCCCACAAGTCGGACCTCATCGAAAAAGACATCAACGCCTACCTCGACCAGCACGAGCGTAAGGAGCTGCTTCGGTTCCTCACCTGCGGCTCGGTCGACGACGGCAAGAGCACGCTCATCGGACGTCTTCTGTACGACAGCAAGATGATCTACGAGGACCAGCTCGCGGCGATTCGCCGGGACTCGGCCACCGTCGGCAACGTCGACGGCGACTTCGACCCGGCGCTGCTGACCGACGGCCTCAAGGCCGAGCGCGAGCAGGGCATCACCATCGACGTTGCGTACCGGTACTTCTCCACCGACAAGCGCAAGTTCATCATCGCGGACACGCCCGGGCACGAGCAGTACACGCGCAACATGGCCACGGGCGCGTCCAACTGCGACCTCGCGGTCATTCTGGTCGACGCTCGCCACGGCGTGCTGACCCAGACCAAGCGCCACAGCTTCATCGTGTCGCTGCTGGGCATCAAGCACGTGCTGGTCGCCATCAACAAGATGGACCTCGTCGACTTCAGCCAGGCGCGCTACGACGAGATCGTCAAGGAATACCAGGCGTTCGCGACCAAGCTCGACGTGCCCGACCTGAACTTCATCCCGCTGTCCGCCCTCAAAGGCGACAACGTGGTGGACCCCTCGGACAAGATGCCCTGGTACCAAGGCAAGACGCTGATGCGGTTCCTCGAGACCGTCTACATCGGCGCCGACCGGAACATGCAGGACTTCCGGTTCCCGGTGCAGTACGTCATCCGGCCCAACCTCGACTTCCGCGGATTCGCGGGCACCGTCGCCTCGGGCGTCATCCGCCAGGGTGACGAAGTCATGGTGTTGCCGTCGAAGAAGACCTCCAAGGTCAAGACGATCACCACCTTCGACGGCGACATCGAAGAGGCCTTCCCGCCGCTGTCGGTCACGCTCACCTTCGAAGACGAGATCGACTGCAGCCGCGGCGACATGATCGTCCGGCCGGGCAACGTGCCCAAGGTCGCCTCGCGCTTCGACGCCAGCGTGGTCTGGATGAGCGAGGACGCGCTGGTCCCCGGGCGCGAGTACCTGTTCAAGCTGGGCGCCAAAGCGGTGGCCGGCCAGGTCAGCACGATGCGGCACCAGATCGACGTCAACACGCTGCACCGCAAGGAAGCCCCGACGCTGGGCCTCAACGAGATCGGTCGCTGCGAGGTGAAGCTGTCCGACACGGTCGCGTTCGACGGCTACAAGCGCAACAAAGGCACGGGCGCGTTCGTCATCATCGACCGCATCACCAACGCCACCGTCGGCGCGGGCATGATCCTCGACCGCGTCTCGGGCGACGCCACGGCCGACGCCTGGGACGCCGAGCCCAAGCACGACCTCACCTCCGAGGAGAGCCGGGTCAACCTGGACGAGCGCACCGCTCGCTTCGGCCAGAAGCCGGTCACCGTGCTCTTCACCGGGCTCAGCGGTGCGGGCAAGAGCACCACGGCGTACGGCGTGGAGCGCAAGCTCTTCGAAGCCGGTCGTGCGGTCGCCGTGCTCGACGGCGCCAACATGCGCCAGGGCATCAGCAAGGACCTCGGCTTCTCCGCCGACGAGCGCTCCGAAAACCTGCGGCGCAGCGCCGAGGTGGCCAAGCTGCTCAACGACAACGGGCTCATCACGCTGTGCGCCTTCGTGGCGCCGCGCGAAGAGACTCGACAGAAGGCCGCCGCGTTGGTGGGCAACGAGCGGTTCGTCGTCGTTCACCTCAACGCTCCCGTCGAGGTCTGCCGCGAGCGCGACACCGAGGGCCTCTACGGTGCCGCCGACGAGGGCACGATCGCGAACTTCCCGGGCGTGTCGTTCGACTACGAAGCGCCTGCGGCTGCCGACCTCGTGCTCGACACGACGACGCAGTCGGTCGAGCAGTGCGTCGACGCCGTCGTCGCGATGCTGACCGAACGCGACTTCGTCTAGCGCGTCGCGAACACGTGAAAACGCCCGCCTGGCTCGAAGCCTGGCGGGCGCTTTTTGTGGGCGGATCCGCCTACTCGGCGGTCACGGTGAACTCGAGCTGGACGTCGGAGAACGCGTGCAGCAGGACGAAGAAGGTCTCTTCGCCCGGCGGCGCGTACTCGCAGGTCTCCGTCTCGTTCTCACCGAGATAGGGCCGGCAGTCGTAGGACTCGAACGTGGCCTGCTCGCTGCGCCGCACGTAGAGGTCGGCGTCGCCATCGGTGCTGTGGAGCGTGAACGTGAGGCGCTGCGTGCCGAGCGGAGCGCGGACCTCGTGAACGACCTCCTGGTTCGCATCGAGTCCGTAGTTCTCGAACAACACCTCGGTGCCCCCTTCGGGCGGCTCCGTGACGACGGGCTCCCGCAGCGCTTCGCGGACGAGCGACCAGTGCAGCCCATGCCCGACGTACTGCAGCCCCATCATCCCGTCGGTGAAGCGGCCCTGCGCGATCAGGTGCATCAGCGACGGCGGGACGAACAGCCCGGTCCCCGTATCGTCGCGGGGACCGGTGATTGCGCGGGCCTGGACGAGCAAGGGCTCGAGCGCCGCCTGGAACGCCTCGTAGCTCTCGTACTCGGTCCCCACCGTGTTGACGATTTGTTCGAACAGGACGTCGATGGCCTGTCGCCGCGGGTCCTCGGCGGGAATCTGGTCCATACCCATCGCCTCGAGCAGCCCCAGCTTCATCTGGCTGAGCACCGCCGCTTGAATGGGCGCGGTGCTCTCGCCGAACACGTCGCGGGGGATGTGCGTGGCCATGAAGCCGACGACGATGTCCGCCATCGTCATCGGCTGGAACGCGATCTGGTTCTCGGCACCGCTGCCGGGGCTCGCGTACGAGGAGGCGGGGCGCAGGCTGTCGGGCGCGAGCGTCACGTCGACCCACTGGGCCTCGGCGTTCTCGTTGAGGTCGGTGAACGCACTCGGCTCGCGGCGGTCCTGCTTTTCGACCTCCGCGACGAAGAGGTCCCAGGTCTCCTGGCCCACGAGCGGCACCACGTTGTCGGCGTTGAGCGGCACGATCAGGCCCGCACTGAACGCAACGTGGGCAAGCTCGGCGCAGTAGATCTGGTGAAGCGGGTCCTCGAACCAGGCTCGGGCTTCCTCGTCGCCTGCGATGGCACGCACCATCTGCGCGACGTGCTCGCGCACCTTCTCGGGCGTGGTCGTCGCGAGCGGGTCGCCGCCGTTGTAGTCGCCGGGGAAGTTGCTGACGGCGTTGAAGCCCATCATCATCGTCCGGATGTTGTCCCCGAACATCGCCTGCTGGTCCTCCGAGAGGTACTCCGGGTACGCGGGGCGCAGAAAGATCATCGGGTAGTCGGACGTGCCGAATCGGCCGTCTTCGTAGCTCTGCGGGTTGTTCAGCGTGACTGCGCCGGGCCGTCCGTTGCGCTCCACGCCGACCACGAGCTCGATGTGGGTATCCTGCAGCTTGAAGTCTTCCTTCATCTGCGCCGCGTCGGCCTCGCCCAGGTTCAGGTACCGATATTCGGGGCGGTGGTGCTTGACCGCGATGCCGATCTCGCCGCGCGGAAAGTACTCGGCGATCACAGCATCGCCAGCACCCACGTCCCGGCCGTCGACGTCGACCGCCGCGTCGCTGTTGTCATAGGGAATCACGACCACATCCGAACCGAACAGGTGCGTGTCGGCGATGATGCCTTCGTCACCCAAGACCACCTCCACGCTGAAGGCGTCTTCGACCTGGGCCATCGGCGCGCCGTACTCCGGCGGCGGCCACTCGCGGTTGAGCGCGTCGATGTCGGCCTCGTAGACGACGGCGTCCTCGCCCGTCTCCTCGTCCATCTCCGAGGCGTCGTCGCACTTGCCGGCGCAAGCACCCGCGGTCGCGTCGGGCTCCGCAGGGCCGTCGTCGTCCGCGCATGCGTTCAATCCAAGCGCGAGAAGGATGGTGAGCGTAGGTTTGGTCGTCATGGTGTCCCCTTCCATCGGGTGCGCGATGCGCCAGACGAGCCGACCCAGGCGGGTCGGACTCCGGGGCACGCTGCTCCCTGCCGCCGCAGAGTATCGCCCCGGCGGGGGCATGTAAGCTCGCCAGTGGCCTCGGGAAAAAATCTCGCCTAACCCCTTCCAAAAGGCGACTCAGGGCGTTTTTGCGAACCTCGAGCCCTCGCGACTCGTACGAGCGCAACCTACAGCGATCTCGCGCGTCCTCTCGTCACCAGGCCGCTGCGCTGGCATGGTGACTCGCCATGCGCGCACCGATCCCGCTTCCCCGAACGCTCGTGCTCCTTCTCGCGCTCACGGGCTGTGGCGGCTCATCCTCCCCGCAGACGCCGAGCGCCAACAACTGCGACGCATACCTCGACTGTCTCGCCACCACCGACCCCGACGAGTTCGAGGCCGAGATCGGCGTCTACGGCAGCAACGGCTCGTGTTTCGACAACGCCTCGAACGACGACTGCCAAACCGCCTGCCTGCAGAAGCTCGAAGACCTCGGTCAGGCGGACGAAGCCTGCGAGCCCCCGGCCCAGGCCGACACGGGCGGGACCGGGTCCGACGAGACGGGCTCCACCGACGACCCCCCGCCAGACGCAAACGGCTACGTAAACTGCGGCGACCTCTCCAACGACGGGCCGGTGGTGGGTCCAAGCACGCTCAGCCCGCTCGGCTTTCCGGAGGCCGCCTGCAACCCGCGCGTCGACAACACCGGCAGCGTGTACGCGTGCTGCTCCGACGACCCTGCCGCGTCAGGCGGCGGCGTACCCGGCTACGCAAGCCTCGGGATCGATGGGGGCGTGCCGCTCTTCTCCGGCGCGAACAACACCATGGGGACTTCGGGTCTGTGCATTCAGGTCGCAGAGCTTCCCGGGGGTAGCGGCGTCGCCGAAGCGGGCAACTGCCCAGTGCCCTGCAACCCGACGTGGAGCGACGAGGACACCGTAGCGGTCTGCGGTCCGAACCGCGTCTGCTGTCAGACGCGCGTCGTGCAGCCCGAGGACTGCGTGCTCGGAGACGACGGCAGCTGGCGGCCTGCAACTGGCCAGGACATCGCCACGGGGCTGACCACATGGAGCCCCGCCGAGCACCGGACGCACCAGGACCCCGGCGGAACCGGCTGCGCGACCGTGGCGGGAACGGCCAACGTTTCCGATCCAGCGTTTATCGACTGCATCGAGCAGCTCAGCGTCGCCGACCAGCGCGGGTTCTGCATGGCACTGACGCCCAGCCAGGCGTGCCCCAACGAGCCGAACGCATGCGAGCTCATCAACATGGGCGTCCTCCCGCCCCCCGTCTGAGCAACTTTCCAACGCGGGAATGCAACAAAGCGGCGCGCCGTAGCACCTACATCGTGGACCCCATGCTTCGCCGCACCGCCCTCACCGTCCTCCTGCTCACCGTTGCTTGCGACAGCGCATCGTCGAAGGACACGCCCGCCGCAGCCGACGGCGCGAAAGAAGGGGCCACGCAAAGCGACGCACCGCCACGCCCGCCCACGGATCGAGACCTGCGCCCCGACGAGTACTGTCTCGCGTTCGCCACGGCATTCTGCGACGCCGGCACGTTCGACCAAGACGGATGCCGCGCGCGCCTTTCCAAGGTCCTCGACGCGTCCGGAGTGGACCCGCTGCAGTGTGGTGCAGCCGCTGCGGACCTGCAGGCGGCGCTCGCCACGGTTGGCCGCGGAATGGGTGGTATCACCCGCAGCCTCGTCCTCGAAGACTTCGCCAAGACGGGCGTCGCCGCCGACAAGCAGGCCTCGTTCGAGCCGTTCTTCCGCAAGAGCCCCGGGGGCTCCATTCCACGCGAGCCCATGGACTACAGCCTGGCAACGGTCAAAGCCAAGCTCGCCGCCGCCGAAGCGGGCGCCCTGAACCTCGACGCGCTCGAGGATGAGAACGCGCCGGCTATCTGGGTCGGCACCGTGCCCGAGCCGGGCTGAGGCGTCCGAATTCGGGCGTGGGGAATCATCGCCCGCTCCGCGCGGTTCCAACCTGACGTGCGCGGAGAAGGACTCTTCATCGCCGGCTATGCGGTCATGCTGGCCAGCGTCGGGCTGCTCATCGGGCTCTGGGCAGCGTCCCGGCGCGTGCGATCCATTGCCCGCGTGCGTGCGCTGGCGAGTCAGCCACCCGCGTGGGGAGCCTCGGCGACCGTGCAGGCACCCGAGGGCGCCGCGCTTCTCGAGGACGCGCGCTTGCTGCTCGCCCAGCTCGAGCTGCCCGCCGAGCACGGTCCAGGGGCCCTCATGACCCAAACCGGCGGACCCCCGGGGGACGCGCTGCTGTCGTTTCTCGAGCAGGACGCGCACGCCTGGCTGCGCGCGGTCGAGGCCCTGCCCGAGCCCTCGCGAGATGAACTCGCCGGCCTCGGCATCACGCCCGGTGCCGCCGCCGTCGTGCTCACCCAGGTCCAGCGCCGGACCAAGGCCGGGTACGCCGACGCGCTGGTGCGCATGCATGGGTTCGAGACCGCCCTCACCCGCGCAGCGGGACCCGACCCGTACCGGTAGCGCGCGGACCCTGATCCAGGGGACGGCCTACGACGTACCCTTCGCTGCCCATGTTCGACAACCCCACACAGGTCTGGGAAGACGTCCGCGCCGCCGGCGGCGTCGCGCACCGATCGGAGATCGACGCCTGGGTCGTCGTCGACTACGAACACGTCCGCCAAGGGCTCCGCGATCCACGACTGTCGAACGAAGTCGCCGGCTCCGGCCCCGCCAAGGGCCCGCTCGCCCCCCTGCTCGAGGTCCTTCGCGACCAGCTGTTCCTGATGGACCCACCTCGCCACCGCCGGCTGCGAAAGCTGGTGGCCAAGGCGTTCACGCCACGCTCGGTCGAGGCGCTCGAAGATGGCGCCCGCGCGGACTGTACGGCGCTTCTCGACTTCGACCACGGGGACTTCGTCGCGAGGTTCGCCTATCCCTACCCGGTGCAGGTGATCGCGCGCCTCTTCGGCATCCCCGCGCATGAGCACGCCGCGTTTCGCGACTGGTCCAACGACATCGCGGCCTTCGTGGTCCAGTACAAGCCCTCCCGCGAGGTCGTCGGACGAGCGCTGAAGGCCGTCTCGGAGATCAAGCCGTTCCTGCGCGCGCGGGTGCGCTCGAGGCAGCCCGGAGGAGATGACCTGCTCGCCCAGCTGCTCGCCGCCCGCGACGAGGGGGACGGCATGCACGAAGAGGAGATCGTCCACACCGCGATGCAGTTCCTCATCGCCGGGCACGAGACCACCACCAACCTGCTCGGCAACATCGTGCTTGCGCTCGCACGCGACCCGGCGCTGCTCGACGCGGTCCGGGAGCAGCCCGCGCTCGCGTCGGCCGTCGTGGAGGAGACGCTCCGCCACGATCCCTCGGTGCAGATGGTGGACCGCATCGCAAAAGAAGCGATGCAGATCGGGCAGGCGCAGATCAAAGCGGGCGACCGCGTCATGCTGTCGGTCGCCGGAGCGAACCGGGACCCGGCCCTCTTCGAGAATCCCGACCAGTTCGTGCTCGACCGTGCCAACGTGAAGCAGCACCTCGGCTTTGGGTTTGGCATTCACGTGTGCTTGGGCGCGGCGCTCACCCGCCTCGAGACGCGGCTCGCGGTGGAGCAGCTCGCCGCGACGGCCGAGCGCATCGAGGTGACCGGGGCGCTGGACTACCGACCCAGCACAACGCACCGAGGGCTCGTGTCACTGCCCGTTCGCTTCGCTAGAACGGGAACGCAAGCGGCGCCATGATCACCGTGGTGGCCCAGATCAGCAGCGAGAGCGGGCCCCCCACGCGCAGGAAGTCCACGCTGCGATAGCCACCGGGGCCGTACACCATCAGGTTGGTCTGATAGCCCACCGGCGTGGCGAAGGCCGAGGCCGCCGCAACCGTCAGGGCGATCGCAAACGGCATGAAGTTCACGCCCAGCCCCTGCGCGGTCGCCAGCGCAACTGGGAACACCAGCACCGCCGCGGCCTGCGTGGTGATCAGGTTCGCGAGCACCGTGGTCACGAGATAGATCGTCGCGATGGCGACGTACGGATTCGTGCCGATCGACCCGACCAGGCCGGTTGCGACGTAGGCCGCCGCACCGCTGCGGTCCATCGCCACGCCGATCCCCAGCCCGGCACCGATTCCCAGCAGCACGCTGAGATCGATCGCCCGCTTGGCGTGAACCGGACGCAGGCAGCGAAACGCGACCATGCCCCCGCCGGCGATGCACGCGGCCTTGAGCATACTCGTGACCTCGGTGGCCGCGAGCACGACCATCAGCAGCATCAAGCTGCGCGCGATCCAAGCTCGCTCATGCGTCACCGGCGTGGAGTCGGCCACGGGCGAGACCAGCAGGAACTCGCGAGCGTTGCGCTGGTTGTCGACGAAGGAGGGATGCGCCTCGATGAGCAGCGTGTCGCCGCTCTTGAGTCGAATGTCGCCGACCTTCTTCTTGATGCGCTCACCGTCCCGCGCGACCGCGATGATCACGGCGTTGTAGTTGGTGCGGAACTTGGCCTCGCGCACGGTCAGCCCCTCGAGGCGCCCCCGCCCAACGACCGCCTCGATGAGACACCGGTGCGAGCGCGGGTTGTTCACCTTGAAGAGCTGGTCCGCCGCGGGCATCAGCCCGGGGATGTTTTGCAGGTCGACGACCGATTCGACCACCCCGACGAACATGAGCCGGTCCTCGGCCTGCAGCCGCGTCGTGGGCTCGACCGCCGCGACGAGGTCTTCGCCGCGCTGAATCTCCATCAGGTACACGCCCGGCAGGTTCCGCAGGCCGGCGTCCTCGATCGACTTGCCGACGATGGGGCTCTGCTTGTGAACCATCATCTCCACGACGTACTCGCGCGGGTCGTCGACCTGGGTCAGCGCCGGCTTGCGCGGCGGCAGCAGCCAGCGGGACGCGAGCGGCATGTAGACCAGCCCGACGAGCGTGGCGGGAATGCCGACCCACGCGATGTCGAACATCGAAAAGCCCTGCTGGCCCGGCGTGGCGAGCATGAGCCCGTTGACGACCAGCGTGGTCGACGTGCCGACCAGGGTGACGAGGCCGCCAAGAATCGACGCGTAGCTCAGCGGCAGCAGGAGCTGGCTGACGGAGAGCTTCTGGCGGCGCGCCCAGTCGGAGACGACCGGCATCATCATCGCCACCACCGGCGTGTTGTTGAGGAAGGCCGAGAGCGCCGCAACCGGCGTCATCAAGCGCAGCTGCGCAGCCGCGAGGTTCTTCGGCCGCCCCAGCAGGCGAAGCCCAACGAAGTTGATGCCCCCCGTGCGACGCAGGCCCTCCGCGACGATGAACAGGGCCGCGATGGTGGCGAGGCCCTCGTTCGAGAAGCCGCCGAAGGCCTCGGCCGGGGTCAGCACGCCGGTGACCAGCAGCACCGCGAGCCCGGCGAGCAGCACCATGTCGGGGGAGACGCGCGTGAGCGTGAGGCCGGCGATCACCGCCGCCAGCACCCCAAACGTCACCAGTACTGCCCAGGTCATCGCGCTGCCCCGGACTGCGCCGGACCCCTACTGTACGCCGATGGCCTTCAGCGTGGCGAGAATCTGGTCGTGGAACGGGCCGTGCGTGACGATGACGCCGCGGTTTTCGGCGAGCTCGCGCCCGTGCGTGAAGTCCAGCGGCTTGCCGGCCACGTCGGTGACGGTGCCACCGGCCTCCTGCACGATGAGCACGCCGGCTCCGTGGTCCCAGATCTTCTCGCGGTAGCCCGGGCGCGTCGGCAGCCGCAGGTACACCTCGGCGTCACCGCGCGCGACCACGCCGTACTTCGTCTGACTGTCGAGCCGCACCGGGTCGGCCGTGATGCCGAGGCGCTGCATCACCTGGGCCGAGTGGTCGTGCGAGCTGTGTCCGGACTCGTACGATTCGCACAGCCGGGTCTGCGTGACGTCGTCGCGGGTGCTGACGCGAGCGGCGTGCTGCGTGCCCTCGGCGTCGAGCGGGGCATGGAACGCGCCCTGCCCCTTCACTGCCCAGAAGACGGTCCCGGTGTGCTCTCCGCAGGGGAGGTTCGGACATGCCAGCGCGGCAACGGTGAGCGCGCCGTCGACCACCAAGGCGAGCGCGACCGCGTACTGGTCCCCCCGCAAGAAGCCCTTGGTGCCGTCGATGGGATCGAGCGTCCAGAAGCGCGACGAGGACTCGTTGGCCCCGCCGCGGTCGATGAACGCCAGGGCGTCGTCCTCGGACCCGACACCGAACGGCTCGAGCTCGGCGAAGACGCGCTTTCGAAACGCGGCGCCATCGTCTCCACGCAGCGCGCCGGCATCTTCTTCGCCGATCACTGGGTCGGCGGGAAATGCCGACTGTAGCGCGCGGCATACGAGCGCCTGCGAAGCGAAGTCCGCGACGGTGACCGGACTCTTGTCCTTCTTCTCCAGCGCATCGGGGGCGATGGTCGCCTGCACGGTCCGGCACACCTTCGACGCTTCGCGGACGGCCGCGAGCGCGACGGACAGCTCGTTGGCGTAGTCGCTCATCCCTGCGCGCCTCCGAGAAACTGCTTGGTGACCAGCAGGTCATAAACGGCCTGCGCCATCACGGCCGGGTCCCCGTCTTCGGGCACGAGCTTGAGGTCCGGAGCGGCAGGCTCCTCGTACGGGGCGTCGAGCCCGGTGAACTGCTTGATCTCCCCGGCACGCGCCTTGGCGTACAGGCCCTTCACGTCGCGGGCCTCGCAGACGGCCAGCGGCGTCGCGACGTGCACGAGCACGAAGCGCTCGGCGCCGATGCGCGCCTTGGCCCGCTCGCGAATCGCCTCGTACGGCGAGATGGCCGACACCAGCGTGATGACACCGGCGTTGGCAAACAGCCGCGCGACCTCGGTGAAGCGCCGCAGGTTCTCTTCGCGGTCCTCGGGGGTGAAGCCGAGGTCGGACGTGATGCCCTCGCGCAGCACGTCGCCGTCCATGAGGAAGCTGTGCTTGCCCTTCTCGTGCAGGAGATGGTCCAGCGCCCGCGCCACGGTGGTCTTGCCCGAGCCGCTCAAACCCGTGAACCACACCACGATGCCTCGGTGGCCGGAGACCTGCTCGCGCTGAGCCACGCTCAGCATGCCGCGTTCCCAAAGGGGCCGAGAATCGGAGGCGCTCACGCTGCGGAGCGTACGACCCCCCCTGAGGGAATTCAACGCCGCCCGCGCGGCATCCTCACACCCAGGCGTACGCCTGGTCGCGGGTCGTCGCGTCGAAGTTCGCGCACGTCAGCGCATCGATGCCGAGCCATCGGCCGAGCTTGTCGAGGTCGGGGTTGAAGACCGCCTCGAGGCGTCGGACATCGGCCTCGGAGAGCTGCGGCCGCTTCTTCATGGTCCACAGTCGCTTGACCCGATTGCGGACGACCTCCGGCATGCGTTGGCGGACCATGGACATGCCCGGCGCGTACACCAGCAGGTTGCGCAGCTTCGAGTCCCGCATGCGCTGCGAGGATGGAGTGGACGCGGTCAGGTCGGCCTTCCACACCGGCGTCCCGCGGTGGCCGATGAACGAACACACCCGCTCGAGCTCGGCCTGCGGATGCGTCTGAAGCCGCTCGAAGAAGACGGGCAAGACCCGCTCCTTGCCGAACGCTTCGAACCAGGGCTCGAGCTGCATGGCGTACTGGCTCGACTGCACCAGCGGCGCGTACTCGTGGATGGCCTTGGCCAGCGGGGAGGTCACCACCCGATCGGCCCACGCCTGGATGTAGTGCGAGACCAGCCGGTCCAGCGGGTTGCGCATCACGTAGATGAACTTCGCGTCGGGCACGTGCTCCCGAACGCGGGACACCACGTCGGGGTGGGTCGGAAGCGCCGTGTAGGCCGTGCTCGACTCCCCGCACACGTCCGCATCTCGAGCGCGCGCGAACAAGGACCAGTACCAGCTCAACCCCTTGGCCCAGTTCTCCTCGTGGCTGAAGAAGTTCGGCTTGTGGGGCATCGACATCACCACGCCCTCCTGCACCGCGAGCTGCCCGTGCAGCGTCGAGGTGGCGCACTTCATCGCGCCGATGATCATGAAGTCGGGCTTGCGGGTCATGCCGGCGGCTCCTCGGGCCGCATCGTGGAACGACGGCCGCCCACGGGCAAGCTCAGCACGGACAAGATGCCGAAGTTCACGACGATGCCAGCGTGAATCGCGAGCACGAACATCGCGATGGAGGTTTCATCGACGCTCTGCCACGTGAGCGCGCCGGCCCAGCCCGCGTCTTGAATGCCCAGGCCACCGGGGGTGATCGCCACGATGGCGCTCAGCTGCGAGACCGGAAACGCGCTCGCGACCACGCCGGCGTCCCGGACCGCGCCGACGGCTGCTCCGATGCCGAAGAACTGCAGCAGCACGGAGAGGTAGCGGCCCAGCCCGAGCACGGTCACGGCGACGGCCAGCTTGCGCGGCACCACGACCTGCGGCGCATCGAACGTGCGACCGCGCCAGCGCACCACCCGGCCATAGGCCCACAGGATCACGCGCGCGGCAGGCCGCACCAGCGGGATGATCACCAGCGTCGCCACGAACAGCACCCCGGCGAGCGACTCGACCCACCCCGACGCCGGACCGGTCGTGGTGTGCCAGACGATCGCCCACAGCAGCGTGATGGAGGGGAAGATCACGTCGACGACGCGCTCGAGAATCACCGGGGTGACGAGCTGGCCCAGGCCCGGCTTTGCCCCCGCCGACCGCAGCCCAACGCCTCGACCGACGAACTCCATCAGCAGCATCGAAGAGAACTGCCCGATCAGCCGCGTCAGCGCGACGTAGTGGAAGTACGTCCCGTACGGGAGCCGCGTGGGCGTGAGGTGCTCGTTGAGCAGCCGCCAGCGAAGGGCGCCGAGCGCGGCCGCGCAGGTCGTGCCGAGCAGGCCGAGCGCGAAGAACCCTGGGTCGACGTCCAGGCGCCGGCCCACCTCCTCCCAGTCCGGGCCGAGAAACCAGATCAAGCCGCCGAGAATGCACACGCCCAAGGCGAAGCGGCCGAGCGCGCCGACGACCGTGCGGCTGCGGGATGTGGTGGGGGTGGTCACGCTCGCCCTGCGCGTCCGTCAGGTCCCGCGCCGACCGCGCTTCCCCGGACCTCCCGCGGGATGGGCCTCTGCGGGGGCGCTCGTCTAGTATAAGACCTCGGCTTACGCATGGACGAAAATCGCTCACCGTCGATCGACGACGTGGAGACCGAACCGGGCCCGATGGGCAAGGTGTTCGACGCGCTCACGTCTTGGCTTTTCGTCACCTGTGCCGTCGCGGTCGCGCCTGCCCTCGCCGTCTGGCCGCTGACGCACCACGACGAGCTGGAGAACCTCGTCGAGAACCAGCTCGACCCGGACCTGCGCATGCAGCTGCTGGGCGCGATGGGCATCTCGGCGGTGGTCGTGTTCGGCTTCTACGCCGGTGTGCATGCGCTGCTTCGGCGCGGTGAGCCCTGGTCGGCGCTGCCCGAGACGTGTCGGCAGCTCAACCGCTACGCGTTCATCGTGCTCATCCTGCCAGTGCTCGTCCACTTGCTGCAGCCGGGCATCGAGTCGAGCAACCGCATCTTCACCCTTGGCCTGATCGCGATCACCTCTGGCTTCGTCGCGGTGTTCGCCTACCGCATCCTCGAGGCGCGGCCGGGCACGCGCCCCAAGGTCCGGCCGACCGAGGTCCAGACCATCCACTGGATTCTGGTCGCCGGCGCGTTCGTCTTCTACGCGACGTACATCTCGTATCTGGCGGTGCTCGACCACCGCAACGTCGGGACGCACACCTACGACCTCGGCATCTACACGAACCTGTTCCACCGCACGGCGAACGGCGACTTCCTGGGGTGCTCGTACTGCAAGCTCGAAAACCACATCAGCTCGCACTTCGACCCCATCATTTGGGTGTTCTCGTGGGTCTACAAGCTGCGGCCCGACGCCGAGACGCTGCTGCTGATCCAGGCGAACTGGCTGGGCACGCTCGTGTTCCCGCTGTTCATGCTGGCCCAGCGCGCGTTCAAGAACCCGCGCCTGGCCGTCGCGCTGTGCTGGATCGCCACGCTGTATCCGCCGCTGCACGGCGCGAACATGTTCGACTTCCACAGCCTGACGATGGTCATCCCGACCGTCATCTGGGTCATCTACTTCATCGACAGCAACTCGAAGGTGATGCTGTGGGTCTCGCTGGCGGTCATGCTGATCACTCGCGAGGACATGCCGCTGCTGGCCTGTTTCTTGGGTGCCTACGCCATTCTACGGCGCCGCCACGCCGTGGGGTTCGCCATCGTCGGCATCTCGCTGACCTACCTGGCCGTGGTGAAGATGATGATCATGCCCGACTCGGGCCTGCTCATGGACAGCAAGGAGACCACATCCTTCGCGCACTTCTTCAAGGACATGATCCCGCACCGCGAGGAGGGCCTCAAAGGCTTCGCCATCACGGCGCTGACCTCCCCGACCTTCGCGCTGGACGTGCTGTTCACCGAGGGCCGCGTGTTCTTCGGGCTCGTCCTGTTCTTGCCGCTGCTGTTCATGCCGCTGTTCGGCGGCCGCAAGCGGTTCATGATGCTGTACGGCCTGGCGTTCCTGGGCTTGGCGAGTCGTAAGTACGTTTACGACCTGCACTTCCAGTACTCCTCGGTGCTGTTCCCCATCCTGCTGGCGTCCACCGCCGATGGGGTCGTGACGTTCACCAAGAGCCGGATCCACGACGCCTTCGGGCTCGACCGTCGGCGCATTCCCACGACGGTGATGATCACGATGGCGTTCGCCATGATCCTCACCTCGACCAAGTACGGCGTCATGGTGCCCAACCGGCACTTCCGGGCCGGCTGGAACGCGCTGAGCCGCACCTTCAAGAAGGAGCGCTACGAGTTCCTCACCGAGCTGCTCGAAGAGATTCCCGACGACGCCGTCGTCTGCGCCTCGTCGAGCCTGGGCCCCCACGTCTCCGCCCGCGAGAAGGCCTACAAGTGGCCCGCCTGCAAGGACTCCGACTACGCCCTGCTGCGCACGGGCTCCTTCAAGAAGAAGAAGTCCAAGCGACGCGTCGAGCGGATGCTCCGCCAAGGCCGCCTCGTCGAAATCGACAGCGACTTCGACATCGTGCTCTACGAATATCACGAGAAGGCGCCGCCCAAAGACGGCAAGAAGCCCGCGGGCACCGACGACGACAAGAAAAAGGCTCCCGCCGACGACGATGACGAAGGGTCGCTCGAAGCCGAGGCGAACGAGCGTCCCGGCATCGAGATCGAGGGCAAGGACGACGAGGACGACGGCGACGAGCGCGTCCCCGAGGGTCCCGAGAACGACGAAGAGTAGGCGCCAACCGCCTTCAACCGCACGGCGGTCGCTGCAGCCAGCGCATGGGAAGCTGCTGCCGACCGCCGTCGTCGTTTTCGACCCACAGCTGAACCGAGTGCGCGCCCTCGAGGTCGCGGGACGTCACGACGATCGGCACGACGCCGGCCGGGACCTTCACGTCGTTCACCGTCTCGGCGTAGTCGGCTGCTTCGCGCCGCTGCTGCAGCGTCACGTCTGCAACCCGCAACGACACGGCGTCGTCGGCCCCAAGCCGCAGTCGTAGCCGGCGCGGGGCGTCGGCACGCAGGCAGGTCTCGTAGCGCTGCGTGACGCCATCGCGCGGCCACCCGGCGATGGGCGCCCGCTGCTTCCAGTGCGCGCGCACGTCCGAGGCCCACTGCTCCGTGGCGTCGTCGGCGTGCTGCAGCGTGTGCAGCCACGGCCCGTCGCGTCCATCATCGCCCCACCCGAACGCGAGGCCGGCGACCACGAGCAGCGCCGCGCCCCCGAGCCACGCTGCGGCACGCCGCCCGCTCATGGCCGGCCTCCCCGGCGGCGCCGAAGGTCCTTGACCACCGCCAGCACGACGCCGTCGCGTTCGACCGTCGCCACGACCTTGGCGCCGGGATGGACCGCGTCCGCATCGCCCCTGGTGTAAGCGACGTAGAACACCGGCGCAGGCTCGTTCATCGAGGGCCCCCGCGTGGGCACGAAGGGCGCCTCAAAGGTCCACCGTGCTGCCCACATCGGCATGGCCGCGCCGACGGGAATCGCCTCGAGCGTGGCGAGCGACGGATCCGACGCAACGTAGGCGCGCAACGCCTCCGACGCCGGGCCGTACGAGAAGCCGTAGTAGTCGAGGCTGTATCGGTCCTCCACGCCCCGCAGGCCGCCCGCAAGTTCGTTGAACCACACCGCCTGCGTCGGATGATCGGCCACGATGCGGATCACCTGGCGGCCGGTCGCGCCCACTGCCACCAGCACCGCCGCCCCCACGAAGAGAACCCACCCCCGCCACCAGCGACGCACCGTCTCCGTCCAGCCCCAGGCCGCGAGCACGCAGGCTGCGGGCACGAGGAACAACACGTGGCGCAAGCCGTCGTAAAGCACCGGGTTGAGCACCACGACCGCAGCCAGCGGGACGAGCAGCGCCGCGGCCACCAGCGCGAGCATGGGCTGCGCCCGGCGACCGTGCACCGCCGCGAGCACGAGACCGAGCAGCACGCTCACGGGGAGCTTGAGCGCGAGGTAGTGCAGCGCGTAGTCCCGCCGCGGCTCCAGCGTCCGCATCGGTTCGCCGGCGAACGGCATCGTGCGGTCGTGGGCCTGAAAGTCGACGAGGTTCGCCACCGCCAACCCCGGGCGCACCAGCGGGTTGTGCAGCGCCCACGGCCACGGCAGCAGCATCACCGCCCACGCGACGCCCAGCGCGACGACCAAGGGCGGAACGACCCGGTCCGCCACGCCTCGCCAGTCCTTCGAGCGCCGCAGCACGAGCACCTGGCCCACGACCAGAATCGGCAAAAGCATCAAGCCGGCCGCGCGAACGCAGCACGCCGCGCCAAGCAGCAGCCCCGTGCCCACCGCGGTGCGCCACGTTGGCGTCTCGGCCTCGAACCAGCGCAGCAGGCCAAGGACCCCGGCCATCATGCCAACGGCAAACGGCAGGTCCTTCGGGTTCGCAAAGGCGTGACCCACGAACACCGGCGTGGTCGACAGCAGCACGAGCGACACCAACCCGACGACGGGGCCGAACCGTCGCCCCACCCGCCACGTCAGCAGGAGGCCAAGC